>CAZBYE010000102.1:0-10661 GCA_964496045.1 uncultured Stakelama sp.
CGCGCAGCTTGTTATAGCGGCCAAGGTCGCGCGGACCGGACACTTCGCGCGTGGTGACGAGGTTCGACAGCGGCACCAGCGATCCGTCGCGCGCACGCACCTGAATGGTCGCAAGGTTAGCCATCGTCGCGCGGCCCGCAGCATCGGCCTGCACGATCACGCGATACTCCTCGCCGCGGTCGACATAGGTCGATACGCGCCGCGACCCGAGCAATGTCTGCAGCGCCTGACTGACGTCGTTGACCGACACGCCCAGATCGCCCGCGCGCGCCGTATCGACCTCGATCCGCAGCTGCGGCTTGGTTTCCTTATAGTCGGAATCGAGGTTGATGATCCCCGGATTCTGCGCCGCTGCGGCCAGAATGCGGTCGCGCGCCTTCGCCAGATCCTCATAGGTCGTGCCGGCGAGCACGAAACCGATCGGCTGGCCGCGCCCGCGCCCCAGCGCCGATCGCACCTGTGCGTTGCCACGGATCGCCGGCTCGTTGGCGAGGATGCGGTTGATCTCCTGCGCGACCTGCTGCGTCGTCTTTTCGCGGTCTTCCCACGGCTTGAGGAAGACGATGAACATGCCGCTGTTGAAATCGTCACTCGCGCCGAACCCGCCCGGCACGCGGCTGATCACCGTGCGCACCGTGCCCTCGTTCAGCATCGGCAGCAGCTTTTCCTGCGTCTGCGTGACGTACCGGTCCATCTGGTCGAAGCCGGTGCCCTCGGGCGCGCTCACCTGTACCTGCGCAACGCCCTGATCCTCGGCCGGCGCCAGTTCGGACTGAAGCGTCAGGAACCCGCCCACGGCCGCGCCGAGGAACAGCAAGACGCCGATCATTGGGATCAGCGGCCTGATGATCGCCTTGTCGAGCCAGCGGCCGTAGAAATCCTCGAGCTTCTGGAACTGGTCGTCGATCCATCCCGTAAAGCGCCCGCGCTGCTGCTTCTTCAGCATCTTCGAGCACAGCATCGGAGTCAGGGTCAGCGCAAGGAAGCCCGAGAACGCGACCGCGCCGATCATCGCCACCGCGAGCTCGCGGAACAACAGCCCGGTCTGGCCGGCAAGGAAGCAGATCGGCACGAACACCGCGCACACCACCAGCGTGGTCGAGACGACGGCAAAGCCCACCTGCCGCGTGCCCTTGAACGCAGCCACCAGCGGCGGCTCGCCTTCTTCGATGCGGTGATAGACATTCTCGAGCACGACGATCGCGTCGTCGACGACCAGCCCGATCGCCAGCACCAGCGCCAGCAGCGTCAGCAGGTTGATCGAGAATCCGAACATCCACAGCACCGCGAACGCGCCGAGCAGACAGATCGGCACTGTCACCGCCGGGATCAGCGTCGCGCGCCACGACCCCAGGAACAGGAAGATCACCAGCACCACCAGCACCGCGGCCTCGGCCAGCGTGTGCCACACACCCTCGATCGCGCGGCCGATGAACAGCGAATCGTCGGAACCGACGGTGATCGTCATCCCCTCGGGCAGGTCGAGCTCGGCCGCGGCCTTCTTCGCGGCATCGGCCACCGCCAGCGTGTTCGCGCCGGACTGGCGGACGACGCCGAGACCCACCGCCGACTGCCCGTTCATGCGGAACGTGGTGTAGGGGTTTTCAGCCCCCTGCTCGACCTTGGCGACGTCGCCCAGCTTGACCTGATAGCCATCCGGCCCGCGCCCCACGACCAGTCTCGTGAAGCTCTCGGGCGATCCGAACGGCCGGTCGACGCGCAGCGTGACGTTCAGCTGCTGCGATTCGATACGTCCCGCAGGCAGCTCGACATTCTGAGTGCGCAGCGCGCTCTCGACATCCGCCGGGGTCAGCTGGAACGCAGCGAGTTTGTTAGCGTCGAGCCATACGCGCATCGACGGGCGCGCTTCGCCGCCGACGAAGACGCGCGCGACGCCGTCGATCGTGCTGAACCGGTCGACCAGATTGCGGTCGACATAGTCACTCAGTTCGAGCCGCGACCAGCCGGGCCGCGAGACGACGAGGAACAGGATCGGGTTGGAATCGGCGTCGACCTTGCGCACCTCGGGAGCAAGCGCTTCCTCGGGCAAGTCCTCGGTCACGCTGCCGATACGGTCGCGCACGTCGTTGGCGGCGGAATCGATATCGCGGCCGGGACGGAACTCGATCGAAACATCGGACGAGCCGTCGCGCGAGCGCGAGGTGATCGTTTCGATCCCCTCGATCCCCGACAGCGCTTCCTCGATCGGCTGGGTGATGCGTGCCTCGACCACGCTGGCCGCGGCGCCGGTATAGATGGTCTGGACCGACACGACCGGCGGGTCGGTGTCGGGATATTCGCGAACCGACAGGCTCAGGAACGCGACCACGCCGACGATCGTCAGCAGGATCGAAAGGACGGCCGCGAAGACAGGCCGCCGGACCGAGACGTCGGAAAGCAGCATCAGCCGGCCTTGTTGCCGGCTTTGGGTGTCTCACTGCCCTTGGCGTTGCCCGCGCCGCCGGTGCGCACCGCCTGTCCGTCGGCGATCTTGACCACACCTTCGGTCACGACGCGCTGGCCGGCGGTCAGCCCACCGAGAATCTCGACCATGCCGTTCTGGCGCAGACCGGTGCGAACCGGGATCCGCTTCGCCTTGCCGTTCTCGACGGTGAAGACGAAGCGGTTCTCGCCCTCGCCCACCAGCGCCAGTTCGGGCACCGCCGGCGCGGTCCGCGCTGCCGCCTCGATCGTCACGGTCAGCAGCATGCCGGGCTTCAATTTGCGGTCGCCGTTCGCCAGCACCGCACGCACCGTCGCGGCGCGGGTCTGCGGGTTGAGTACCGGATCGATCGTGTCCACCGTCCCGCGGAAGGGCTGGTCGGGATATGCCGCCGCCACTGCGACGATCGGCTGGCCGGGCTTCAGCTGTGCGAGCAGCGTCTCGGGCACGGTGAAGTCGAGCTTGATGCGGCTGACGTCGCTCACCGTCACGATCTCGGTCCCGGCGGTCACCACCGCGCCCGCGGAGATGTTGCGCAGCGAGACCCAGCCGCCGAACGGCGCACGTACCACGCGATCGTTGATCCCTGCCCGCGCCTCGGCCGCCTGCGCGTTGGCCTGCCCCGCCAGCGCCACCTGCGTATCCACCGCACTGCGCGTCGCGAACCCGCGCGCCTTGAGCGCCTCAAGCCGTTCGAGCTGCTGGTGCGCCTCACGCGAACGTGCCTGCGCCTGAGCGAGCTGGGCGTTCTGGGTCCCGGCTTCGAGCACCGCGATCACCTGGCCGCGGCTCACAAAAGCGCCGTCATCGAAATTGAGGCGAACGATCCGCTGCGTCACCGGCGCGGTCAGCGTGACCTGCTCATTGGCGCGCGCGGTGCCAACGGCGTCGATCCGCTCGACGAAGCGCGCGGACTGCACCGCCGCCACCGTCACCAGCGGCGCTTCGCGCCCTTTCTTCAAGGCAGCATCGCCGCCGCCGCACGCTGCAAGCATCGCTGCCGAGGCGGCAAGGGTAAGAATCATTCGCATGAGGGACGCGCTATGAACACAGGGGAAGGAAGGCAAGCGTCTCCCACGAATTTGTCGCAAAAGTGTGTCAATACGCGGAACCGTAGCGTGCCGCAGCATTGCCACGCCCCGCCGTCATCCACAGGCTTCGGCGTCACATGAACGTCACATCATTGTAACATTCCGCGAAATCGGGCATCGGCGCGGCGGGAGCCTCCATCATTCGCCAGATCGCCGCCTTGCCGTACCGTTCCGAAGGGACCGCCATCGATGCGCCCGTGCGCATCCTGCTGGTCACGTCGCGCGGCACCGGGCGCTGGGTGATCCCGAAGGGCAATGCCGCCACCGCCGGCTCCGCGCCGCACGCCTGCGCCGCGCGTGAGGCGGAGGAGGAAGCCGGCGTCCATGGCGCCGCCTGCCCCACCCCGCTCGGCTCGTTCCGCTATCGCAAGACGCGCGGCAACGGCGCCTCGCTGATGGTCGATGTCGACGTCTTCCCGCTCGCCGTCACGCACGAGCTGCCCAAGTGGAAAGAGCAGCATCAGCGCGAGCGCCGCTGGTTCACGCTCGCCGAGGCCGCCAACGCAGTCGACGAGCCCGACCTTGCCGATCTGATCCGCAGCTTTGGCGCAACCGAATTCAACGCGGCCGCGCGCCGCACCGGCGTGCTTGCCGCCGCCGCGCACAAATCAAGGGTTTCCGACATGTTCGCCTGGTTCCAGCGCCTGCTTCCAAAGACCGGCAATTTCTTCGAGCTGTTCGAGGCGCATGCGGTAACGATCACCGCTTCGGCCGACGCGCTCGCCCGTCTGTTCCAGGGCGGCGGCTCCGCTGCCGACCATATCCGCGAGATCATCGAGCGCGAGCATGACGCCGACAACATCATCCGCGAAGTGCTCCAGACCGTCCGCAAGACGTTTCTCACTCCGTTCGACCGTAGCGCGATCACCAGCCTGATCGGTGCGATGGACGATGCGGTGGACGAGATGCACGCCGCCGCCGCCGCGGTCGATCTCTACGAGGTTACCGAGTTCGAGGACGAGATGCGCGACATGGCCGCGATCATCGTCGACGCCGCGCGCCTGACCGCCGAAGCGATGCCGCTGCTGCGCGACGTCGCGAAGAATGGCGTCCGCCTGCATGAGCTGACCGAGCGCCTCGTCCGGATGGAGGGCCATGCCGACGACATCCACGACGCCGGCATCAGGCGCGCGTTCAAGGCCTATGGCGAGAGCGATCCGATGAAGTTCATCGTCGCACGCGAAATCTACAAGCATCTCGAACGCATCACCGACGCGCTCGAGGATGTCGCGAACGAGATCGACGGCATCGTCATCGACCACGCGTGATCGCGACCATGTCCCGCAACCCCGCAATTCGTCATCCCCGCGCAGGCGGGGATCCATTCTGGCTGGCCTCACGGCAGGAGCGGAAACGTCATAGCGAATGGATTCCCGCCTTCGCGGGAATGACGGCAAAGACTTGAGTTCCTAGACCCATGCATGAACTCGCCTTCCCGCTTCTCGTCGGCCTGATCATCGTCGCGCTGGCGTTCGACTTTCTGAACGGTCTCCACGACGCCGCCAATTCGATCGCCACGGTGGTCGCGACGCGGCTGCTCGGGCCGGTGCAGGCGGTCGCGTTCGCCGCCTTCTTCAACTTCGCCGCCTATTTCCTCACCCTCGCCTGGCCCGAGTTGCACAAGGTCGCCGAAACGATCGGCAAGGGGATCATCGACAAGGATCTGGTTACCCCCGGCGTCGTGTTCGGGGCACTGATCGGGGCGATGTTCTGGAACGTGGTCACCTGGATCAAGGGCATCCCGTCCTCGTCCAGCCATGCGCTGGTCGGCGGCATCGTCGGCGCGGGCGTCGCGCATGCCGGGGTCACCGGGATCGAGTGGAGCGGCCTCAACAAGACCCTGATCGCGATCGTCCTCTCGCCACTGCTCGGCATGTTGCTGGCGATGCTGATTATGCTGATCTCGAGCTGGGCTTTTTCCCGAGCCACCAATCGCACGGCAGAGAAGAGCTTCCGCGCCCTCCACCTCTTCTCGTCCGCCGCTTACTCGATCAGCCACGGCCTTAATGACGCGCAGAAGACGATGGGGATCATCACCGTCCTGCTCTACTCGACCGGTTATCTGAGCGGTGAATTCCACGTCCCCCATTGGGTCGCGATCGCCTGCTACATCGCGATTGCGCTCGGCACGCTGTCGGGCGGATGGAAGATCATCGAGACGATGGGCAGCCGCATCACCAAGCTGTCGCAGCATCAGGGGTTCAGCGCCTCGATGGGCGGCTCGATCATGGTGTTCACCGCCTCGCTGCTCGGCATCCCGGTGTCGACCACTCACACGATCACCGGCAGCATCATCGGCGCCGGCACCGCCCGCCGCGCCAGCGCGGTGCGCTGGGGTGTCGCGCGCAATGTCATCTGGGCATGGTTCATCACAATCCCCGCATCGGCCGCGGTCGGCGCGCTCTTCTATCTGCTCACGCGGCTGTTCTAGGGAGCATTCCCGGCGCGGCCCTTACAATCTGTGTAAAGCTGCGCTATATAGAGCGCGCTACAGTCGCAAATCGACGGTTCTCGGAGCTTTGCGGCCCCTACTTCCTTCTTTCTGCAGCCACGGCACCGGGCGAGTCCGGTACTCGGGTCGCCCATCACTAGAAGGAATAGCTATGAGCATCACCGGAACCGTCAAATTTTTCAACGCCGACAAGGGCTATGGCTTCATTGCCCCTGACAATGGCGGCGCTGACGCCTTCGTCCACATCTCGGCCGTCGAGCGTTCGGGCATGGCCACGCTCGATCAGAACCAGCGCGTGACCTACGAGCTGGAAGAGGATCGCCGCGGCAAGATGGCTGCGGTGAATCTCCAGCACGCCGAATAATCCGTGATCCGTGTGCGGCCGCTCCGGCGTGCCGCACGCGCTTCGCCTTAAGGGAGTCCATCATGGCTCAAGTCCCCTACCGTGAGCACGCTGCGCGTGCGCGCGCCGACGCCGATGCCGCAACGCTGGACAATGTCCGCGATCGCTGCCTTCGCGCCGAAGCCGCCTGGATCGAAATGGCCGAACGGCAGGAAGGCGTCGACCGCGCCCGCGCCAAGCGCGAGCAACAACATATTTCTCAACAGGAACCTGTGTGAACTTCAACTACAAGCTTAATACCCAACAGACTTTCCCTACTCTTCTCCGCGACGCCCCCTACCGGCCTCGCACCCGCCGCCGCAGCGCGGCAGACACCCGCGCCGCCGCGATCGCTTTCGCCGCGGCCCGCGAGGTTCTCGGCTAACCCAGCCATCCCGCAATCGCTTCTGCGCTACCCATTCCGGTCCGCGCGTTGACACAATGCCAACCTTTGCCTGCCAACGCCGGTTGACGCCGGATCACAAGCAGGAAGCGCGGCCCCCGGAATGTTCCAGTCGAACGATTTCACCAGCAAGCCCGGAGACCGCTACGCGCGCCAGTTGCGCCGCGGGTTCCGGCAGCTGCGGTTCGAGCCGGAAATCGAGGCAGAATACCGTCGCAAGCTGATCGAGACCGAACGCTCTCCCGCGGCTATCTGCGCGGCCGTCGGCGCGTGCGTCTGGTTCGCCTTCGCGCTGCTCGACCTGCATCGCCTCTCCGCCCTCGGGCTTTGGGGCCGGTTCGATGCGCAGGTCTGGCTGTGGATCGGCGCGCGCTGGTCGGTGCTGGCGCTGCTGGCCGTCGGCGCGATCGTCATCCGCAAAGGCCGCGGCGACTATGGCTGGCTGTCGTGGACGATGTACACCGCGATGGGAATTGCCATCGCCGTCACCGCGATGGTCGTGCATAGCAAGGGCGCGTTCGCCGCGGAGAATGCCCAGATCGTCGTGGTGATGGCCGCCTTCCTCCCGCTTGGCCTCACCTTCCGCCGCGCGCTGGCCGGAGCAATTCTGGTCGCGATCATTTCGGCGCTGGTGCTGCTCTTCCTCGATACGCGGCACGGGTTCGGGCACAGCCTCCAGATTGTCGCGATGCTGCTGATGGCGGTGCCGGTCTCCGCGATGGGCGGCTATCTGCGCGAGCATTCGCAACGCCGCCAGTTCCTTCTCACTGCAATACTCGATCAGCAAGCCCACACCGACCCCCTGACCGGTCTCGCCAATCGCCGCAGCCTGTTCGCCCATGCCGAACGGGTCGCACACCTCGCCGCGAAGCAAGGAACGACGGTCGCGCTCGCGATCGTCGATGTCGACTATTTCAAGCGGTTCAACGACAGCTACGGCCACGGCGCCGGCGACCTCGCGCTGCAACGGGTCGCCGCAGCGCTCACCGCGAACCTTAGCCCACCGCTCGACATGGCCGCGCGCCTGGGCGGCGAAGAATTCTGCGTCTTCCTCCACGGCGCTTCACCCGAAGCCGCGCAAGCCCGGTTCGACCAGCTGCTCGACCGAATCCGTCGGCTCGCCATCCCTCATCCCGGGTCGCCCGCGGGCTTCCTGACGCTCAGCGCCGGCGCAGCGATGCTCACGCACCGCGAACGCTTCAGCACGCTCGCCAACCGCGCCGACGCCGCGCTCTATTGCGCAAAGCGCGAGGGGCGGGACCGGATTTGCTGGGCTCAGTCGTCGGACAAACCGGAATTGCGCGTGCCTTAGCAGGTTCGTGCAGTTCCGTCGGGTAAAGAACAGAGCTAGCGCCCGTCAAAGATGACAGAGCCCACTGCCGCTACACCGAGACCTTGCAAAATTGCGAGGATCGGCTGCGTGCTCTCAAACACAGAAAAGACAGTCACTGAGTAGGCACCAAAGAAAGGCTGAAGCAACAACAAGCACAGCATCAGCAGAATCTGGAATATGCTGATCGCCAATGCCCATCTAAATCGCCATTGATTTGCAACACCCTCACGCCATCGCTTGCTTGGGTCCGAAAATACAGCGGCTAGCAAGACTGACAGAATCGGCGTGTACTGGATCAAGAGCCAGTTCAACGCCAACTGGCCATCTTCCCCATATTTTCCGCTCAGTATCTGCATGGAGACGACAAGAGTCGCGACCAACGATGCCGATACCCAGAGGATAAACAGGCAGCGGATAGCGCGTTCGCGTGTCATCGGAAGCCCAGAAATCTGGTATGGACGCTAGCCGGAAACGCGCCCTCGTTATCCGCAACCAGATCTCCGGATTTGGATTTACTGCTGACGAACTCATAAGCCAGCATCCATACCCTTAATGAAGGCGAGCTTTCGCGCGCAGTCTGGCTACTCAGCGCAAGTTTCCCCCGCTCTTGCCATCGCTCGAGATCAACTTGTTTGGCACGATATGATTCAGGCCTCGGCTCTTGATCCGATACGATGAAGACCAATACGCGAAACCGCCCGGTGTCGCCCTGAATCAGTTGCCGGACATAGTCGAACAACCCACCCGGGGGCGGCGGCTTTCGGCTCCAGCGATTCCGATGCGGCCTTCCCTCGCTATCAAGCCGTTCGACATTCGTCGTAATGCCGAATCCGCTCGGAACGCTGAAGTAGCGCAGGCCTGAATACCCCTTGCGGATGAGCAGCGCTTCTAACTGCTTGTCATAGGATCCGAGCGTGACGCCTCCTCGGAAATTGCCAGTAACCTCGGACATCGCCGACGGACGCGGCGGCGGCCAGGGCAGCAGGGATTCCTCCGGGGCAAGAGATCGCATATCCATTGCCGCCGCCAGGCCCGTATTGAGCACCCAGCCGACATTGTCGTTCTCGTCGGCAACCTCCCACCACAATCCGTTCGCGTTGCCGGTCCGGTGGACGGCAGCGCCTCCCGGGAGTGTACGGATGACCCGCGCCTTGCTGTTCGCGGAAACGCGCAATGCGATGGGTCGCTGCGTGATAAATGATCTGATTGCGCGGCCCACCGCAAACCGCCGGTCATCCGGCGACACCGCCCCGAGCTCGGTCACAAGTTTCGAATAGGCCTTTATGAAGGATAATGTCGCGATGCGGCCGCTCTCTGTGTCGCCATACCCGCCCCCGATGGCACTCAGCCCGCCGCCAAGAATTGCTGCGCCTCCCCCGAATCCGAGATTGCTCCGGGCGGCATAGCCTTCGGCCGTCGCGATCGTCTCGGTCGTGCGCACATCGGTGACCGAGAGGACGGTGTTGGCTTCCACCTTCTTGCTGCCGATGCCGGCGGCGAGCGCGCCAGTCCGGCTGCCGATCAGGCCGCCGATCAGGCCGCCCACCCCGCTGCCGCTAACGTTGCTGTTGATGCCCTGGATTTCGGCGACCATGACATAGTCGGCAGCCTTGATCTGGCCCCGGCCGACATTGGCGCCGCGCTGAAGGCCGAGGTTGCCGCCGATCGCGCGTTCACGCCCGGCCGCTTGCAGGCCTCTACCACGATCCACGAGGTCAAAGCAGCCCGATCGCTGTACCAGCAGCTTGAGCAGTTTCTGCGGCGGCGCCAATGCACGGTCAGTCCAGCCGCGCGGATCGTCGCCATTAACGATCGACAGTGTACCGAGCTTGCGTGTGCAAACCGGAACATCTGCAATCGCCTGTTCTTGCTTGCGCCGGGCCCCGGCAGCGCCTGGGGCAGGTTGCTGTACGTGCGCCGCTTCCGCATGCCGCTCGATTGAAGGCACTGGTACGACAGACGACGCGGCAGGGGATTCCGACCTGGATGCATCGCCAGCGGAGCGCGCAACAGAGGCAGACGACCGCTGCGGCTCGACCTTGCCTGCGGCACACCCCCCTGCAACGACGAATGCGGCCAGCAACACCAGCCCGGATCTCGCCCCCAACGCCCCCTCCTGCGCATGTTGAATTTGAGTAGACCGCAGCCCTTGCCAGAGTCGAGTCCTCAAAAAACAAAGATGAACATGTGCACTGCTGCTTATTAATGTCCGACGCCGTGAAATTACTCCAAATCGGGTCGGCGGCGATGCTTCGCATCGGCATGCGATAATACACCGCCGGTTTCGGCCATTCGCGAGTCCGCCCCTTAATCCCCTGCAAACCCGAACGGCGACACGCCTGCTTCGCGCTCGTTGACCAGCATCGCGCGGCCCGCGGGCGCAGCACTTCGCTGCGGGCATTCGCGCGTGCACGCCCGGCAGCCCAGCCCGACCGGCGTCGCCCCCCCCCCCAAATCCCGCCCGCCCGCCCCCGCCAATCCCCCGGCCGCGGCCCCCCCCCCGCCCACCCCCCCCCCCCCCCCGCCCCCCCCCCCCCCCCCCCCGCCGCCCCGCCCC
>CAZBYE010000103.1:0-10590 GCA_964496045.1 uncultured Stakelama sp.
CCCAAGGCCAAGATCACCAGCGAGGCCGCGGTCGCGCTGTCGCAGCACGGCACCGTCGCGCCGGTCACGCTCCATCAGCGCACCGACTTTGCCTCTTCGATGATCGATGGCCGCACAGTCATGGAGATCGACCCGAACGGCAAGTCGGCGGCTGAGGTCACCGCGCTCTGGCAATATATCGGCGACCGGCTCGAAAAGAATTTCCGCCGCACCGTGTTCACTGCGCCCGCCGCGACCCATGTCGCGTTCACGGGCCGCACACAGGGTGGCTTCGGCCGCCGGGTGGTGAGCTGATGTTCGGTTCCGCAAAACCAACCGCTTCGCTCTCGTCGGGTCTGCTGGCCCGCAAGGGTCAGGCGCGTCCCGCCATGCGCCCGCAGGGCTTCGTCGGCCTCAATCCGGGCACGTCGCTCGACGATCTCGGCTGGAACGACATGGGGTTCGAGGGCTTCGAGTCCGCGCCGCCGGTGTCGCACGAGATGCCGCAGGTTCTTGCCCAGCGGCATGCGCTTGCCGAGGAATTCGCGCAGGCGCCACAGGTTCAGCCCGAACCGCAGCCTGTGGTGACGCAGCCGCAGGTTCAGCCTGAACCGCAGCCCGTCGCCGTACAGCCGCGACCGGTCGTGGATCCTGCGTCAGTCGTCCAGCCCGCTGCGGTCGTGCCGCCGGTCGAGGCGGCACCTGTGCCCGAAGCACCGGCATCGCGCCCGGTCTCCACCGCCGCCGCCGCCCGTATCGGGCGCGAGGTATCGGCGAAAAAGGGCAAGGCGGCGTTTACGCTGCGGCTCGACACCGAACGTCATCTCAAGCTGCGTCTCGCTTCCGCGCTGTCGGGCCGGTCGGCCCAGCTGCTCGTGACCGAAGCGCTCGACGCATTTCTCGACACATTGCCCGAAGTGGGGGCGCTGGCTGACCGGCTCCCCGCGGGCAAGGCTCGCTGAATCAAGGGGATTTGGGCCATGAACGCACGTCGTTTTCTTACCGTCGGGGTTTCGGCCCTGGTGCTTGGCGCGCCGGTCGTCGGCGGCCTGTCGCTCATCGGTGGCCTTGCTGTCGCCAGTGACGCGGTCGCGCAGGACACGCTGAAGGCCGCGAAGGAAGCTCAGTCGGCGCGTAAGGCGCTCAAGGGCGGCAACCCGCAAAAGGCAGTGACTCATGCCGAAGCGGCCGTGGCGTTCGATCCGAAGAATGGCGAGTATCGCCAGCTTCTGGGTGAAACCTATCTGTTCGCCGGACGCTTCGTTTCGGCGACTCAGGCGCTGAACGAGGCGCTGTCGCTCGATCCCGCCAACGGCCGCACCGCGCTTAACCTCGCGCTGGCGCAGATTGCGGTCGGCGATTGGAATACCGCGCGTCAGACGCTCGAGACCCATGCCGGCAGCATTCCCGCCAGCGACCGCGGCCTTGCCATCGCGCTGGCCGGCGATCCGGGCACGGCGGTCGAACTCCTGACCAACGCCGCCCGTCAGCCCGGCGCTGATGCCAAGACGCGCCAGAATCTTGCGCTCAGCCTGGCGCTTGCCGGCAACTGGCAGCAGGCACGCGCAGTCGCGAGCTTCGACGTCTCGCCCGGCCAGCTCGACGCGCGGATCCTGCAATGGGCCAGCTTCTCGCGCCCGCAGAACGCCTATGATCAGGTCGCTTCCCTGCTTGGCGTGACGCCGATTGACGATCGCGGCCGGCCCGAACAACTCGCGCTCGCCCGTTCGATGACCACAGCGGTCGCCGCGCAGCAGGTTGCCGATCCGGTTGAGGCGTATATGCCCGATACCGGCGTGGCTTCCGCCGCTGCTGCGGCGCCAGCGGCAACTTCGGTCGATACCGCAATGACTGGGACCGCGATTGCTCCGGCGATTACCGCGCCCAGCGGCAACCAGATCGTCTTCGCGCCGCGCCAGGAGGTCGTTCAGGCGATTCCGGCCCGGGCCGTTGCGGCGGTCAAGCCGGCCCCGGCCCGCGTCGAAGTCGGCGCGCGCAAGCCGCTTGCCATTGCGATCAAGGCGCCGGTGGAAGAGTTTAAGCCCGGCAAGGGCAGCTGGTCCGTCCAGCTTGGCGCCTATGACAATGCCGGTGTCGCACAGGATGCATGGGGTCGAGCGGTTCGCCGTACCCCGCTGCTCAAGGGCATGACCCCGACCAGTGCCAGCGTCACGACCGGAGCAGGCAGCTTCCAGCGGCTCGCGGTCGGCGGCTTCGATCGTGCTGGTGCCGATACGCTGTGCCGCAAGGTGCGCGCAGGTGGCGGAAAATGTTTCGTCCGCTCGGGCGCGGGCGACAAGGTAGCGAGCTGGGGCAAGCCCGGACGCGTGCAGGTCGCCTCGCGCTAAACGCACGGATCAAGGAACAAGGGGGAAGGCCGGGCATTGCGCCCGGCCTTTTCCGTTTCAGGCGATTTCCGCGCCACCCTTGAACAGACGAACCGCCTTGCCCTGAACCGGCAGGCCGTCGAACGGGGTGTTGCCCGCCTTGCCCGCCATCCGGTCCGAGTTGATCTGCCACGGCGCTTCCGGGTCGATCAGGACCAGGTCGGCAGGCATTCCCGTCGCTAGTGTTCCGGCTTCGATCCCAAGCAGTTTCGCGGGGTTACTCGCAACCAGTGCGAACAGCCGGTCGAGTGTGATCCGTTCGTCGCGGACGAGGCCGAGGGCCAGCGTCAGCAGCGTCTGCGCGCCCGCCATGCCCGGCGTCGCATCCGCGAAGGGCAAGCGCTTCTCCTCCGGCCCGCGTGGATCGTGGCTCGAGCACAGGATGTCGATTGTCCCATCCGTCAATGCGGCGAGTGCCGCGTGGCGGTCGCTCTCGTCGCGAAGCGGCGGGGAGAGCCGGGCGAAGGTTCGGAAATCGGTGACGTTGATGTCCGACAACAGAAGGTGCGCCGGGGTGATGCCACAGGTGACGCGCAGACCGCGATCCTTTGCGCGGCGGATCAGGTCGAATCCCGCCGCCGTGGTCACCTGCCGGAAATGGATCGCCGCGCCGGTCTGCTCGGCGAGCATCAGGTCGCGCGCGATCGCCAGCGCTTCGGCGACAGGCGGCGCGGACGGCAGACCGAGCCGGGTCGCGGTCTCACCGTCGGTCGCGACCGCCTGTCCGGTGAGCCCCGCATCCTCGGCATGCGCGATGACGGTGAGGCCGCAATCGCGCGCATAAGCCAGCACGCGGCGCATGACCCCCGAATCGGCGATCCAGCGACGCCCGGTCGACACCGCGCGGGCGCCCGCCTCGGCGTTGATCGCAAACTCGGCGAGGTCGGTGCCCTCCAGTCCGCGCGTCGCTGCAGCGATCGGATGGACCCACAGTTCGGGCTTGCCCATGTCGGCGGCGCGCTGGACGATGCCAGGGCCGTCGAGCACCGGTGACTGGTCGGGCATCAGCCCGATGCGCGCGATGCCGCCTGCACGGCACGCCGCCTTGTCCATCGCGAAGGCGCCGAGATCGATCAGGGCAGGGGCGAGCAACCTGCTCTCGCAATCGATGACGTGCGCGCCCTCCGGCGCCTCAGCTGCGATCTCGTGATTCGCGACGAACAGGTCGCCCGAGCGTTCGCCGCCTTCGGGGCAGACCAGCCGGGCGTTCTTGAAAATCAGGTTCATGCCCAGCCCTCCACGCCGCGCGCGCGGCGTGTCAGCACGTCGAGGCACGCCATGCGCACCGCGACGCCCATCTCGACCTGCTCGGTGATCGCCGAGCGGCCCGGCATATCGGCAACGGATGAGGTGATCTCGACCCCACGGTTCATCGGTCCGGGATGCATGACGAGCGCATCTGGCTTGGCCCGCTTCAACCGCTCTTCGGTGAGGCCGTAATTGAGGTGATATTCGCGGGTGGACGGGATGTACGCCCCGGACATCCGCTCGTTCTGAAGGCGAAGCATCATCACCACGTCCGCGCCCTCCAGCGCCGCGTCGAAATCGGTAAAGGGGGTGCCGCCCATCTTCTCGATCGCGGCGGGCATCAGCGTCGAGGGGGCAACCACGCGCACCTCGGCGGCCAGCGCGGTCAGTGCCAGGATGTTCGACCGCGCAACGCGGCTGTGCAGGATGTCGCCACAGATCACGACCCGCTGGTGCGCGATGCTCCCGCGGCGGCGGCGGATCGTCAGCGCGTCAAGCAAAGCCTGTGTGGGATGCTCATGGCTGCCGTCGCCGGCGTTGAGCACCGGGCAGTCGACTTTGTCTGCGATCAGTTGCACCGCGCCCGACGACATATGCCGGATCACGATCACGTCTGCGCGCATCGCGTTGAGCGTCATCGCCGTGTCGATCAGCGTTTCGCCCTTCTTCACGCTCGACTGCGCAGCGTGCATGTTGACGACGTCCGCACCCAGCCGCTTCCCCGCAATCTCGAACGACAGCAACGTCCGCGTCGAATTCTCAAAGAACGCGTTGATCTGGGTGAGACCGGCAAGCCGGTGGTCGCTCTTGGCGCGGCTGCGATTGGCCTCGATCCATTGTTCCGCCTCGTCGAGGAGGAAGAGGATTTCATGCGGCTGAAGCCCGGAAATACCCGTCAGGTGCGCGTGCGGGAACACGGCGCGCCCCTGAATCTGGGCGCCGGGGCGATGATCGATCGGCGGTTGCATTAAACCCTGCGGTTAGCGGCGTAAGGGCAGGGGCGCAAGCGCTCCGGCGGGACTTGTTATCCGCCGGGTTGCGTTGCCGGGCGTGGCGCGGGGCGGGCAGGGGCGGCCAGCGCCTTGTCGTACCAGCGGCCAAGATCGGCATGCATCTTCGCCAGCTCGTCGGGGTTGAGGTACACCATGTGTCCCGCCTCATAGTAAGTGAAGTCGATGTTCCGCTGCAGCCCTTCGTCGAGCAGCATGTGCGAAGCATCGAACTCCGCCCCGAAGAACGGGGTGGCGAAGTCGTAATAGCCGTTGACGAACATCACCTTGAGATAGGGATTGGTCCGCATCGTCCAGGCAAGGTCCAGCCCCGAATTGGGTGTGGTCTGCGGCTGGTTTGCGTTGGGCGGGCGGTGGTTCCAGTCCCAGTTGAATCCCGGCCCCCGCGCAGTCATGCGATAGGGCAGGTCGGTCTTGTAGCCGAGCACGCGGGTCGCGTAATCCTGGAACGTAGCGACGAACGCGCCCGAGATCGCGGTCGACGACGGATCGTCGCCCGGGCTGTCAGCATTCGCGTCGGTCATGTTGAGCGTATAGCGCGAATCGAGCCGTCCCGCCGCCAGCCGCCGGTCGCGAAGCAACTCGGTCTGGAAGTGCGACAGGTCGATGCGCAGGTCCGCGCGCAGGATGAAGGCTTCGCTGAGGCCGATATAGGCGGCCATCTGCTTCGCCACCGACTGCTTCTCCGCCACCGGAATGTTCGCCCCCTTGGCCAGCGCAGCAGCATAGGCGCCGGTGGTGAAGCCGCGCACTTCGTTGAGGAAGGCGCGCAGATCCGCCGGGCGATTGAGCAGGCGGTTATGATACCACGCCGTCGCGGCCATCGTCGGGAACAGCGTCAGATAATTCTGGTCGTACCCCGACTGGCGCACACCATAGTTCATGATTGTCGAGAACTGGACCATGCCGTTGAGGCTGATCCCCGCCTGCTCGAGTTTCGCCGCGACCACCGGATTGCGCAGCGTGCCATAGCTTTCGCCGAACAGAATCTTCGGACTGCGCCAGCGGTTGTTCTTGGCGATGTAGCGGCTGATCGCCCGCGCAAAACCCTCGGCGTCCTGGTCGACACCCCAAAAATCCTTGCCGCTCTTCTCGCCCAGCGGCCGTGACCAGCCAGCGCCGATCATGTCGATGAAGACGAGGTCGCTCTTGTCGATCAGCGAATAGGGGTTCGGCCCGAAGCCATAGGGGGCAGGCCGGATATATTCGGGGTTGGCGGTGGTGACACGCACCGGCGCGAAGCTGCCCATATGCAGCCAGATCGTCGGAGACCCCGGCCCGCCATTGTAGAAGAAGGTGACCGGGCGGTCCGCACCGCCGCCATCCTTGGTATACGCCGTGTAGAAATAGCTCGCGCTGGGCTTCGCCTCATCGTCGCGGATCGTCAGCGTCCCTGCGGTCGCGGTATAGGCGATGCGCTGCCCGCCTACGGTAACGCTGCCCTTGCTTACGGCGCTCTGTTCCTCGACCGGCGCGCGCACCTGCGCCGCTTCGGCCTCGGACTTGGCGTCCTTGGGCGCAGCGGGCTTGTCCTGCGCAAGAACGGGCATGGCAAGGAAGGTGGCGGCGAGAAGCAACTGGCGCATGGAGACCCCCGAGTCTTGAAATTGCGCGTGACGCTGCCCGTTTGGGCGTCGCTTCGCAACCAGGTCTCTTCGGAAACTACTCAGCCCATTGCCAGCGCGTCGATCGCCCCTTGCAGGATGTAGTTGGCAGCAAGCTTGTCCACCCGCTCGGCCCGCTTGGCGCGCGACAAATCCTCCGCGATCATCTGCCGTTCGACCGCCGCGGTCGACCAGCGCTCGTCCCAAAGCAGCACCGGCAGGCCCAGATCCTCGACATTGCGGGCAAAGGCGCGGGTGGACTGGGTGCGGGGGCTGTCGGTGCCGTCGAGGTTGAGCGGCAGGCCGATCACCAGCCCTTTCACCTGCTGCTCCACGATCAGCGCGGCCAACGCGGCCTTGTCGGCGGTGAACTTGGTCCGTTTGACCAGCAAAGCCGGGCTGGCGAACGACCAGCCAGCGTCGCATAGGGCGGTGCCAATCGTCTTGGTGCCGACGTCCAGGCCGAGGAGTCGCCCGCCCTGCGGGAGCGCCTCGCGAAAAGCGTCGCGGTCGGTGGTGATCATCTCGGACTCCGTTCGCCCTGAACTTGTCGAAGGGCAGCCCTTCTTCGCACGAGCGGTAGCAGAAAAGTACGGCGCTTCGATAAGCTCAGCGCGAATGGGTGGTTTGGAAGGCTCTCAACCGCCGCTCGGCATCGGCACGGACATTCGCCCAGAACAGCGAATAGTCGAACACATGATAGTTGTTACCGGGCAACACATATTGCCCGCCGATCCCGTCGGGCGCAGCGCCGAGCGAGAGGATACCGCGCCCGTCACACCGCGCGGGCACAACGCCCTTCCGGAGGACTGCGCTTGAGAAATCGGCGGACGGTATGAGCGTACCGAGATTGGCCGACGCCTCCGCACTCACACTTGGCGTGCCGGTGATCGGATTGGTGCATATCATCGGCGTCCCGGCGCGCTTCGCGCCGGTAAAGCCGTTGGAGGCGTCGAAGGAGTCGCGCAGCAGCGATGGATCGGCAGGCTCCGCAAAGCTCTGCCACGACAGGATGCAGCCGGTTTGGTCCGCAGTAACGCATTCGCTGAGGCCCAGCTTCGGCAGGTCCGCAGTCTTCGACACCGGCCAGCCTACGACATAGGCCGCGACCACCCGCTTTGCGATTGGCTTGTCCGCGATCCGGTCATGCAGCAGGCGCGTCAGGTGCAGCGCACCCTGGCTGTGTCCCGCCAGGACAATTGGCCGCTCGCCCGCCTCGGTAAGGAACTGGTCGAACGCCGCCGAAACGTCGCGATAGGCGAGGTCGAGCGCCTGTTGCGCATCGTCTTTGCTGGTCAGGAACGCGCCGAAGGTCGCTTGCCGGTACCGCGGCGCCCACACCGCGCCCGCGCCGTTGAAAGCGCTCGCCTGCCCGCGCAGGAAGAGCGCGGCGCGATCGTTCGCCTCTTTGTCATCCAGCGGTGCGTTCCAGTGCGCGCGGTTGAGGTACGAGGTCGGGTGAATGAAGAAAACCGCAGCTACGGGTTCCTTCGCGGCTTCATAGCCCGGGGGCACCCACAACGCCGGATTGCCGGGCTTGCCGGGCCGCGCGAGCCACATTTCGGCGCGCTTGTAGCTGTCGGTGGGCAGTGCGGCCTGCGTCGCGAAACGACTGCCCGGAACCATCGCCTGCCGCAGAAGCTCGGCACCCCAGATCCGGTAAGCAAAGGTTGCTGCAATCGCGAGCACAATCAATACCGCCACGACATAGAGGAACTTGCGCGCCACTGAAGGCTCCTATTGTGCAATGCGGCATCGGACGCTGCCGGGCAATCGTGTTCCGTTGCGCGATGGTTGCGAAGGATGCAACCTTGATGACGTGGCACCGGAGGGGAAGGGCAGGCGCATGACGATTCGCATCGAGGATCAGGGCGAGCGCTGGCCGCTCCTGCCATTCCTGCTGGCCAGCCTAGGCCTTATTACAGGTTTGGTCGCCCATTTCATCCTCGGCACCGGCTATCAGCCGCAGATCAGCGCGGTTCGCCTCGCGCTGCTGAGCTTCGTCACCGTCTCGGCGCTGGTCTTTGCCTTTGTCGCGGCTCGCGATGATCTGCGGCGCTCGATCGGTTTCGCATTGGGCTGCGGCGTGGTTTCGGCGCTGATACTCTATTTCAACGGTGCCACGTCGGACTGGGGCAATACGGAAGGGTGGCGCGTGTTCAGCCTGGCGTTGGCGATCGGCATCGCCGCGCCGCTGTTCCAGGCGGCGCGCGAATCGGGATTCCGGCCGATTTCCTATCCGCTGGCCTATGACCATGCGTGGACCAACGCGGTCCTGTGGTGCCTAGGCTGGGCGTTCGTCGGTGTGACGTTGTTGCTGAGCTTCCTGCTGGCGGCGCTGTTCCAACTGATCAAGATCGATTTTCTCAATGACCTGCTCCAGAAGCAATGGTTCTGGCGACCTTTGGTGGGTCTGGCCTTCGGCCTCGGCCTGGCGTTGTTGCGCGAGCATAGCCGGATCGTTTCGCTGCTTCAGAATGTCGGAATGCTGGTGCTTGGCGTGCTCGCCCCCATGCTGGCGATCGGGTTGGGCCTGTTCTTGCTGGCCTTGCCCATTACCGGGCTCCAGCCGCTGTGGGACGCGACCAAGTCGACCACCCCGATCCTGCTCGGCTGCGTCGTCGGCGCGCTGTTGCTGGTCAACGCTGTGCTGGGCAACGGCGCCGACGATGCTCCGCGTAACCGGGTGTTGCGCTGGGCGGCTTTGGTTCTCGCGATCGTTATCTTCCCGCTCGCCGGCATCGCCGCGATCGCCACGGGCCTTCGCATCGGCCAGTACGGCTTCACGCCCGAGCGGCTGTGGGCCCTGACCTTCGTCATTCTCGCCACTGTCGTGGCGGTCGCCTATCTCGTCGCCGTGATCCGGGGCCGGGCGCTCTGGGCGGAACGAGTCCGCCCCGCCAACCTGCATCTCGCGATCATCACCTGCGGTGTCGCTTTGCTGCTCGCCACTCCGATCCTCAGCTTCAATGCGATCTCGACTCGTGACCAGGTCGCGCGGCTCGAATCGGGCCGGATCACCCCGGAGAAATTTGACTGGCGCGCGCTCGCCTTCGACTTCGGCGAACCGGGCCGTCACGAGCTCGAGCGGCTCAAGAAATCCGCCATCTCAGCGATCCGCACCAAGGCCAACGAGGCATTTGCGGCGAAGGATCGCTGGGATGCACCCGATGGCGACAAGGCGGTGCGTGAAGAGGCGCTTGGCAAGACATTGCGTGTCCTGCCCGCCGGAACCGTACTGCCGCCAGAGCTGCGTGCGGTGATTGCGGCCAACTGGCAGTGCCGTGGCAAACCCTGCACGCTGAGCTTCCAGCCGGGCGGGCGCGAGGCGGTGCTGCTGGTCGATTCCTGCTACACGCCGTCGCCGACGGCCGCTGTCGCCCCGGCTGTCGAGGCTGGTTCTCCGCCCGTCGTGACGGTACTCGCGCGGCCTTATTGTCCGGTCGGGTCCCCGAACCGCTATGTGCTGAACGGCAGCAAGTGGAGCGATGGTGGCAAGTTCCCGGAACTGGCCGAAGATCCGGCCGCAAATATGCGGATTGCCGGGGGGATCAAATCCGGCACCATCGAAATCCGCAAGGTTGAGCGCCGTCAGGTCTTCGTCGGCGGCGTCCCGGTCGGCGACCCCTTTGAATAACCGCGCTTGATGCGATGGGGGCGTCGCTGCTAGGCGCCCCTTCATGTCCGTAGATACCGCCACCGTGAAGAAGGTCGCGAGCCTCGCGCGCATCGCGATCAGCGATAGTGACGCCGAGCGCCTCGCGCCCGAGCTCAACAACATCCTCGGCTGGATCGAGCAACTCGGCGAGGTTGATACCTCGTCGGTCGAGCCGATGACCGCCGTCATCCCCAACACGCTGCGCCTGCGCGACGATGTCGTCACCGACGGTGGCATCCGCGACGATGTACTCGCCAATGCGCCGCTCGCCGAGCATGGCTTCTTCACCGTGCCGAAGGTGATCGAATAATGACTGACGTTACCACCCTCGGTGTTGCCGCGCTGCGCGACGGTGTTCGCACGGGCGAATTCTCCGCGGTCGAGGTCGCCGACGCCTTCGTCGCCAAGGTGAGCGCCGCCAAACAGCTCAACGCCTTCATCGTCGAGACCCCCGATCACGCGATCGCCGCGGCGAAGGCCGCCGACGCCGCACGTGCGGCGGGCGAGACACTCAAGCCGCTGGCCGGCGTGCCGATCGGCATGAAGGACCTGTTCTGCACCAAGGGCGTGCAGACCACCGCCGCCAGCCACATGCTGGAGGGGTTCACCCCGGTCTATGAATCGACCGTCTCGCAGAAATTGTGGGACGCGGGCGCCGGCATGCTCGGCAAACTCAATCTCGACCAGTTCGCGATGGGTTCGTC
>CAZBYE010000104.1:0-10579 GCA_964496045.1 uncultured Stakelama sp.
CATCGGGCTTCGGCGGCGGCAGAAAGCCGAACTTGTCCTCGACCGGGAATTCGGTCTCCAGCGCGCGGCCGTGGCTCCTGGCCCGCGCCAGCAACTGCGGCAGATGGTGATAGCTCTGCGGACCGACCACGACGTCGACGACGGGCGCGCGGCGAATGATTTCCTCGCCTTCCGCCTGCGCGACGCAGCCCGCCACCGCGATGTTCATCCGGCGGCCATGGCGCGCGGCCTCGTCCTTGACGGCGCGCAGCCGTCCGAGTTCGGAATAGACCTTCTCGGAGGCCTTTTCGCGGATGTGGCAGGTGTTGAGCACGACCAGATCGGCGGCATTGGCATCGTCGGTCGCGGTCATGCCCTACGCCGCCATCAGCTCGGCCATGCGGTCGCCGTCATAGACGTTCATCTGGCAGCCGAACGACTTGACGTGAAAGGTCTTGGGAGCGGTCTTGGGGGTGGCGGTCATCCCGGCGCCTATAGTGGAATGGAGGGGGCGACGAAACCGCCTCTGGCGTTCCGCCCGCGCTGCCAATAGATAGCCGCCCCAAATGGCACGGATCGAGACCCCCAAGCGCGTGCGCGGCACGCAGGATATTTTCGGCGACGAGCAGCGCCGCTTCGCACGCGTTGTCGAGGCATTTGAGCATGTGCGGCGGCTCTATTGCTTCCAGCAGGTGCAGGTGCCGGTGTTCGAGGCGACCAACGTGTTCGCGCGTTCGATGGGCGAGACGTCGGACGTGGTGTCGAAGGAGATGTACACCTTTCCTGACCGCGGCGACGACCTGCTGACGCTGCGGCCCGAATTCACCGCGGGCATTTGCCGCGCGTACATCACCGAGGGCTGGCAGCAATATGCGCCGCTCAAGCTGGCCACGCACGGCCCGGTGTTCCGCTACGAGCGCCCGCAAAAGGGGCGCTATCGCCAGTTCCACCAGATCGACGCCGAGATCATCGGCGCGGCCGAGCCGGCGGCGGATGTCGAGCTGCTGACGCTGGCCGATCAGTTGCTGCGCGAGCTGGGCATTGCCGACGGGGTGACGTTGCAGCTCAATACGCTGGGCGACGGCGAGACGCGCGACGTGTGGCGCGCGGCGCTGATCGAGCATTTCCAGAGCCATCGCGCCGATCTGTCCGAGGACAGCCTGACCCGGCTCGAGAAGAACCCGCTGCGCATCCTCGATTCGAAGGATCCGCGCGACCGCCCGGCGGCGGATTCGGCGCCGGACATCGATGCGTTCCTGACGACGGAAGCCAAGGACTTTTTTGACGCGGTGACCGGCGGGCTGGACGCGGCGGGGGTCGCCTGGACCCGCAATGCGCGGCTGGTGCGCGGGCTGGATTACTATCGCCACACCGCGTTCGAATTCGTCACCGACCGGCTGGGCGCGCAGGGCACGGTGCTGGCCGGTGGGCGCTATGACGGGCTGATCGGGAATCTCGGCGGACCCGAGACGCCGGGCGTGGGCTGGGCTGCAGGGATCGAGCGGCTGGGGATGCTGACCGAGGCACCGGCGGCGGAGCAGATTCAGGTCGCCGTGGTGGTCGAGCGTGCGGGCCATGAAGCCAAGGGCATCGAGCTGGTCGCATCGCTGCGCCGCGCGGGCGTGGTGGCCGAGCTGTTCGCGACCGGCAGTCCCAAGAAGCGCTATGACAAGGCGGTCAAGTCGAACCCGGCCGAGATCATCTCGATCGACGTGCGCGACGACGCCCCGAGCGTGAACCGCCGGACGCTCAAGCAGGACGAACTCGACGACACGACGATGGCGACCGTCATCGCGATGCTCGCCGCGATATGACCCGAATCTCGCCCGACAAGATCGCCGCGATCGAGGCGCGGCGCGACGAGCTGCAGGCGATGATGGCGACCGGCGACCTGCCGTCGGACCGCTTCGTTGCCGTCTCGAAAGAATATGCCGAGCTGGAGCCGGTCGCGGCGGCGGCGGGCAAGGTGCGGCGGCTGCGCGAGGAAGCAGCGAGCCTGACCGAGATGAGCCGCGACGGCGATCCCGAGCTGCGTGCGATGGCGAACGAGGAGTTGCGCGAGAACGAGGTGGCGCTCGAAAAGGCCGAGCACGCGCTCGCCCTCGCGCTGCTGCCGCGCGATGCTGCGGACGAGCGCGCGGCGATGCTCGAGATCCGCGCCGGCACCGGCGGCGATGAGGCCGGGCTGTTCGCTGGCGACCTGCTGCGCATGTATACCCGCTATGCCGAGCGGCAGGGCTGGAAGGTCGAGATGATCTCCGCCAGCACGTCGGAAGCCGGGGGATACAAGGAAGTCGTCGCGAGCGTCGCCGGCAAGGGCGTGTTCGCAAAGCTGAAGTTCGAGAGCGGCGTGCACCGCGTCCAGCGCGTGCCGGTGACCGAGAGCGGCGGGCGCATTCACACGTCGGCGGCGACCGTGGCGGTGCTGCCCGAGGCGGAAGAGGTCGATATCGATATCCGCAACGAGGATCTGCGCGTCGACATCTATCGCTCATCGGGCGCGGGCGGACAGCACGTCAACACCACCGACTCCGCGATCCGGCTGACGCACATCCCGACGGGACTTGTTGTGATCCAGCAGGACCAGCGCAGCCAGCACAAGAATCGCGACAAGGCGATGCAGGTGCTGCGCACGCGGCTCTATGAGCTGGAGCGCGAGCGGCTGGCGAGCGAGCGTTCGGGCGCGCGCAAGTCGATGGTCGGCTCGGGCGACCGGTCCGAGCGCATCCGTACCTATAATTTCCCGCAGGGGCGGGTGACCGATCACCGCATCAACCTGACTCTCCACCGCCTGCCCGAGATTCTCGAGGGCGAGATGGACGAGATGATCGGTGCATTGGTCGCCGAGGACGAGGCCGAGCGGCTGGCGGCGCTGGACTCGTGACCGTCCGGGCCGCGATCGCCGAGGCGGCTTCGCGGATTGCTTCCGATACGCCTCGGCTCGATGCCGAATTGCTGATGGCGCATGCGCTGGGCGTGTCGCGCCAGGCGATGCTGCTGACCCGCCTTGGCGATCGGGTGCCGGAGGGCTTTGCGGCGCTGGTCGAACGGCGGCTCGCGCATGAGCCGGTGGCGTACATCACCGGCAGCCGTGGTTTCTGGACGATCGAGCTGCAGGTCGGGCCCGGCGTGCTGGTGCCGCGTGCGGACAGCGAGACGCTGATCGACGCTGCGGTGGCGCATTTTGCGGGAACGGCGGGGCCGAAGCGCGTGCTCGATCTGGGTACCGGGCCGGGAACGTTGCTGCTGGCGGCGCTGGCCGAATGGCCCGCGGCGAGCGGGATGGGGGTCGATGCCTCCGAAACGGCGCTGGGCTATGCGCGGGGCAATGCGGTGCGGCTGGGGCTGGCGGATCGCGCCGAACTGCGTGCAGGCGACTGGGCCGATGGCCTCGACGGCCGGTTCGATCTGATCCTGTGCAACCCGCCTTATATCGGCACCGGCGAGGAACTGGGGCCGGAAGTGCGCGAGCACGAACCAGCCGGGGCGTTGTTCGCGGGTGCGGACGGCCTCGACGATTATCGCCGCGTCGTGCCCGAACTGCCGCGGCTGCTCGCCCCGGGCGGGATCGCGGTGCTGGAGATCGGCTGGACACAGGGTGCGGCGGTCGCTGCGCTGGTGCGGGCGGCGGGATTGACCGCGGCAATCCGTCAGGACCTTGGCGGTCGCGATCGGGCCGTCATCGCAAGTTGAACTATCGGTGTGTCATACCAATATAGTGCTTGGAGATTGGCGCCCCATTGGCTAATGATGGCCGCGGGGATGGCACCTTCAACCTAAATCGTTGAAATGGAACGCCGACCCAATCCAAGGCATGTGCGCTGCTGAATGTCCGGCAGCCATGCGGGGCGCCGCTCCGGAGTGTTTCCGGCGCGACGTGCGGGGTAACACGCATCCGGGATCACTGATGATCGATGGCGGATTGAGTTAAGGACAGGACACACAGACGTTGATAAACAATCGTCAGGCGAACAACGGCCGCCGGCGCGGCCGTGGTGGCCAGCGCCAGCAGGGTGGTGGTGGCAACCCCAACCAGGGCAATGGCAACCGCATCGACAACCGCGCCCGTGGCAACGCCGCCCAGCTTCTTGAGAAATACAAGAATCTTGCGCGCGACGCGCAGATGCAGGGCGACCGCGTCAACACCGAATATTACCTCCAGTTCGCCGATCACTATTTCCGCGTCCTCGCGGAGACCCGGTCGCGCTTCGAGGAGCAGAATCCCGGCCAGACCCAGCAGGGTCGCCGCCCCAACACCGATATCGACGGCGATGACGACGATTTCGAGATGGACGGCGCCGAGGGTCAGCGCGGCAGTGAGGGCGGTGCTGGTGACGAGGGGGATACCCGCGGCCAGGACCGGTACGAGCGCGCGCCGCGACGCGAAGAGCAGCGCGAACCCCGCCGTGACAATCGCGATCGCGATAGTCGCGACAACCGCGGCAGTCGTGATGATCGCGGCAATCGCAATGAGCGCAACGAGCGCAACGAGCGTAACAACGACCGGGGCGATCGCCGTCCGGCCGGTGGCTTCCAGTCCGAAGGTGAAGCTGTCGAGCATCCGGCTCCCGCGAACGAGGACGAGGCGCCCCGCGCCGAGCAGCCGCGCCGCCGTGGCCGTCCACGCCGTGAAGAGATGCAGGATGCGGATGACGCCGCCGGCATCGCCGCGATCCTCCCCCCGGCGCTGGGCGTCGAGGGCGAGGTTGTGGCCGAGGCCAAGCCGCGCCGCCGCCGCGTGAAGAAGGACGAAGAGCCCGCCGCAGCGGAGTGATCGTCCCGATCCGACAATGAACAGAGGCCGGTCCGTCATCCGCGGGCCGGCCTTTTTCATTGCAGCGGCGCTTTGTCCGTTGACTTGATGTGCGCCGTGGCGATGGTGGCCGCACATAGCGGAAGGAAGTGCGATGCGGCGTCTAACCCTGGCTCTGGTGGCGGTTGGAGCCGCGCTTCCGGGCATCGCGCTGGCGCAGACGGCGCCTGCGCCAACGGCACAGGGCGATGTCTCCGTCACCATCTACAACAACAATCTCGCGCTGGTGCAGGACGCGCGCACGCTGACCGTGCCGCAGGGACGTAGCCGCCAGGAATTTCCCGACGTCTCGGCTCAGATCCGGCCGGAAACGGTGACGCTGTCGGGGCCCGGCCTCGGCATTGTCGAGCAGAATTTCGATTACGACCTGCTGAGCCCGGACAAGCTGATGGAAAAGGCGGTGGGGCAGGTGATTACCATCGTTCGCACCAATCCCGCGACGGGCGCCGAAACGCGCGAGCAGGCCAAGGTGCTCGCGGCGAACGGCGGTATCGTCCTGCAGATCGGCAACCGGATTGAGGTATTGCGCGACGACGGGCTGCCGGTGCGTGTGGTGTTCGACAAGGTGCCCGAGAATCTGCGCGCACGCCCGACGCTGTCGGTGACGGTCCAGGCGGAGCGCAATGGCGCAGTACCGACGCGCCTGTCCTATCTGACCCCCGGGCTGGGCTGGACCAGCGACTATGTCGCGCTGTTCGACGAAAAGGCGGGCACGATCGACGTGCAGGGCTGGGTCACGCTTAACAACAATACCGGCACGACCTTCACCAATGCCGACACCTTGCTGGTCGCCGGCAATGTCGGCGGGGGGCAGAACCGGTTCAGCCAGATGGCTTCGGACGATGTCGCCATCGAGCAGGCAGGGACGGAGAGTGGTCCGCGCGAACGGCTGGGTGACTATTATCTCTATCCGCTGGCCGAGCGCACCACCATCGCCAACGCGCAGCAGAAGCAAGTGAGCTTCCTCGACGTGAAGGCATCGCCTGCACGCAAGGCGTATGAATTCGTCAATGGCTGGATGGGCGGCAACGACACGCCGCGCATCGCCGCCACCGCGATCAAATTCTCGACCTCGCGCAATGGTGGCCTGGGCGACCAGCTCCCGGCCGGGACGGTCCGCGTCTATATGCGCGACGCGCGCGGCGATCCCCAGTTCATCGGCGAAAACCGCATCGGTCACACCCCGATGGGATCGTCGATGTCGATCCGCACCGGCGAGGCGTTCGACGTCAAGGTCAAGGTGGTGGTGGAGGAGCGGACCAAGCTGTCCAACCGCCGCTGGCGCACGCGGATGCGCTATACGGTGAGCAATGCGCGCGATACGCCGGTTACCGTCGATCTGGCGCAGGATGGCCTGTGGGGCGATGTGAAGATCACCGACCAGAGCATCACCGGCGAGCGCGTCTCAGCGGATCGCGTGGAATGGAAAGTGCCGGTCGCGGCCAATGCCAGCGCCGACCTGATAGCGACCTTCGACACGCGGTACTGAGCGGCCGATGCGCTGGCTCCTGCTCCTGATGCTATGTCTGCCCTCGCTGGCGCATGCGGGGGGGCAGACCGTGACGTCGACCGACGTGTCGGACGTAGCAGTGACCATCTATCGCGATCCCTATCGCGACGCCGGCATGATGCGCGCGGGCTGGCCGGGCGGCTATGCGCTGATCACTGAGACGCGGACGATCACCCTGCCCAAGGGCGAAAGCCAGCTTCGGTTCGAGAATGTCGCCGAAGGGCTGCTCCCCGAAACCGCGATCGTCACGGGCCTGCCCTCGGGCGTGCGCGAGAAGAATCGCGATGCGCGGCTGATTTCCCCTGCCGGGCTGGTCGACGCTTATCTGAAGCGCCGCGTGCTCATCCGCCGCACCGATCCGGCGACGGGCCGGATGCGCGAGCAGAGCGCGATCATCCAGTCGGGCCCCGATGGCGGCGTGCTGATCCGCACCGATGAGGGGTTCGAGGCGCTGCGCTGTTCGGGGCTGCCCGAACGAATGATCTATCCCGGCGTGCCCGACACGCTCACCGCGCGGCCGACGCTCTCGATCCTGACGCGCAGCGACCGCGCCGTCACTGCGACGATCCAGTTGACCTATATGGCGCAGGGATTCGACTGGTCGGCCAACTATGTCGGCAACATGGCGCCGGACGGCAAGAAGATGGGGCTGTTCGCCTGGCTGACCGTCGCCAATGGCGGGCAGCAGAGCTTTCGCGATGCGCGGCTGCAGGTGATCGCGGGCAAGCCCAACAAGCGGCCCAACGCGCCGCCCCCGCCGCCGCCCGCGTCCGCGCTCAACCTGCAATGCTGGCCGATCGATACGACCAGCACCCATCCTCGCCGCGACTTCGAGCGACTACCGATGCCGCGCGGGGTGGACCTGGCGCGGTTCGATGCGGTGGGTCGCAACGCGCCGGGAAGTTTCGAAACCCGCAAGCAACGTCGCGAGCGCGAGAAGCGTGAACGCAATTTCGGGGCGGGTGGTGCTGACGAAGGCAGCATTGTGGTGACGGGCACTCGCATGGCGCGCACGCGCCGGGAATCACCCTCGCCGATTTCGGTCGTGTCGGCGGACTACGCCATGCCCGCACCGCCGCCTCCGCCGCCGGCACCGGTCGCGAACGAAACCGTCGCCGTCGCCGAGGGCGCTCAGGCACAAGCCGAGGCGCTGGGGGACCTTAAACTCTATCGCGTGCCGATGCGGGTCACCGTTGCTGCGCAGAGCCAGAAGCAGGTGGCGATGATCGTCCAGCCCGATGCGCGGTTCGACCGCGTCTACCGCGCCAATGTCGCAACCGGGCAGGCGACACCACGGCCGATGCCGTTCCTGCTGCGCTCGACCAACACGCGCGAGCAGGGTCTGGGCGTGCCGTTGCCTGCGGGCAGCTTGTCACTGTTCGAGACGGTCGCAAGCCGCCGCCTGCTCGCCGGCCGCGATGATGTCGCCGATCTGGCTGTGGGCGAGGCGGTGGAACTGAAGCTCGGCAGTAGTCCCGACGTCCAGTGGACGCTGACCCGTGTGAAGGAGACGAAGGATCGGCAGGAATGGCGCGTCGACATCACCAATGCGCGAAATGTACCGGTGACGGCCCAGATCATCGTCCCCCACGATCTCGCCGACAAGCCGGCGGGAATCGAACGCGGCCCCGGCGGCTGGGTACTGCCGCTTGAGGTGCCGGACAACGGCACGGCCACCCTCAGCTACACGCTCAAGCGGTAACCTCGCGGCTGCGCTTTCGCGCGGGTGCTAGCGGCGACGATCGCGGTCGGTCGCGTCGCGCGAGCGCTCGTCATGGCCGGTGCCCGAGCTCATGAAGATGAGTCCCATCAACCCGCCGCCGAGCAGCACCGAAACGCCGATGCCGATCGCCATTGCGATCGAGGCGTGAAGCTGGAACTCGCCGATCGTGATGTAGAGTGCGATGATGGCCACGATCGCCGAAAGGGTTGCGACGGCGGCAACGATCCCGAAGATCCGGCGGTAGCGGACCCAGGCGAGCGGGGCGTGGTCAGGCTTTATGCCATTCGGGTCGTCGAGATCGGGCTTCATACCCTTTCATTTGGGGCCGAAACGTGGGAATCTCAATCGCCTCTGGCACGAAAGGACCCTGACGATGACGATCGCAGCAATCCTGAGCGGGAAGGGGCAGGATGTCATAACCGTGAGCGGCGGGATCACCGTGCGCGATGCGGTTGCGCTGCTCGCCGCAAAGCGAATCGGCGCGGTGCCGGTGGTCGAGAACGGCATGGTCGCAGGCATCTTTTCCGAACGCGACGTGATTCATTGCCTCGAGCAGGACGGGGCGGCAGCGC
The DNA here is from genome assembly GCA_964496045.1 of uncultured Stakelama sp. GTDB lineage: Bacteria > Pseudomonadota > Alphaproteobacteria > Sphingomonadales > Sphingomonadaceae > Sphingomonas. Next base: position 8,598 of record CAZBYE010000104.1, read on the forward strand.
TCGACCGCGAAGTCCGCGGCGCGATGACCACGCCGGTGATCAGCGTGACGCGCGACGAACCGGTGCTCGCCGCGCTGTCGCTGATGACCCAGCGGCGAATCCGTCACCTTCCGGTGGTGGAGGAAGGCGCGCTGCTCGGATTCGTGTCGATCGGCGATCTGGTGAAATACAGGATCGAGCGGATCGAAGCGGAGGCGGCGCAGATGCGCGCCTATATACAGTCGGCCTGATTCGGCTCAGCGCCGGATCATGCCAATCGCGTCTTCGACCGTCGTGCGCGCGAAGAACCAGAGCCACGCGCCATAGATCGCTGCACCCGCCGCGCTGAGCAGGAGGAGGTGAGGCAGCGGACCGAGCGGCGGCAGCATGCGATCGATCAGCACGACGGCGAGTGCCATCGCCATCGCCGCAGTGACCGGCGGCGCGAAAGACGCGATCCAGTCACGCCAGGACAGGCCGATCACCGGCAGGCTGCGCGCTGCGGTGATCGCAAGGAACACCGGCCACACCGCGATCCAGGTCAGCGACAGTCCGATGACCCCCCATTGCACACCGATCAGGAACGCCGCGGGAAGCAGGAACGCGCCGATCGCTGAGATCTGCGCGCCGATTCCCGGACGCCCGCGCGCATCGGTCGCGGCAGCGAACAGGATCTGAAGCGTCATGAAAGGCATGGCGAGCGACAGGATCTGGACCACGGGCGCCGCCTGAATCCACTTTTCGCCCAGTGCGACATGCACCAGGGGTTCGGCGGTGGCGGCAAGCCCCAGATAGAAGGGCATCGCTGCGACCATGATCAGCCGCACCGACTTGGCGAAGGCGATCGTCGCGCCCGCCGCATCATGCTGCATCCGGGAATAGGCCGAGAAGGCGACCTCATTCAGCGCGGGGATGAATTTCTGGACGAGGATCTGGGTCAGGAACAGGCTGGTGGTATAGATGCCCAGCCAGTGCGGATCGAACAGGCGACCGGCGATGAACACATCGGCCTGGCTCTGCACGAACCAGAAGAGCTGGCCCGCCGCCATCAGCCCGCCATAGCGCGCCATTCCCCCGGCGCCGCGAAAGTCGAAGCTCGGCCACATCAGCGAGCGCGCGGCCCAGGTCATCCCGATCGCGCGCGTGCTGAACAGAACGAGCGGCGCGAGCACCAGCGTCCATACGCCCATGCCCGCATAGGCACCGCCAAGCGCCGCGAACGCGCCCGCGGTCGCGGAGATGAGGTTCACCTGCGCCTGTTTGCGGAAGTCCATCGCCCGCGCGAGCAATGCATAGGGAAGCGCGATGAACGGGGTCGCGATATAGAGCAGCGCCTGCACCCGCAGCAGATCGGCGACAACATCCTGCCGGTAATAGGCTGCGGCGAGCGGAGCCATCAGGAACTGCGCGGCGCCCAGACCGAAGTTCAGCAGCAGCAGCATCCCGAACAGCTGGCGGACCGCGCGGTCGTCGACATCGGGCTTCTGGATGATCGCGCTGGCGAGGCCATAGCCGTTGAGCATGTTGAGCAGGACCAGGATCACCTGAGTCATGGCGAAGAGGCCATAATCGCTGGGATCGAGCATCCGGATTACGAGGAAGGTCGACGCCCACGCGATGATCTGGCCCAGAATCTGGGTGCCCGAACGCCAGATCACGGCGCTGCGCACCTGATCGCGGAGTGATTCACGGCCCTGTTTCGGCGATTCGGCGGTTGATTCGGTCATGCAGAGGGTATGCCTGTCACCTGTTGATACCCCGTAAACGGCGGATTTCTGCGGGTTTCAGCGTATTTGAAACAAAAATGCAAAAACCTTGTTGACCGATCTGAAGGTCGGGCATAGAAGCCACTCCACCGCAGCGGTGCACCACACGGTTCGCTTCTACGGTCACCAAAAGCAAGGCGCACAGGTCGCCCCGGTAAGAGGGGTTAGGCAGTGCGTCGGTTTTTGTCGCTCTTTGACATTGTGATTTTGATGAAGGGACATGTGGGCGGCGGCCCC
>CAZBYE010000105.1:0-10553 GCA_964496045.1 uncultured Stakelama sp.
CGGGCCTCCTCACCCAGAGCCAGTCCCTCGGCGACGACGAACTCGGGGACGATCCCGATAAAGCTCAGCACCGATTTGAGATAGGTCTCACCATGCTCGTGCGCCGCGCCCGGCGCGCCTTCGCCATAGTACCCGCCCCGCGCCAGCGCGACGATCACGCGCTTGCCGCTGGCCAGCCCTTGCGGCCCTTCCGGCCCATAGCTGAAGGTCTGGCCAGCGATCAGGATACGGTCCAGCCACGCCTTGAGCTGGCTCGGGATGCTGAAATTGTAGAAGCCCGCACCGATCACGACGATGTCAGCCGCGAGGAAGGCCTGCAATTCGGCATTGGCCGCAGGATCGGCCAGAACATCGAGCGTCAGATGCGGCAACGGCTGCGCGACGAGATCGCGATAGACGGTCGTGATCGCGGGGTTCTCCGCACGCAACCGTTCGACGGCCGCGGCGCTCACGGCACGGCTCGCCGAGCCTTCGCCCTGGATGCTGGAGTCGAGATGAAGCAGGTTCATGGTCATGTCCTCAGTCTGGATTTGTGACCAGGACCAGCTATGTAACCACCCTCAACCCGCCAAGAACGCATATTTTTGAGGCCAGGTCACACCGATATGACCCTCCACGCACCCGGACGCCGCGAATGCCAGACGATCACCGGCATCCTCGCCCGCGTCGGCGACAAATGGACCGTGCTCGTCGTGATGACACTGCGCGAGCGCCCGCACCGCTTCAACGAACTCAAGCGCGCGGTCGATGGCATCTCTCAGCAGATGCTGACGCGCACGGTGAAGGCGCTGGAGCGCGACGGACTGGTCGCTCGAACCGTTCATCCGACTGTGCCGCCACAGGTCGAGTACCGGCTCACCGATCTTGGTCATTCGCTCTCCGAGCCGGTGATCAAGCTCGGCGCATGGGCAGCGGGAAACCTCACTGCCATTTATGCCAATCGCGACCGTTACGACCGCCGCAGCGATGGTTGAGCTGGTTTCCGAAGCGAAAGAATCGGTCCTAACGCACCGTTATCTTTACCAGTTGTTCTCCTACCGGGCCTAGATTTCGCACATGGTTCGTGGCTTTGCCGCCCTCCTTGGAACGCTGTTCGCGGCGCTGATGCTGCTCGCGGCCCCCGCGCGCGCGCAAATCGCAAATCTCGGCGCCGGTCAGGTCGGCCAGCCGCTCAGCGTGTGCGTGCTGCGCGCGCAACCGGGCGACGACCCTGCCCGGTTGATTCGTCAACCGCAGCGATTCGATTGCAAGACCAGTCAGACGGCCTTCGGACCCGGCGACTATTGGGTGATCACGAACACGATCAACCGGAGCTCGTCCTTCGACGATCCGCTCGTCGCGCGGCTCGGCAGCGTCTGGCAACAGCGGCTCGCGCTCCATGTCCTCTATGCCGACGGCCAGACCCGGACGATGGCGGACGACAATCGCGGGATCACAAGGCGCATTCAGCTCGGGGCGATCGTCGAATATCCCATTCCCCATGTTCATTCGCCGGTTCAGCGGCTGATGTGGCATGTCGAGGGCGCAGGAAATCTGCGCGGAATCGTCATTGGCCCACGGATCGCGACCCGGGCGGGGAGCGACCGCGCCAACCTGATGATGGGGGCGATCTACGCCGGCTTTGGCGGCCTCGCCCTCGCGCTGCTGATCTACAATCTCGCGCTTTGGGCCTCGCTCCGGTACCGGTTTCAGCTCGCTTACTGCCTGATGGTCGCAGCGCTGATGGCCTATGCCTTCACCTCATCGGGCGCGATGGCATGGGTGGTGCCGGACATCGCCAACAACGACCGGCTTCGCCTCAACTACCTCCTGCTCACCCTCGCCTGTTCCTCAGCACTTCTGTTCGCGCGCGCCTTTTTCGAAGAGCATGTGTTCGGCCCGCGGTTGCGGCTGCTGATCCGCACGACCGTCGCCGTGCTGATCTGCGCCGGGGTCTTCTTCGTGATGTTGGCGCCGATCGGCATCCAGTTGGTCGACCGTGTCTATTCCTGGGTATTTTTCGGTGTCCTGATCTGTGTGTCCGCGACGCTGTGGAGCGCCTGGCGTGGACGATCCAACTTCCTCTGGCTGTTCGCGCTCGCATGGGCGCTGCCAATCTTCGCCGCCAGCCTGCGCGTCCTCGCCAATCTCGGGCTGATCCGCTGGAACTTCTGGCTCGATAACTCAACGATCCTGTCGATGGCGGCGGAGGCGCTGATCTCCTCGGTCGCAATCGCCTATCGCATCCGCCTGCTCACCCATGAGCGCGACGCCGCGGTGGCCGCCGAAACCGTCGCACGCCGCCTTGCCGACACCGATCCGCTCACCGGCCTGCTCAACCGCCGGTCGTTCCTCGCGCAGGCGATCGGCCGGCCAGGCGCGCAAACACTGCTCGTCCTCGACCTCGACCATTTCAAGCAGGTCAACGATACCCTTGGTCATGATGGCGGGGACGAAGTGTTGCGCGTCGTCGCGCGCACGCTGCGGACGATTGCGCCCACCGGCGCGCTGATCGCGCGCTTCGGCGGCGAAGAGTTTGCGATTATCACCGAAATGGCCGAGCCGGTCGACGCCAACACCCTCCTCAACCGTCTGCGCGCGACGCGGATGCCGTTCGATCTGCGGGTGACCGCCAGCATCGGCACCGCCACCGGTTCGCTCGGCACCGAATCCGAGTGGAAGTCGCTCTATCGCGCCGCCGACACCGCGCTGTTCGCCGCCAAATCCGGCGGGCGCGACCGCGTTCGTACTGCGATCAAAGCCGCCTGATTCGCGGGCAATTCAGTTGCCGTTCAGCCGACCCGTGCGTAATGACCCGCGGCATTGGGAGGCCGCGTAAGATGGACAGGTTCAGCAAGCGCAGGGTCGCGCTCGCCAGCGGCGGGGCCGCCTTGCTGGCGCTCACCGCGATGCCCGGTCATTCGGCCAATATCCAGATTCTCACGCACGACGTCACCGACACCGCGCCCCGGAAATTCCAGGCGGCGATCAACTTCGGCATCATGGCCGTTTCGGTACTCTATACCTGGACCGCGAAGGGCGGGGGCCGCTGATTTCCGCGGCGTTGACACGCCCCGCGACTTGCTTACATTCGTGTAAATGAGTGATCCCGAGCAGGTCTGGCGCAGCGCCTATCGTCACCCCGGCCCCTGGGACCAGCACCTCCCGCCATTGTCGATGGCTACGGCTTTCGATGAGTCCGCCCGGCGGATGGGCAACGCGCCTTTGCTCGACTTCATGGGTCGGCATTACAGCTATGCCGAGACGCTCGACGGCGCCAACCGCGTCGCCTGTGGCCTCAAGGCGCTGGGCTATGGTCCGGGCGACCGCATCGGTCTGTTCCTGCCCAACGTCCCGCATTATGTCGCGGCCTATTACGGCATCCTCAAGCTCGGCGCGACGGTGGTCAACTTCTCACCGCTCTACTCGGTCGAGGAACTCGAAGCCCAGGTCGAGGATTCAGGCACCCGCCTGCTGTTCACGATCAGCGCCACCGCCCTCCTCCCCACCGCGCTGAAGGTACTGGAGGCAAGCAGCCTCGAGCGGCTGGTGGTCGGCTCGGTCGCGGGTGCGCTGCCGCCGGCCAAGTCGCTGCTCTACCGCTGGTTCAAGGCCAAGGAAGTCGCGGAGAAGCCCAACGATCCGCGCATCATCGCCTTCTCCAAGCTGATCGCGAACGACGGCGCATGCGAGACCGCGTCGATCGACCCCGAAACGCACCTCGCGCTGATCCAATATACGGGCGGCACCACCGGCGTGCCCAAGGGCGCGATGCTCACGCATCAGAACCTGACCGCCAATGCGCGGCAGGTGGCGAAGCTCGACCCGGAACTGGGCACGACCAAGGACAAGGTGCTGGGCGTGCTGCCCTTCTTCCATGTCTTTGCCAATACCTGCGTGCTCAACCGCACGGTCATCACCGGCGGCGAGATCGTGATGCTCCCGCGCTTCGATGCGGCGCAGGCGCTCGCCGCGATCACGCGCACCCGTCCGCTCGCGCTCCCCGGCGTGCCGACGATGTTCCAGGCGCTGCTCGATCATCCCAACTCGGCAACGACCGACTGGTCGAGCCTCAACTACTGCATCTCGGGCGGCGCGCCGCTTCCCGCCGAACTCAAGACCCGGTTCGAGGCGGCAACCGGGGCCAAGCTGATCGAAGGCTATGGCCTGTCCGAAAGCTCGGGCGTGGTCTCCGCCAACCCCTATGTCGCCGAGGGCAAGTCGGGGACGATCGGCCAGCCGATCATCGCCACCCATGTACGGCTGGTGGACAAGGAAGATCCGTCAAAGCCAGCCCCCGAGGGCGAGCCGGGCGAGATCGTGCTTGCCGGGCCGCAGATGATGCAGGGCTATTGGGAGCGGCCCGAAACCGACGACAGCACCTTCACCGTCGATGCCGCCGGCCAGAAATGGCTGCGCACCGGCGATGTCGGCCAGATCGACGATGACGGGTTCATCAAGATCGTCGATCGCCTCAAGGACATGATCGCGGTCGCCGGGTTCAAGGTCTTCCCCAAGCATATCGAGGATGTGCTCTACCGCCATCCTGCGGTGAAGGAGGCGCTGGTGGTCGGCATGCCCGATTCCTATCGCGGCGAGACCCCGCGCGCCTATGTCTCCCTCAATGACGATGCCGAAGCGGTGACAGGCAACACGCTGCGCGACTGGCTCAACCCCCAGCTCGGCAAGCATGAACGCGTCGATGCCGTGGTGATCCGCGAAAAGCTGCCCAAGACGATGATCGGCAAGCTCAGCCGCAAGGATCTGCTGATCGAGATCGCAGCGGACGCCAGCGTCTAGGCGACGCGAATTGCGCTCCCGATATTTGTCAGGTTTCGGGCACTGACTGAGTGACCGCAACCGGATGGCTAGCAGACAAGCACGTCGGAATAGTCACTGGAGCAGCTTGGGCGACGTTGCCGCAATGTAGCGCATCCCGATGCTCGAACCGCCTCGGACAGTTTCTCAACCTCATGCGTGGGCACAGGTCCAAACTCCATGACACCAAGCCCGCGATTCCATTCTGGCAACCGCGCGATGCGTACCCCTTTGCCGCCCATCGCCACCGTCAATTCCGCCAGGCACGCCGAATTGCCGGCGACCGCAACCCGCCAGTGCGTTGGCCCAGTCGCTTCAGGCTCGCCGCAAGACAGAAGCAGCGAACACGATAGTGGTCCGAATACACTCATCCGCTTCATGAGAATTGTTACTTCACCGTATTAGCGTCTGCAATTGGGATCGTTTGCAGCCGGGCAGCTTCTGGCGCAGCACGCTGAGTGTGCAACGACCGGGAATTGGGTGGGAAGCGGACCAACTGTAGTCGGCCGGGTCAGCTCAGCGGTCGAATAATGCTATAGTTATCGTCGACCTCGATCACTTTCGCTGCTGCTCCGGGTGTAAAGAGAATCCAAGTGAAGGGGTTCCCGTCCGGCGTGTCGATCGCGCACGGCGCTCCTGACCGCCGCGAGAACTCTTCGGCAAAATCACGCTCTAAAGTGAAAAAATGCGCACCGCCGGACCACAACCTAAATTCAAACGCGAAATCACCTCGCAACCTTTTATAAACTATACGGATTCTCGCGTTTTCATCGCCGTGTTCGACTTTATGATCGACATCGAACGCCGAAATATCTTGTTCCTCCACTCGAAGAATCTCAGCTGTGATGTCCCGACATAGTTCTGGCGGAATGGGTGCCGCGACAATGATGCTAAGCGTGTCCATTCTCGGAACTTCGACCTTATAGCTGATAGGCATAGCTTGACGCATCAAAGGTCCCGGCAATAGCGAACGACTGCAATGGGTCGTTTCCGGAATATCGGCTTTCAGGCGATGACACCAGAAATCGAATGTCAAAGGCGCGACCGACCGGCCTCGCCCAACCTATTCCGCCAGCATCACCGCTTTCAGGTTCATGAACTCGTGCAGTCCCCATGGCCCGAGCTCACGGCCATGGCCTGACAGCTTGACCCCGCCGAACGGCGCCTCGGGCGTCGAGGCGAGCAGCTGGTTCACCGCGGTCATCCCGCTTTCAATGTCGCGGACGAAGCGGTCGATTTCTGCCTGATCAGTCGTCCACGCGCTCGACCCCAGCCCGAACGGAACGTCATTGGCCAGCGCAATCGCCGCGTCGATATTGTCGGCGCGAAACACCATCGCGACAGGCCCGAAGATTTCCTCCTGCGCGAAATCGGCATCTGGATCGACGCCAGTCAGCACGCCTGCAGTCATCCACGCCCCGTCGCGCTCGATCTTCTCGCCGCCGGTTAGCGTTGCGCCGTCAGCGGTCGCCCGCGCGACCTGTTCCAGCACGGTATCGCGCTGCTCGATGCTCGACAGGGGGCCCATTTCGATTCCGTCCTTCGTCGGATCACCGATCTTCACCGCCAGCATCGCAGCGGTAAATTTCTCGAGGAACGCGTCGTACACGTCCGCGTGCACGATCATCCGTTTGGCGCAGATGCAGCTTTGTCCCGCATTCTGGACGCGCGCCTTGACCGCGGTCTTCACCGCCAGATCGAGATCGGCCGAGGGCATGACGATGAACGGGTCCGACCCGCCCAGCTCGAGCACCACCTTCTTGAGCGCCCGGCCCGCGGCTTCCGCGACCTTGGCGCCCGCGCCCTCGCTACCGGTCAGTGTCACCGCGACCACCCGCTTGTCGGCGATGATCCGTGACACTTTGTCCGAGGTGATCGGCAGATTCCGGAACACCCCGTCGGGCGCGCCTGCAGCGCTCACCATCTGCTGAATCAGCGCCGCGCAGCCCTGAGTCAGCGATGCATGTTTGAGCAGGCCGACATTGCCCGCGAGGATCGTCGGCGCGAGCCAGCGCACCACCTGCCAATAGGGAAAGTTCCACGGCATCACCGCGAGGATCGGCCCGAGTGGCAGCCAATGCCCGACGGCACGCCCGCTCGCCGTCTTCGTCTCGACCGGCGCCAGATATTCCGCCCCCTTCGCGGCATAGTGCCGGAAGCCCGCGATACACTTCTCGACCTCGGCGACAGCTGAGACGAGCGTCTTGCCCATCTCCAGCGTCGCGGTCTCCGCCAGATGCTGCTTGTTCGCCTCGAACTGGTCGGCGATTGCCTCCAGCAGCGCCATCCGCTGAGTGATTTCGCTCACCCGCCACGACCGGAACGCCGCCTGCGCCCGCACCAGCGCCGCTTCGATTCCGTCATCGTCCAGCGCCTCGAAACGCGCGCCCTCCTCGCCGGTCGCCGGGTTGATGCTGATGAACATGGCAGGTCTCCTTCGCGGGCAATGTAGGAACGGCATGGCAATAGCGGGAGGTTGAATTGGTTCCGCCCACAGCGCATAGCGACGCCATGACCGAGGGGACCGACATCGCCGCGCTTTCGTTCGAGGACGCGCTGAAAGAACTCGAACGAATCGTTTCCCGCCTCGAAAGCGGCGACGCCCTGCTTGACGAGGCGATCTCGCTCTACGAACGCGGCGACGCGATGCGCCAGCAATGCGCCGCCCGGCTCGACGCCGCACAAGCCCGGATCGAAGCGATCCGCGCCGACGCCGATGGCCGCGTCACCGGCGCCACTCCCTTCGCGGCCGGATGACCCGGACGATGGTCCACGCCAGCCTCACGCTCGAATCGGCGATGCGTGACGTGGCGGATGAGATCGACCGTCAGTTCGATCTGCTGCTGCCCGTTCCCGGCGATTCCCGCGCGCAGCTCTATGCGGCGATGCGCCACGCCGCGATCGGCGGCGGCAAGCGGCTCCGCCCCCTGCTCACCGTCGCCAGCGCCAGCCTGTTCGCGGTCAGCCCCGCCTGCGCCGCACGCGCCGCTACCGCGGTCGAGTGCATCCATGTCTATTCGCTGATCCATGACGATCTGCCGGCGATGGACGACGACGACATGCGCCGCGGCAAGCCGACGGTTCATCGTGCCTATGATGAGGCGACAGCGATCCTCGCCGGCGATTGCCTCCACGCGCTCGCGTTCGAGGTGCTGGCCGATCCCGCCACGCATGCCGACCCGTTCGTGCGCGCCGAGCTGATCGCGGAACTGGCCCGCGCCGCCGGCCCCGCGGGTATGGCGGGCGGACAGATGATGGATCTGGTGGCGGAGCAGTCGAGCTTCGATCTCGCCACCGTCACCCGCTGCCAGGCGCTCAAGACCGGTGCACTGATCGCCTGGTCGGTCGAGGCTGGCGCGATCCTGGGCCGCGTCCCGCCGGAAGGACGCACCGGGCTCCGTGGCTATGCACGCGACATCGGGCTTGCCTTCCAGATCGCCGACGACCTGCTCGATGTCGAAGGGGACGAGGAAGCCGCGGGCAAGAAACTGCGCAAGGACGCCGACGCGGGGAAGGAAACCTTCCTCTCACTGCTCGGCGCCGACCGCGCACGCGAACAGGCCCGGCTGCTCGTCGCCCAGGCGATCGAACACCTCCACGCCTTCGGCACAGAGGCCGACCTGCTTCGCGACATCGCGCGCTACGTGCTCGAGCGCGACCGCTGAATTCCTCAGGGAGTCCATGACATGACCATCCGCACCGGCGTGTATCCCGGCACCTTCGATCCGATCACCCTTGGCCATATGGACATCATTCGCCGCGGCGCGAAGCTGGTCGACCGGCTCGTCATCGGCGTCACCACCAATCCGTCGAAGAACCCGATGTTCACCGTCGAGGAACGGATGGAGATGGTGAAGCGCGAGGTCGAGGGCATCAGCGGCGAAATTCATGTCGTCAGCTTCGATTCGCTGCTGATGGACTTCGCCGAGCGCGAAGGCGCGAGCATGATCGTTCGCGGCCTGCGCGCGGTCGCCGACTTTGAGTACGAGTATCAGATGGCCGGGATGAACCAGCAGCTGAACAGCCGGATCGAGACGGTCTTCCTGATGGCCGACGTCTCGCTGCAGCCGATCGCCAGCCGGCTGGTCAAGGAAATCGCGATGTTCGGCGGCGAGATCGGCAAGTTCGTGCCGCCGATCGTGCGCGACGAGGTCGCAGCGCGGGTCGAGGTGATCGGTCGAAAAGGTTCATAGGGCCGTATTTCTGCCACCCGGCGCAATCATTTTGCCGCCGCGCGCGAATTGCTCTAAGCCGCTGCAACTTCCTGTCCCGTGAGGATATCGATGCGTTTTGTTGCCTTGATGCTTGCCTTTGTGGCCTCGCTCTTTGCCCTGCCGGCGAGCGCGCAATATGTGCCCGGCCCTGCTGGCCGTGCGCCTGCGCCCGCCACGACCGACAAGGAGAATCTGTGGATCCTCGATCTGTCGACCGGCGGTCGCGTGACCGTCTGGCTGCGCCCCGATGTGGCGCCCAAAATGGTCGAGCGGGTCAAGGAACTCACCCGCAAGAAATTCTATGACGGCCTTCCTTTCCACCGGGTGATCGAAGGCTTCATGGCGCAGGGTGGCGATCCCAAGGGTGATGGCACCGGTGGCTCGGAACAGCCCGATCTCACCAAGGAATTCAATTACCTCCCGCACGTCCGCGGCGCCGTTTCGGCCGCGCGCGCGGAGAGCGAGGACAGCGCCAACAGCCAGTTCTTCATCATGTTCGTGCCGCGGCTCGGCCTCGACCAGAAATATACGGTGTTCGGCCGCGTGCTTGACGGGATGCAATATGTCGATGCGATCCCGCGTGGCGAGCCGCCTGTGAACCCGGCGAAGATCGTCCACGCCTATATCGCCGCGGACAATCCGCCGGCCTATACCCCGCCGCCGCCGCCCGCCCCGGTCGAGCAACCCGCAGCGCTGCCGCCCGGCCCCGGCAAGAAGTGACGGATCGCCCGGTATGGCCGGGCGCTGAAACCCAATGAACGTCGATCTGTTCGATTTCGAGCTGCCGCCCGAGCGGATCGCGCTCCGGCCTGCCGCACCGCGCGATTCGGCGCGGCTCCTGTTGCTCGACGGTGCATGTATGGAGGACCGCACGGTCAGCGAACTGCCCGCGCTGCTGGCACCCGGTGACCTGCTCGTCTTAAACGATACCCGCGTCATCCCGGCCCAACTTGAGGGGGTCCGCGGCGAGGCCAGAATCGGCGCCACGCTCCACAAGCGCGAGGGACCGCGCCACTGGATCGCATTCATCCGCAACGCCAAAAGGCTGCGCGTTGGCGAGACGATCGACTTCGGCAACGGCGCCACCGCGATCGCCGAAGCCCGCCACGATGACGGTAGCTTTACCCTGTTCTTCTCCGGCGACGAGCCAGTCGAACTGCTGCTCGAGCGCGTCGGACGTATGCCGCTGCCGCCCTATATCGCCGCCAAACGCCCCACCGATGCGCGCGACGCCGATGACTATCAGACGATGTTCGCGAACGAGCCGGGCGCGGTCGCCGCTCCCACCGCGGCGCTTCACTTCACGCCCGATCTCATGTCGGCGCTCGAAGCCGCGGGAATCGGGCATACCACCCTGACCCTCCATGTCGGCGCGGGCACCTTCCTGCCGGTCAAGGCAGACGATACCGACGATCATCGCATGCACGCCGAATGGGGCCGGATCGACGCCGTAACCGCCGATCGGCTCAACGCCGTCCGCGCCGCGGGTGGCCGGGTGATCGCGGTCGGCACCACCAGCCTGCGCCTGATCGAGAGCTCGAG
>CAZBYE010000106.1:0-10520 GCA_964496045.1 uncultured Stakelama sp.
ACCGCTGCTGGCATACCCCTCGCGAGCTAGCGGGGGCGCGATGCCAACCGAGCTGGTCAGGCATTCGCCGACATTGGCGCGGATTCCCGCCTTGATCCGTTTGGCGAGCGCAATCGCGGTTTCGGGATCATTCTCATTATCGAGCAGGCGGCACGCGACCTCGTCGATCGAGCCGATCGCGGTGACCGGGATGTGCTTCCAGATCTCCTCGACGATCAGATTGTGGAACTCGACATATTTCTCGTGCTGGCCCGGTGTCACGATCAGATCGCGGCACAGGCGCTTTGCTTCCCAGACAGGCGTGCCGGTGCCGATGCCGAACTTCTTCGCTTCAACCGACGCGGCGATGGCGACGGTGGTGTCGCTGCTGACCGGGGCGACGATGATCGGCTTGCCGCGCAATTCGGGGTTCAACTGCTGCTCGACCGCGGCGAAGAAGCTGTTGAGATCGAGATACAGCCAGCGCAGCGGCCGCGGGGGCAGGTCGAGAAGCGGGGCCGTCGCCATGCCGGAACAATAATAGAACATTGGGAAAGAGTCACGCGCGGCGCGCGAAACGTCCCAAAGGTCACACTGCCACGCGTGCGCGGGGCAGATCGGGTTTCAAGCTGTCAAAGAGCGGGCCGGGGCCGGCAGCGAGGATAGGCGCATCCCGAGCGTGTAGGAAAGTTGTTTGGGTCCGGAGTCGCCCTCGATCCTTCGTCATCCGTCACCCCGGCCTTGTGCCGGGGGCCACCGCGTCTCCAGGGCGGTGCAGGAGGCTCGAGTCCGGCATTTGCCTCCCGGTGGATCCCGGCACGAGGCCGGGATGACGGTTGGGTGGGAGCGCTAGGGACTAAAGGTGCGGCTCTGCCACGAGCATGATGTGCGCGGCGCTGTCGATCAGCACCTCGTCCGCGGCGCAGAGCCGTTCGAGCCGGGCAAGCCGGTCGGCGGTCTCAGTGCCATTGGCGCCGGCCGGGTTCCATGCCGGGTTGTACACGAAGCGGCTGTGGAACAGGTCGAGCCCGGTCAGTTCGCGGACCGGGCAGTGTGGAGCGAACAGCGCCGCCAGTTCGCGCGCCCGGAAGAGGTGCGAGTCGAAAGCGAGGTGAGTGCCGTCGGTGAGGTCGACCTCCATCCGATCGGTGTCATTGTCCTGCACATAATGCGCGGCCTGCTCGATCCCCGCGACATAGATGGTCGGCAGGCTGCCGACGCTGCGCGCGGTGACGATCAGCGTGCCGCCATTGACCCGCGCCAGTGCCTGAGCCGCGGAAGCGCGGAGCGGTGCGGCGAGGTGGTTGAAGACGCCATAGAGGCACAGCACCAGATCGGCGCCGTGATCGTCCTCGGACGCCAGCGCGGAGTGAAGGTCCGTGACCTCGAAGGTGAGACCGATCGTTGAACTCTCCACCCCGACCGCTGCCTGTTTGGCGAGCGCGATCATACCGGGCGAGGGATCGATGCCGCGGCATTCGATCGCAGTGAATCCCAGCTCTGCAGCGCGGCGCGCGGTGCGCAGAGTCCAGGTGCCCGGCCCGCAGCCGATATCGAGGACCCGGATCGCGCGGCGGCCGCTGGCGTGGAGCGCGATCAGGCTCGCCTCGATCCGGCTCCATAGGGTGCGGTCGGCAAAGGCGTAGCGGCTGGAGAATTCGAGCGGCCGATCGTTGGTGCCGTCGGCATAGCGGAGATAGTTGGCGCCGGTGGCGTCATAGGCGTCGGCGGCGTGGCGCGCGCTGAGCGGGCGCGGATCGGTGGCCCCCAAGCCGGCAAGCGGCGGGGCGAAACGGTACGACATGGGCAGGGACTCCGAGGGAGAAGGGGTCAGGTACGACGCGCGCCGTCGATGGCATGCCAGAAGCTGGTCAGCGAAAGCGGCCCGGAAATACGCCGTCGCGGAGCGGGCGTGACCGACGGTGCAACAGCCGCTGAACCAGCGCGGCGTGGGTCCGCGCCTGCCGGCGCTGCCGCCGGCTGAGGTGGAGCAGGAGCGCGAGATTGACGATTCCGAGCGCGAGCAGCGCCAATTGGAGGAGGGATGCGACTTTCATGGTCGTCGCTCATCTGTTGAGTCCTGCGGCACGAGACCGGCCGCGTGGCGCGAACGCACCGTGCGCCGCCCGCTTCAGATAGCGGGCAGCGCCATTAGGTTTCGACGGCGATTGACGGCGTTCGGCATTAGCAAAGCAGGAAGAAGGCCTCAGGCGGCCCTGGCGTAGCCCGGACGGCGCACTGCGCGCACCTTGCCGCTTCCACCGCCGCCGCAGAAGAAACGCCCGGCGCCATCGGATTCGAGGCCGGAGATGCCGGTGCCGGCGGGCATGTCGAGCTGTTCGAGGACCTTGCCACTGGCCGGGTCGATGCGGCGCAAGCCGCTTTCGTCATCCTGCCAGGTGGCATGCCACAGCTCGCCATCGACCCAGGTGACGCCGGTGACGAACCGGTCGGACTGGATCGTGCGCTGGATGGCGCCCGTCTCCGGATCGATCCGGTGGATGCGACCGGCGCGATATTCGCCGACCCATAACGACCCCTCGGCCCAGGTGAGCCCGGAGTCGCCGCCATTGCCGGGCGCGGGGATGCTCCCGAGAACCTCGCCTGTGGCGGGATCGACCTTGCGGATCATCGTCTCGGCGATCTGCCAGAGATGCGTGCCGTCGAATGCGGTGCCGGCATCGGCGGGGACATCGAGTCGGCCGGTGATCGCGCCGCTGTCGGGATCGAGCGCATTGATCCGCCCATCGGCGGCGAACCACACCTTTGCGCCGTCGAAGCTGACCCCGCCGACGTCGCCGGGAAAGGGTCCGTATTCGCGGAGGATTTCGGCTGCTGCGTGCTTCATGCATCGTCTCCTGTCGACGCCGGGGTGAGTTCGGGCGGCAATCTGTCGAACCGCGTCAGTGCGGGATCGAGCGCATCCCAGGCATGGCCGCTGCTGGTCCAGTACACCACTTCGGGCTTGTAGCGCGACGGATCGTCGAGGCTGGCTGCGCTGATGATGAAGATCTGGGGCATGTCGGGCAGGGCGATGAAGACGGGCGCGCCACAGGTCGGGCAGAAGCCGCGCTGCTTGCGCGTGCCGTCGACGCCGGTGGTTTCCCACAGCGTCGCGGTGCCGGTGAGCGTCACCGCCGCGCCGGCGAAGGTCAAATGCGCGCCATGCCCGGTTCCGCTTTCGCGCTGGCAACTGCGGCACTGGCAGAGGTTCATCGCCGCGGGTTCGCCCGTGATCGAATAGCGGATCGCGCCACACGCGCAGCCGCCGGTATAGGGTAGGGTCATGTCGTCGCTCCGTGTCTACGGAACGAGGATTAGCTGCCGCCCGGAACCGCCGGGAGTAACAAGCTTGTCGGGAAACCCGGCACCTGCCGCGCCATCCAGCGACACGCGCGGCCGCGGCCGAAGCCGTCGGCTTTGCCCGACGCCGCCAGCGCTTCAAGCGCGCGCTGGACGGTGCGCGGGCTGACGTCGAGCGCGAGGGCGAGGGCGGAGCTCGACCACGCCTCGCCATCGGCGAGCAGCGCAAGGATATCGGCATGCGCCTCGTCCTGCGGCGGCATCAGGAGGGCGACGGGGCGGTCGCTGCGAGGTTGCAGGATGAAGCCGTCTTCGGTGGCGCTGATCTGCGCCAGCGGATCGAGTTCGGCACGCAACCGTCCGATCTCGACCCGGAGCCGGGCGCGGTGCGATTCATCGGCCTCGCGCGCGCCGAATGCGCGCCGGAGCAGGTCGAGGCGCGCCACGTCGCGGGGCCAGGCTTCGGCGAGGGTGCGGGCGAGGGTGAAGAGCACCGGGCGGCTGCCGAGCGGGATGGTGATGGCGCCCGCGCGAACGGCATTGCGACAGGCATCGATGACGAGCGTGCTCGAGGCAAGGAGCCTTTCAACCCCGGCGAGATCGGTCAGTTCGTCTCCTTGATGTGTGTGCAGCCGGGCAGCGGGTGCGGCGAAGCGATCGGCGGCGTGGCGGACTTCGACGGTGAGCGCGGGGATGCCGGCCTGCTCCGCCGCTGCTGTCGCGCGATCGAGCGCGGCGCGGGCGGGGGCGGCTTCGATGCGGCGCATGGCGATACCTGCGGCAACGAGCCAGGCCGCGGCGCGTGAGGCCGGGGGCAGCGCGGCCGGATCGATCGCCTCGAGTGTCCGTGCGGCCGCGTCGAGCCGGCCGATCAGCAACAGCCGCCGCGCCTTCAGGTAGCTGGCATGGCCCGCATTGGCGCGGTCGCCATGGGCTTCGAGGGTGGCCTGCGCGTCGTCGAGCCGCTGCATGGACTCACCGAGATCGCGGGAGACCAGCGCGATCTCGGCCTCGGCGACGATGCAGCGGGCGCGGGCGACGGGCTCGCGGGTGCCGAAGGCGCGGGCGGCGCGGCGCAGCAGTTCGCGGGCACGGGCGAGGTCGCCGAGCTGCGCCATCGCGATGCCGCGCAGTGCCAGTGCGGGCGGATCTTCACGCAGCGCGACACGGTCGAGCGCGGCGAGCGGATTGCCGCTGGCGAGCGCACGGGCGGCGGCGTTGATCAGCGAGTCCATAATCGCGTCACACTTGTAACTCTCACCCCGGCGCCGCGTGGACCTAGGTTCAGATCGAACCGACGGAGACGCGAACATGGCAAGGCCAGCAACCGCAGACAAGCAGACGCCAGTCGATTGGCTGCGGCTGGCGGCGGCGCCGGTGTTCGCGGCGATGGCGCTGATCTGCGCGATCGACGCGCCGCCGGTTTCGATCTGCGCGGCGGGCGTCACGCTGCTGCCGGTCGACGGCATGACCGCGATGTACCTGCTGATGAGCCTGTTTCACCTGCCGCCCTGGCTGAACCGGCGCGGTTGATTCCCCCGAGAAGGAGCAAGACGATGCAACATGAAATCGTATCGCGCGAGGAATGGATGTCCGCGCGCAAGGCGCTGTTCGACAAGGAACGCGCGATGACCCACGCGCTCGACGAACTTCGCGTCGAGCGGCGCGGACTGCCATGGGTCAGGGTCGAGAAGACCTATGTGTTCGAGGGACCGGACGGGCCGCGTACGCTGAGCGACCTGTTCGGGGATCGCAGCCAGCTTGCGGTTTATCACTTCATGCTGACCCCCGGGAAAGACCATCTCTGCCCGGGCTGCTCGTACACGATGGATCATGTCGATCCGGCGCGGCAGCATTTCGAGCAGGCGGATCTTGCCTTCGCCGCGGTGTCACGCGCCCCGGTTGAGCAGATCGAGGCGGCGAAGGCGCGGATGGGGTGGACCTTTCCCTGGCTGTCGTCGGGCGAGAACGACTTCAACTACGACTTCTGTGTCTCGTTCACCGCCGAGGAGCGCGAGGCGGGGACGGCGCGCTACAATTACGGGCTGACGACGATCCAGCGCAGCGCCGACATGTTCGGGGTCAGCGTGTTCGCGAAGAACGAGGCGGGCGAGATCTTCCACAGCTATTCGACCTATCACCGCGGCACCGAGCTGCTGATGGGCGCGATGAACTGGCTCGACCTTGCCCCCAAGGGCCGCAACGAAACCGGCGGCACCATGAGCTGGGTGCGGTTGCACGACGAATATTGAGGGTGCGGCGGCGCTCCGGCTCTCAGCGCCGGGGCGCCGCCTTGCAGTCGATATAGACGGGATTGCCGATCAGCAGCTTGCGGTCCCCGGCGCCGAGGACATTGATCGCGATCCAGCCGCACGCGGTGGCGCGGGGGATAGTGAAGCGGGTGGCGGGCGTGAGCGGTGTGCGGGCGTGTTCCTTGCCGTTGACGATGAGCTGAACGGTTCCAGCCGGGATGCCGGTGATGCGCGCCTCGACTGAGAGCGTGGCTGCAGGGGCGGTGACGGTTTCGCCCATTGCGGCGCGCGTCTTGCCCGAGATGACGGCGACGTCGAGCATGCGGTCGCGGCTGCCCTCGACATCGATGAAGACGTTGCCCGCGCGGATGCCGTCGAGGATCGCGGGTTGAGACAGATCGCGGGCATGGACCACGGTGGTCGGGCGGCCGATCGGCGCGCTGCCCGGACGCGCGGCGGCGGGATCGTGATTGTCGCTGCTGCCGATGCCGGTGATGCGGAAGCCGCGGTTGAGCTTGTCGTACCAGAAATCGAGCCCGGCGAGCGGCGGCTGGGTGGTGAGGCCGTTGATCGCCTCGATCGCCGTGACCTTGCTCCAGTCGGTGTCCGGCCAGACCCAACCGCAGCCCATGCACGCCTCGCCCGAGGGGAGCGCGGGGTGGTTGACCGACAGGATCGCACCCGCCGCCGCGACATCCTTTTGCAGCGCGGCGATGTCGGAAACGGTCGGGCTGCCGACGCGGAAGTCGACCCAGCGCGACTGGCCGAAGATATTGGCATGGCCGCCAAAGGTGGTGATCTCCGCACCCGGGATCAGCAGCAGCTTGTCGTTGAAGGGCTGGAGCTCGCGCAACGCGGAGAAATGCGAGCTGGTGTTGTGATCGGTGACCGCGATGAAATCGAGGCCCGCTTGCGCCGCGGCTTCGACGGTGCGGTAGAGCGGGCAGGGGACGCGCTTGCCTGCCTGGCTGTCGCAGCTGCCGTCCGAATGCGCGTTGTGCATGTGCAGATCGCCGCGATACCAGCCGGGGCCGGTCCTGAGCGGCGCGTCGGCGATCGCGGCGCTGGCGTTGCGGACCGTGCCACGGTCGAAGAAGATCTCGACGCGATACGCGCTGCGGGCGTCCTTGCGCGCGTTGGGCACGCCGAACTGGACGTGCCAGCGGCCTGCGGGAAGTGCGCCGGGGAGGTAGCCCGGGGTGGCGTCGCTTGCGCTCAGGGTGAAGCGGTCGCGGGTGCCGCCGCTCCAGCCGCGGAAGCGCTCGGGGTCGAAGATGCCGAGATCGACGACGGTCTTGTTGGCCTTGTCATAGGTCAGGCGGACGGTGATCCGTTCGACGCCCGCGGGGACGTCGAACGGGATCGCCTTGTAGGTCTGGTGATCGGCACCGGTGATCTCGCCGGTGACGGCGCGGTCCGCCTCCTGCGCGTGGGCGGGCATGACGGCGCAGGCGAGCGCCGCGAGCAGAAGGCGGACACCACGCATCAGAACTTGAAGTCCACGGCGAAGCGGAAGTTACGGCCGAGGATCGGGCGGCCGATGAACAGCAGATCGTTGGCCTGTCCGCTGGTCAGCTCACCCGCGCGCGGGTTACCCTCGGTCAGGCCGATGGTGTTGGTGAGATTGTCGCCATAGGCCCAGAGCTGGATGTTCTCGGTGACCTTCAGCCGGACGCTCGCGTTGACCACAGTATAGGCTGGCAGCGTCGAGATGTTGGCGGCATCGGCATAGCGCTTGGCGTAGTATTCCACATCGGCCTGCGCGCGCAGGCGGTCGCCGAACAGGGTCACCGCCGGGGTGGCGCGCAGCGCGAGGCGTGGCACGCGGAGCAGCTGGTTGCCCGAATAGTCGCGGTTGATCAACGTCGGCTGGCCGTTGGCGGTACCGAGTTCGGCATAGCGCAGGTTGCGGAAGGTCGGTTCCTGCCAGGTCGCGTTGAGCGTGAAGTCGAACCAGGGTGTCGGGCGCACGACGCCCTCGAATTCGACGCCATAGGCGCGGGTGTCGGTGTAGACGGTCTGGCTGATATAGCCGTTGGTCGCCGTGTCGAACCGCGTGTTGCCGATGCCGTAGGAGTCGAAATCGGTGAGGAACGCGGTCGCGTAGAGGCTGAGGAAGCGCGAGTTATATTTGAGGCCCGCTTCCCACATGTCGATCCCCTGCGTCACCGGCTGGGCGGTGGCGCTGGTGATGAAGCTGCCGACGCTGGGCAGGCGGAAGGCCGAGGTGTAGCGCGCGAAGACGCCGGCATTGTCCATGAACTTCCAGTCAACGCCGAGCGTCCAGCCGAGCTTGTCGAACTTGCGGTCGAAGGGCGTGAACACGCCGTTGCCGGTCAGCACGCTGTCGTCGGCGAGCGTCGCGGCGTTGCCGAGATTGATGGTGCGGCTGCCTTCCTGCGCGCCGCGGGTGCTCACTTCCTCGTACCGCAGACCGCCGTCGATGCGCAGCGCCGGGGTGATCTGCCACTCGTCCGAGGCATAGACGGCGAACGTGCTCTGCGAGCCATAGCCGTTGGCGAATTCAGAGCCGTAGCGCGCGACGCCATTCTCGGTCAGCGAACCGACGACCTGACCCGCGGCGTTGAGCGCGACGAGGTTGAGCAGGCGGCTGTTGTTCGACACGTCCTGAACGGTCGAGGCCGAGTAGCGGCGGAAGGTCTCGTCGATATGCGCGTAATAGACGCCGACCGCGACGTCGTGCGTACCCGCCGCTTCGAACCGGCGCGCGATACGCACGTCGTTGAGCAGCTCGCTCTCTTCGATCGTCACCGGGCGCGCGGCGTTGATGAACACGTCGCCATTGCCGTTCTGGCCGGTAACGTTGAACGCCTCGCCATTATCGACATAGCGCAGCTGGACGCTGGCCGCGCCGGGGAAGGCGGCGAGCAGCTGCGGGCGATAGGTGTTGAGCAGCCCCGTCGCGGTGCTGATCGAGGCGGGATAGACGCCGTTGCGCACCGTGTTTGAGTCGCGGTAGCGCAGCTTGTGGCTGAGCTTCCAGCCATCGCCGAACTCCCAGTCGGTGATCCAGCTCAGCTGGTCGAGGCGGATGCGCGAGCCGTTCTCCTGACGGAAGTCGACCGGGCCGGTCGCACTTTTGAGCATCATGCGGCGCGTCTGGCTGCTGGCGGTGGTGCCGTAGTGCGGGTCGAAGCCGGGCAGCCCTACGATCTTGCCCTGCGCATCCTTGGTCAGCGGGATGCCGGTGTAGAAGATCGCATTGTCGGCAAGGTGCTTGTAGCTGATCGAGGTGCGGCCGCCGGCGAATTCGCCATGCACCGCGGCACGGATCTGGCCGCCCTTGTTGCCGATATAGCCCGGATCGCGCACGCCGCGCTCGCTGCGGTAAAAGCCGCCGATATCGACCGACCAGCCCTCGGCCACCGGGGTGCCGACCCAGCCGTCGAAACGGTAGAGATCGGCGGTCGGGCCATAGAGCAGGCGGGCGTTGCCCGTCGTCTCGGTCATCGCGCGACGGGTGATGTAGTTGACCACGCCGCCCGGCGCGTTGGAATAGAAGACCGACGACGGGCCGCCGCGGACGACTTCGATCCGCTCGACCGATTCGTCGATGCGGAAGGCCTGATCGGCGTTGAGATAGCCGAGCGCCGGGTCGTGCTGAACGGGCAGGCCGTCCTCAAGCAGGTTGATCGAACCGAAGCCGTCGACCGGGATGCCGCGCGCGCGGACGTTGCCCGAACCTTCGCCGCCCGATGCTTCGACCCAGAAGCCGGGAACCGACTTCAGCGTCTCGGTCACGCTCGACGGCGCGCGCGAGCGCAGCATGTCGTTCGAGAGCGTGGTGACCGCA
Organism: uncultured Stakelama sp.; assembly: GCA_964496045.1. Taxonomy (GTDB): domain Bacteria; phylum Pseudomonadota; class Alphaproteobacteria; order Sphingomonadales; family Sphingomonadaceae; genus Sphingomonas. Next base: position 9,349 of record CAZBYE010000106.1, read on the forward strand.
TAGCTGGTGTCGAGCTTGGTGCGATTACCGGCGCCGGCGCGGCCGGTGACGATGATCTCGCCATCCTGGCTCTCGGCGTCGGTCGCGGCGTCGGTCGCCTGATCCTGTGCCAAAGCGGGCAGGCTGACGGAGAGCAGAAGCGCGGAAACGCTGGCGCGGGCAAGCGCCTTGCGGATGGTCATGGTCGTCCCCTTTGGATGTTACGGGCAGCGTGGCTGCCGGTGCGCCCTAGGGGTAACCGGTTTCACATTGGCGGCGGGGTGATGACCGCGCGGTTACAGACGCGTGACCGGTTGGCGACGTCAGGCGGGGATCGGCGTCGAACGGCCATCCGGCCCGACCGCAACCATGGTGAAGGTCGCGGCGGCGGACTGGCGACGCTCGCCGGTGAGGAGGTTCTCGGCCCAGAGCTCGACGCCGACCGCGACCGAGCTGCGGCCCTGCATACGGATGCGCGAGACGAGTTCGACCATCTCGCCCGCGCGGATCGGCGAAGTGAAGTCGATGCGGTCGGACGCGGCCATGACCATGACGGCACGGGCGTGGCGGGTGGCGGCAATGAAGGCGGCCTTGCCCATCATCTTGAGCGCATCGCCGCCATAGAGCGTGCCGTAGTGGTTGGTCTGCGGCGGGAAGACCATCTCGGCCATGCGCAGCACCCCGGGTTCGGGGGGCGGTCCCGGTGCGAGCGGGGGGAGGGGCAGGCGGGTATCCGGCCCCTTGACCGCGACGAGGGTGAAGACGCCGCGCGTGCACAACCGCCGCTCGCCGCTGACCGGGGCTTCGGCGACCAGCGTGATCTCGACATCGAGCGAAGAGGTGCCGACGCGGACGATGCGACCCGATGCCTCGACCATCTCGCCCGCGCGCGCCGGCGCGGCGAAGTCGATGCGCTGCGAGGCGGCGGTGACGAAGGGCGCGCGGCCATGAAGGCTGGCCGCGAGGAACGCGACCTTGTCCATATGCGCGAGCGCCACGCCGCCGAAGAGCGTGCCATGGTGATTGGTGTCGCCCGGAAAGACCATGTCGATCAGGCGGACGATGGGTTCGTCGGTGGGGGCGTTTGTCATTCGTATTCCTAAGTCCCGCCGTCATCCCCGCGAAGGCGGGGATCCATTGGGGCTGACGTCGCGGCTCGATCCGATCGGTCAGCCTGAATGGATTCCCGCCTT
>CAZBYE010000107.1:0-10355 GCA_964496045.1 uncultured Stakelama sp.
GCCAACGGCCTGGTCAACGTGTCGGCCAAGGACAAGGGCACCGGCAAGGAACAGCAGATCCGCATCCAGGCCTCGGGCGGCCTCTCGGACGCCGACATCGACCAGATGGTCCGCGATGCCGAGCAGTTCGCCGAAGAGGACAAGAAGCGCCGTGCTGGCGCCGAGGCGAAGAACAACGCCGAGAGCCTCGTCCACACGACCGAGCGCCAGCTCGCCGAGAATGGCGACAAGGTCGACGACGCGCTGAAGGGCGAGATTCAGGCCGCGATCGACGAGGCCAAGGCCGCGATCGAGGGCGGTGACGCCGACGCGATGAACGAGAAGAGCCAGGCACTCGCGCAGGTCGCGATGAAGCTGGGTCAGGCAATCTACGACAAGCAGCAGCAGTCCGAAGCTTCGCCTTCGGCAGACGCAGCGACTGCGGAGAAGACGGATGGCGACGATGTCGTCGATGCCGAATTCTCCGAGGTGGACGACAACAAGGCGTAAGCTATGCTCACCCCCGCCATTTTCGAATTTCGGGAATGGCGGGGGGACGAGCGGGGGCCGAGTGAATGACCACCCAGATTGATTATTACGAATTGCTCGAGATCGAGCGCAGCGCGGACGACGCCACCATCAAGGCCGCCTTCCGCAAGCTCGCGATCAAGCTTCATCCGGACAAGAATGGCGGGTGCAAGGATCACGAGGCGAAGTTCAAGGCCGTTAACGAGGCCTATGACTGCCTGAAGGACCCGCAGAAGCGCGCTGCCTATGACCGGTTCGGCCATGCCGGACCGGGTGGAATGGGCGGCGGCGGTCAGGGACCGGGCTTCGACGCCTTTTCCGACATCTTCGAAAGCGTGTTCGGCGAATTCATGGGCGGCAGCCGTGGCGGCCAGCAGGCACAGCGACGCGGTGCCGACCTGCGCTACGACATGGAAATCAGCCTGGAAGACGCCTTCCATGGCAAGCAGACCGACATCACCGTTGATGTATCGGGCATCTGCGACCCGTGCGGCGGCACCGGCGCTTCGCCCGGCACCATGGCCAAGACCTGCGGCACCTGTCGCGGGCATGGCAAGGTGCGTGCGCAGCAGGGCTTCTTCATGGTCGAGCGGACCTGTCCCTCGTGCCATGGCGCGGGCAAGACGATTACCGATCCGTGTCGCAATTGCCGTGGTGAGGGTCGGGTCGATCATACCGTGACGCTCGCGGTCAATGTCCCGCCGGGTGTGGACGAGGGAACGCGCATCCGCCTGTCCGGTCAGGGCGAGGCAGGCGCACGCGGCGCGCCTCCGGGCGACCTCTATATCTTCCTCCACATCGCGCGGCATTCGATCTTCGAGCGCGAGGGCACGACGCTCTACGCGCGCGCGCCGATCAGCTTCACCACCGCGGCGCTGGGCGGGGAGATCGAGATTCCGGGACCGGATGGTGAAGTGCACCAGATACGGATCAACCCCGGCACGCAGTCGGGCCGCGAGGTGCGGCAACGCGGTGCGGGCATGCCAGTGCTGCAGGGCCGTGGACGCGGCGATCTGGTCGTGAAGCTCGAGGTCGAGATCCCGACGAAGCTGTCGGTCGAGCAACGCGAACTGCTCGAGCAGTTCCGCACGCTGGAAACCGGCGAGGAATGCCCGGCATCCACCGGCTTCTTCGACAAGCTCAAAAAGGCGGTGGGCGGCTGCTGAGGCCGCCCACTGACCTTAACTAGCGCGATCCCGAGACCGTCCCGAAGAACGAGTAGGACACGTCCTGCGCCGGTGTGTTCTCGTGCTCCTGGCGGGTGAAGAGATAGGCAAATTCGACACCCCTGGGTCCGAAGAAGCCCCCCTCCACGCGAATCGACCTTACGATGACACCGCCCGTGCCCGGTAACGGCGCGGGCGCCGGCGGCGTTGCCGAACCGCCGATCAGACCCGAATTCGCCAGGTTCAGGTTGCCGACGATGTCATGGGTGCCGAGCGCGGTATTGCTGCCGCCGTTCGATCCGATCAGGTTGAGCTGCGAGGTGAATTGCCCGGTCGTCATGTCGACGACGAGCGTCGCCGTGCTGGGCGACAGATCATATTCGATCATCCCCCCGGGCCGCTTGACGAAAGCGCGCCCGCGCACGGCGAAGGTGGTGAAGGTCACGGTGGGCCCGACCGGGGTGTCGGTATTCAGCGTCGGAACACCAAGCACGCAATAACTCCCCCGGCCCTGACCCTGGACCAGCACCGATGCGGTGCGCGAATAGACACCGGGGTTAGGCTGTACGAGGTCGAAACGCTGTGTCGCGCCAGGAGCGACCGTGTCCGGCTTGGTATAGGCCGAGGTACCACCCAGGCTGCCCGAGATACGGTTCGCGCTGCCGAAGCTGTTGCTGAGAATCGTGAACGTCTCCCCCGTGGGGTTGAAGGACACGGCCCCGGAATTGAGCTGATAGGAGGGGCCACCTTGGATCCCCGCCACGCCGGTACCCGTCGGAGAGAAGGAGACGCATCCCGAGGAATAGCTTTGCGCACCGGTGAGCGAGGCAAAACTGGGATAGCTCGGCGAAGGACTCGGAGTCGAAGGGGCCGGCGTCGGTGCGGAGCCGCTGGGCGTCGGAGTCCCCCCGGTGGGCGGTGCACCGCCTCCCCCGCCCCCGCCCCCGCCCCCGCACGCGGCGAGCATCAAAAGGGCCGTCGAAACCAGCAAGCGCGACGCGATCATTGGAATTCCCCCACCGCGAGGTTGCGGCAACACCACGTTTAACAGGCGGTTGCGACACGGCAATATCAGCCTCAACCCGCCTTGATCGCCTCGCGGATCGCCGCTTCGACCGGCGCAGCATCTACTCGCCACGGGTCGAGCGTTACCGCCGGGAGCAACGGCGGCTGGGCGAGGATGCGCGGACGCGTCCCGCGATGCGGCTGCGCAGCGTGGACGAGGAACGGGTGGCACAGATAGACCGTTCCCGCCGCCCCGGTCGCCAGCACCTCGCGCCGATGCGCCGAACCCGCAAATCCGTCCGCCGCCAGTTCGCCGAGCGTCAGCCCCGCCTCACCCGCTGGTGCGAGCTGGCGCGCGATGTCGATATGCGATCGCGCGCGAATGCGGGTCGGGGCATCGGCCTCGCCCACATCGCTGAACAGGAACAGCATGAGAAGCGCTCTCCCTCGGCTGGTCACATTCGCACGCCAGTCGAGAAAGTTGGGCTTATCCGTGCCGAAGCTGACGTCGATATGCCAGCCATCGTCATCAGGCGCTTCCAATGAGGGAAAGCGCAGCACGAAGGTACCAAGTGCGCCCGGCAGTTGCCATCGCCCCGCCCCGACGAGTTGATCGAACGCGCGGTGCAGCAGCGGCGTATTGGCAGCGTCACGGAACACCGGCTGGGCGTAATGGCCGAGGCGGATGACCGGGCTGCGCCAGCTGGCCGGATCGCCGGGATCGCATCCGGCGTCACGCCACAATATTGCGGCCGCTTCTTCAGCAAGCGCGCGGGAAAAGGCATTGTCGATTCGGACGAAGCCGTCCTGAATGAATGCGTCGATCTGCGCCGGGGTCAGGCCCGGCGCATTGGTGTTGGAAGTCATGACGAGATTTCCTCAGGCTGAAGGGCGCGCCGGACGCGTCGTCCGGCGGTAGCGTGCAGGCGAAGGGCCGGCGGTCGCCGGCCCGCTCAGCCGAGGAGCGGGAAGCCGTGAATGTGGCGCGCGAACATCGTCATGCGTTCGAAGATAGGTCCGTGTCCGCCATTCGCAAGCCCGCGGCACGCGGATCGTCATCGCGTGGATCGGAGCCGAACCGGTTGGGGCCCCGCGTCCCCGGCCACAGCGCGAAAACGAAAGACGCGACGACCAGGGGAAGCGCCGCGAACCCGAGCCAACTGGGCAGTTGGGGCAGCGTCATCGCCCCGCGCTGCGGATCAAGCAGGATGAAACGCAGCTCGTCATAGACGTTCATCATTATCAGAGGGGGCAGGATCAGCATCCACCATGCGCTGCGATCCTGATCGTGCAGCCTTCGAGCGAAGAGGGCGAAAACCGGAATGTTAACCAGCAACCCGGCCGCCCCGATCAGCAGGCGCTGCTCCTGCAAAGGCAGATTGGATCCAACCAACCCGGCAAGGAGCAGAATCAGCAATGATAGCAGCCAATAGGAGAAGAACTCGGTGCGGCGCGAACGCCCGTTGAGCATTGCGACGCCGATGATCGCTCGCCACGCGAGCTTCATGCCATAGATCATTGGGTTCGATGCCATATCGAGGATGCTAGCAGTAGGATCGGCGGTAGCAATCCACCGATGTCGCGGCGACATCCATTGCGGCAAGTGCGCTTTCCGTAGGCCAACGGAAAAGGGGGCCGGCGTTTCCGCCAGCCCCCGTGTCGCCGGACTTTCGACCTCGCGCTCACCACAGGGGGCAGCGCGCGCCTTCATGTCGGCGGCATGCTCGGCCCGCGCCGGCAAGGGAAGCGGGCTTCGCGTCCTGGTCAACGCTCGGCGGACGCCTCCCGTTGGCCATCCCCGGACGGCAAGCCGTTCGGAGGGTGCCCGCAGGCGGCAAGCCGCCTTTGGACCGGTCACCGGGGCGGGGGCGATCCCGAAGGATCAGCTTCCCACCTCGATGTCCTTTGCTCCACCTTTGCCTTGCGGCATCGGCTTCGCGGTTTCGGTCATCCAGAGTTGATGGCCCCGAAGGATCATCGTGTCTCGATGGCCTCGCCCGGTTCATTCTGCCCGAAGGCGTCACGTCCCGCGCGTTTGGTCGTCCAGCCTGACCTGTGCCGAAGCACCTGCCTGCCCTGACAACCCGCTCCACCTTTGCCCGAAGGCGCCAGCTTCGCGTTTGGTCACCTGGCTTGTCCATGCTCCGGGGGAGCATTTCCCGCCCTGGCGGACCCGCCTTTCACATGCCGAAGCCGGTGAGAGACGTTTTGGACACCGGATCCGTTTCGTTTCCATCCCACCCGCTCTCGCGAGCGGGACGGGCCGTTTCCCGGGGTGGTGTCCCCGCATCGTCAGCTAGGGTTCCCGAAGGTACCTGTGCGTGCCGATCCGTTGTAAGTTTCTGATTTCACTTTGATTTCTCGCCGCGTCACCGTCTGCTTACAAGAATGATGCTGTCATCGATTCCGAGTCGCGCAAACCCGCAATCGACGCGATACGGCCTGTTGATAACGTGGATAACGGGGAGCGATCGGGGACTTCAGAGCGTTGGCGGCGCCCAATCGGGTGGGGCCATCTCAAATCCGGCAAAGTCGAAGCCGGGGACGACGACGCAGCTGACCAGCGCCCAGCCGTCGCCCGCTTCCGCTGCTTGCCAGCGAGTCGCGGGGACCAATGCCTGGGGCGTGTAGCCGCGGGTCACGTCTCCGCCAAGCGCGATTCTGGCCGGGTTCGCGTCGCGCGCGTCCGCGATCAGAAGGTCGAGCGGGGCGCCCGCATGCCATAGCCACATCTCGTCCGCATCGACGCGGTGCCAATGCGACCGACACCCGGCCTCGAGCAGATAGAGGATCCCGGTTCCGGGCGACCGCTCCCCCACCCTGCCCTTTGCACGCCACGTTTCGCGGTACCAACCGCCCTCCGGGTGCGGGACGAGTTGAAGGGTTTCGACGATCGATTTTGCTGCCTGCATCTCCGGTGAATGGCACGAAATGTTACGTTCATGAAACCTGCCCGATAAACGGGGCGTTGGGGGGACAGGGTTTCAGGAAGAGATGGAGATTTACAATGCGTAACCTGATGATGGCGCTCGGCGCCGCGTCGCTGGTCATTCCCGCCGCACTGACTCTGCCGGCAACCAAGGCCGAAGCCGGCGTACAGAAGCGTGACAGTTCGTACCGCGAATGGCGCGGTCGCGACGGTCGCCGCTATTGCCGCAAGCCCAATGGCACCACCGGCCTGGTGGTAGGCGGCGTCGCCGGCGCGCTGGTCGGCCGCACGATCGACTCGCGTGGTGACCGCACGCTCGGCACGGTGCTGGGCGCAGCCGCGGGCGCGGTTGCAGGCCGCGAGATCGAACGCGCCGGCAGCAAGAAGCGCTGCCGCTAAGGCAACCGCAACAATCAGACGGGGCGCCGAGGGAAACTTCGGCGCCCCGTTTCGTTTGAGGAACGAGCGGGGCATCGCAAAGGGAGATGCCCGATGAAGAGATGGATGATCGCAGTTGGCGCCGCGGCAATGGCCGCGACCGGCGCGTGCACCGACTATGGCGATGACCGACCCGGCTATGCCGGCGGTTATGATGATTGGGACGCCCCCCGCTACTATCGCGACGGGCGGTACGAGGAACGCGATCTGGGTCGCGACGAGCGCGTCTATCGCGGTCGCGATGGTCGCTATTATTGCCGCCGCAGCGACGGTTCGGCCGGACTGATTGTCGGCGGGCTCGCCGGTGGCGTGCTGGGCAGCATCCTTGCCCCGGGCGGCTCCAAGACGCTGGGCGTAATCCTCGGCGCGGCAGGCGGCGCGGCAATCGGCAGTACTGCCGATCCGGCCGGCAAGGTGCGCTGCCGCTGATCCGGGACTGACGGGCGGCGCGGAAGGCTTCCCCGCCGCCTTGTCAGGCCGATCTGCGATTCCGGTTCGCACGCATGACAGCGCAGGCGCTGCTCAGCGATCTTCCGCTGTGTCCGCGTCCGCTTCGGTATAGGCCGGGCCGCATTCGTGCGTGCCGCTTTCGAGGCAGGTCGCGCACGACCAACTGATCCGGCAATAGGAACTGTGGTCGTCGGGCATCCCGCAATCAGCCCGCAACTGCGGGCACGAGCAATAGCTTGAGTGTGACATCCCAGTCTCCAGTGCGTTCGACCGGCCCGTCAGGCCGGCACAGGGTCATCAGGCGGCGTGGGGCCCGGATCAGGCGGGATCGAAGGCGTATTGGGAACGGGCGGGATTTCCGGCCAAACCGGAGGAATCTCTGGCCACGGATCCGTCGGCGGTGAAGGTGGATCAGAATCACCTGACAGTAAATGCGTTAGCATAGAACCCCCCAGACCTGTCCTTCCATTCAAGGACATCAACAGACAATTTTGCATGCTCCAATCGATACAGTAAAATAGTTACATCATCTGACTGGATTCAACAACAACTCCCGCCGCCGCGGTCACGAATGGCATGTTAACCCGCAAGCCTGTAGATTGCCGGCGATGCTCCGCGTGCTCACCCTCTCCTCGCTCTTTCCCGATTCCTCGCGCCCCAATTTCGGGGTGTTTGTCGAGCGGCAGACGCTCGGCCTCGCTGCGCACCCCGATGTCGAGCTCAAGCTTATTGCGCCGCTCGGCCTGCCGCCCTGGCCGCTCAGCCGGCGTGGTCACTATGCCCCGCTCGCCGCATTGCCCCGGCACGAAGACTGGAAGGGCGTCGAGACCTGGCGCCCGCGCTTCCTCAACCTCCCCGGCACGGGCGGGCGTTTCCATGCACGGATGCTCACGCGCGCGCTGGTGCCGCTGCTGGGGCGACTCCGGCGCGACTTCGCTTTCGATGTGATCGACGCGAGCTTCTTCTTCCCCGATGGCCCTGCCGCGGTCGCTCTGGGGCGACGCTTCGGTGTGCCGGTATCGATCAAGGCGCGCGGGGCGGATATCCACCATTGGGGTCGCGCACCGGCAACCGGGGCGCAGGTGGTCACCGCAGGGCAAGCCGCCGACGGCATTCTCGCGGTCTCGCAAGCGATGAAGGCCGATATCGCCGCGCTCGGAATCCCGGCGAAACGCATCCGCGTCCATCACACCGGCGTCGATCTCACCCGCTTCGCGCCGCGCGATCAGGTCGCAGCGAAGGCGGCGCTTGGCATCGACGGACCGCTGATCGTCTCGGTCGGCGCCCTGATCCCCCGTAAGGGCCACGACATCGTCATCGACGCCGTCGCAACGCTCCCCGGCGCCCAGCTGCGGATCGCGGGCGAAGGGCCTGAGCGCCCTCGCCTTGCAGCGCAGATTGCCCGGCTGGGGCTTGGCGATCGCGTGAAGCTATTGGGAAGCGTGGCGCACGGCGAACTCCCGCCCCTGCTTGCCGCGGCGGATGTGATGGCGCTCGCCTCATCGTCGGAAGGCCTGGCCAATGCCTGGGTCGAGGCACTCGCGAGCGGCACACCGATCGTCATTCCCGATGCGGGCGGCGCGGGCGAGGTCGTGACATCCCCCGACGCCGGCCGGATCGCCGCGCGCACCGCCCCCGCCTTTGCGGCCGCGATCGACGCGCTGCTCGTCGCCCCGCCGGCGCGCGATGCAGTACGCGCCACCGCGGCAGGGTTCACCTGGGAAGCGAATACCGCTGCGCTGTTCGATCACCTGTCGGGGCTGGTGGCGGCGCGGACCTAGTCGAGCGGGTAGAGCGCGGCTGCGATCCAGCGCAGTTCGGTACGCAGTACCCCCCAGGCGCGCGCCGCGGCGCGGCTGTCCATGATCTCGATACCGAAGGGCAATGCCGCCTCCAGCGCGCGAGGCGGGCGGCGCAGGCGGCTACCGGTGCCGAGCAACAGGAATTCAGGCAGCGGATCCATCGCGAGCAGCGGCGCGAAGGCGTCCGCGGTCAGCGTCTCCAGCGGCGGCGGTGTCCAGCCTTCGGCCCGGCTCGGCGTGAGCAGCAGCCCCAGATAGACATTATCGTCGACCCGGAAGCCGCTACCCGAAAAACCCGACACCACCGGTCCCTCGACACGGGACCGGTCCATCCGCATCAGGGCATGTCCTTGAAGCTGACCCGCTCGGCGCCCTCGGCGGCCTTCCCCGGCGCGACTTCCTTGGGCAGGAAGCTGTCGGGACGCAGCTTGAGCCACAACAGGATCGCTGCCGAGACATAGACCGACGAGAAGGTGCCGATCACGATGCCGAGCAGCATCGCTGCAGTGAAGCCGAAGATCACGTCCGGCCCCATCACCAGCAGGATCGTCAGCACGATGCCGATCGAGAGCGAGGTAACGACGGTGCGCGACAGCGTTTCGTTGATGGAGAGGTTGAGCAGCTCCTCCATCTCCATCTTGCGGTACTTGCGCATATTCTCGCGAATACGGTCATAGACGACGATCGTATCGTTCAACGAATAGCCGATGATTGTCAGCACCGCCGCGACGATGTTGAGGTCGAACTCAAGCTGGGTCAGCGCGAAGAAGCCGAGCGTCAGCGCGACGTCGTGGAACAGCGCGAACAACGCGCCGACACCGAACTGCCATTCGAAGCGAACCCAGATGTAGAGCGCGATCGCAAGCATCGCGAGCGTGAGGCTGATCGCGCCATTGCGGAACAGCTCTTCCGACACCTTGCCCGACACGCTCTGCGCACCGGCGACCTGCGCCCCCGGATAGTCCTTGACCAGCGCGGCACGGATCGAGCTGGCAGCGCGATTCGCGGCATCCTCACCGCCCTCGGGCAGCGGGGTACGGATCGAATATTCGGTCGTGTCGGCAACCTGCTGAACGGTCGCCTCGCCCACGCCAAGACCCTGGATCCGCTCGGCCAGCTGCGGGATATCGACATGCTGGGTGAAGGTGACGCGCGTCTGCTGGCCGCCGACAAAGTCGATGCCGAGGTTGAAGCCCTTGACGAAGCAGAGCGCGACCGAGCCGATGATCAGCAACAACGACAGCGCCATCGCCACGTTCCTGTATTTCAGGAACGCGATGTTGGTGTTGTCGGGAACGAGTTTGAGGGGACGCATGACCGGCCGCCTTTAAATGTTGATCGTCTTCGGGCGGTTGCGCTTCAGCCAGTCCGCAACGAGCAGACGGGTGAAGGTAACGCCGGTGAAGACCGAAGTGACGATACCGATGGCGAGCACGACCGCGAAACCGCGGATCGGGCCGGAGCCGAACGTGAACATGATCGCCGCCGAGATGACGTTGGTGATGTTCGCGTCGAAGATCGCGCGGCTGGCTTCCTTGTACCCGAACTCGACCGCGGAAACCGCGGCTCGGTTTCGGATTCGCTGCTCCTCGCGGATGCGTTCGTTGATCAGCACGTTGGCGTCCACCGCCGCGCCGATCGTCAGCACGAAGCCGGCGATACCGGGCAAGGTCAGCGTGGCCCCGAAAAAGGCCATGACGCCGAACACCATCACCGCGTTCACCAGCAGCGCGAGCGAGGTATAGACCCCGAAGCGCAGATAGGTGAACAACATGAAGAGGATCAGCGCCACCGTGCCCACGATGCCGGCGAGGATGCCCTTCTGGATCGATTCCTGACCGAGTTCGGCCGAAACCGTACGTTCCTCGACCACCTTGAGCGCCACGGGCAATTTGCCCGACCGCAGCGCAATGGCGAGTTCGTTGGCGCCTTCGACGGTGAAGCCGCCCGAAATCTGCCCGCGGCCACCGAGGATCGGCTCGTTGATATTGGGTGCGGAGATGACCGAACCGTCGACGATGATCGCGAACGGCTTGCCGGTATTTTCACGCGTAGTCT
>CAZBYE010000108.1:0-5115 GCA_964496045.1 uncultured Stakelama sp.
TCAACCCGACCACCGCGGTGCTCAGCCTCGCTTATGAGGGTGCGCGCGCATCCCAAGCGGGTGATCTTCGCCGAGGGTGAGGAAGAGGTGGTGCTGCGTGCGGCGATCGCCTTCCGCGAGGGCGGGTACGGCACGCCGGTTCTGGTCGGGCGTGACGATGTGCATGACCGTCTGCGGGCACTCGGCATCAGCGAGCCCGAGAGCTTCGAGGTGCACAACAGTCGCAATTCGCCGCTGGTGCCGGCGATGGTCGACTTCCTCTACAAGCGGCTCCAGCGCCGCGGTTACCTGCGCCGCGATTGCGAGCGGATGGTCAATCAGGATCGCAACATCTTCGGCTCGCTGTTGCTGCAGCTGGGCGAGGGCGATGCGATGATCACCGGCATCACGCGCCCCTATTCGCAGAACATGCGCGAGATCCGCCGTGTGATCGATGTGGGCGAGGGGCGCACCGCGTTCGGCGTGCATCTGCTGGTCGGGCAGAGCCATACGGTGTTCATCGCCGACACCACGGTCAACGAGCGTCCGAACGCGCAGGAACTGGCCGATATCGCCGAGCAGACCGCGCAGGTCGCGCGGCGCATGGGGCATGGGCCGCGCGTCGCGTTCCTGAGCTACTCGAACTTTGGCAACCCTAAGGGCGCGTTCCTCGAGAATATCCGCGAGGCCGTGAAGGTGCTGGACGGGCGGCAGGTGGGCTTCGAATATGAGGGCGAGATGACGCCCGACGTCGCGCTCAACCCGCGCCAGCTCGCCAACTATCCCTTCGCGCGTTTGTCCGGGCCGGCGAACATCCTGATCATGCCGGGGCTTCAGTCGGCGCATATCTCAGCCAAGCTGCTGCGCGAGCTGGCCGGGGATTCGGTGATCGGACCGATGCTGGTGGGCATGGAAAAGCCCGTTCAGGTCGCGCCAATGACGAGCACCGCGAGCGAGCTGGTGACGCTGGCGGTGCTCGCGGCCGGCGGTGTTACTCGGTAACGGCCTTCGCCTCGATCATCCAGCAGGCGGCGTTGAAACGGACGCTATCGCCTTCGACGAACGGGTCGAAGGCGGCGCGGACGATGCCGAAGACATGGTCTCGCGTCGCTGCGTCGGCCTGTTGCAGCGCGACGCCGATCCGGCCGAGGTTGGAGAAGTAGGGCGCCAGCGCTGTTTCGGGCATCGTGCATTCGGCATCGATCGGGGTGATCGCGATGTCGCCCCAGCCGCTGTCGCGCAGGATGCCGCGGACACGTTCCGGATCGGCGAAGGCGAATTGACCTGGCGCTCCCGGTTGCATCGGCGGAAGCGGGGGCAGCAGCGGCGCGGCGGCCCGCTCGGCGCAAGTCATGAACGGATTCTCGGCGGGCGAGCGCCACGCGATCGCGGCGAGCGGCGCACCCGGCGTCATTGCTACGCGGATGCGCGCGAAGGCCGCGACGGGATCGTCGAAGAACATCACGCCGAAGCGCGATGTCGCCATGTCAAACGGGCCGACGCCGTCGAGGTGCGAGGCATCGCCGCTGCGGAAGCTGGCACGGACAGCTTCGGGTTCGGCAGCCGCACGGTCGCGCGCGCGGTCGATCATCATCTGCGACAGGTCGGCGCCGGTGCAGCTCCCGTCCGGCGCAAGCGCGCGCGCGATGGCGAGTGTCGTGGCGCCGGTGCCACAGCCGATGTCGAGCACCGTACCGGGACGATGCCACCGCACTGCATCGGCCAGCACGATCTCGAAAGGCTCAAACAGCCGGTCCAGCGTCGCCTGCATCGCAAGCCATGCCTGCCCTGCCGGGCCGTTCCAGAGCTGCGTCTGGTTCATCTCTTCGATCTTCACGTCACCCATGATGGCTCCTTCGCTTGATTCGGGTGTGCAGAGACTGCACCGTGCCACTTCAAGCCAACTTGAGGTCAAGCCATGATGTCGCTGGATATCTCGGAGGTCGCGAAATGCTCCGGTCTGCCGGCCTCGACGCTCCGTTACTATGAGGAGCGCGGGCTGATCGAATCGATCGGCCGCCGCGGACTCAGGCGGACCTTCGAGCCGCACGTGCTCGAACGGCTCGCACTGATCTCGCTGGGGCGGCAGGCGGGGTTCTCGCTCGATGAGATCGCGGCGGTGTTCGACCCGCGCGGCATGGCGGTGATCGACCGCGATATGCTGGCTGCGAAGGCGGACGAGATCGACACGCTGATCCGGCGACTGAGCGCGATGCGCGACGGGCTGCGCCATGCCGCGGCATGCCCTGCGCCGAGCCATATGGAATGCCCGACCTTTCGCAGGATCGTGAAGGCGGCGGCATCAGGCGCGCTGGCACGGAAGGGACCGCCGCCGGCGCTGCGGTAGCCGCATTCGCATACCACTTGCTGCTACATTTGTAGCATGCTACAAATGTAGCAGGAGGTTCGCATGATCGAGTCGTTGCCGCGCCGTGAGCGTGAGGTGTTTGAAATCCTCTGTGGGCTGGAAGAGGCGACGGCTTCTGCGGTGCGCAACGCGATGAGCGACCCGCCGTCGGACTCGGCTGTCCGCACATTGCTGGGACGGCTGGTCGCTAAGCGGCTGGTGACACACCGCACTGCCAACCAAGCCTATGTCTATGCGCCCGCGCCGCGTACCGAGGCGGTTGCCGAGACCGCTCTGCAGAAGCTGGTGCAGACTTTTTTTCAGGGGTCGGCTGCCAGTGCGGCCACAGCGTTGCTGGGTATGCAGCCGAGGCTCAAACCTGACGAGATCGAGGCGATCCAGAGCGTAATCGACCAGGCGCGCAAGGAGGCGGAATGATGCTGCAGACGCTGATCGGCCTTGGGTGGAAATCGGCATTCATCGCCGCGCTGGCATTGCTTGCCGACCGGGCGATGCGTGGCAGACCCGCGGCCGAGCGCGTATTCGTCCTGCGGGTCGCGGTGATTGCGCTGCTGTTGCTTCCAGTCGCGGTGATGCTGCTTCCTTCGGTCGAGTTTGCGTTGCTGCCGGCGCCGGAGGTTGTGGTCGCAACGGCGCGGACCCATGCGATAGCGCCGGCGGCACCAGCTGCGCTGCCGGACGCTGAGGCCGTCATCGACCTTTTCGGACTGCTTTACGGGCTGGGCGCGGCGGCGGTGATGCTTCATCTCGCGATCGGGCTGAGCGTCCTTGCGCACTGGACGCGTCGCGGTGTGCACGCCGGTGATGCGCAATGGCAGGCGGCGCTGACCCGCGGCACTGTGCAGCTGCGGCGACCGGTACGGCTGCTGGTGTCCGATCACATTGCGACCCCGATCAGCTGGGGAATCGCACCGGCCTGGATCCTGATCGACCGGGTAACCCTTGCGCGGAAGGCACAGGCGGATGCGGTGATCGCGCATGAGATGGCGCATGTCCGCCGGTTCGACTGGCCAATGCTGGTCGCGGCGCGCATTGCGTTGGCGTTATTGTGGTTCAATCCACTGGTTTGGATGCTCAGCCGGGCTCTGGCGCACCGGGGCGAGACCGCAGCCGACGAGGCCGCGGTGCGCGGGATCGAGCGTGCCGACTATGCCGAAGCGTTGCTCAGCTTTGCCACGGCGCCGTCGGCGCGCGGTATGGCGGTCGGGATGGCGCTATGGCCGGATGCATTGGCTGAGCGGATCACCCATATCGCCACACACCGGTATCGGCGTGGAAGCCGCGTGACCCCGGTGGTTGCGATCACCTGTTTCGTGGTGGCGGCACCGCTGCTGGCAGCAGCCAGGCTGGTGCCCGCCGCCCCGGACACCGAAAGGCAGATGGAGCGCATCGCCGCGCCCGCGCAGACGGCTGTGCCCGAGCTGCGCACGGTGGCGCCCGAGTCCCCTTCGCGAGCCCGTGCCGTCAACGATACAGGCGCGGCAGTCGAGCGGGCGAGCGTTCCGCCCACCAATATGCAAACCGTGCTGCCCGCTGGAAGGCAGGCGGCGGTACCCAGCCCTATCGTCCGGGTCGCGAACCCGCCGCAACCCAGGCGCGTCACTGGCCAGGCTGATGCAGGTGCGATGAGGATGGCAGACGGGGAGGTGATCCTTCTGCCACCTCTGCCGCAGCGGGGCGAGGACAGGCCCGAATGGGCGGACCATGTTGCAGACGAACTGACCGCGGCCGCTGCGGAGATCAGGCGCGGTGCGCGAGATGTAGAGCTGTCTGCGGAATTGCCCGATGTCAGCGCCGGACGGCGCGCGGAAATCGCCAAACGCGCAAGGGAAATGCGTGCCAAAGCCGACGCGTTCGAGGCACGGGCGCGCGCACTGAGAGGGCCGGGCGGCTGATCGCCGCCTAGCCGCCGAACACCGTCAGGACTGCGTCATGATGCGGGATTCCCGCCACGGGAGCGGCTTGCCTGGTGCGATTGAAGGGAGAGAGAAGATGCGTAAGACGATCCTGTTTTCGATCCTGCTGCTGACCGCCTGCGCGGAGAGCCGAGCAGAGCCTGCCGCGCGACTGGTCTATGGCGACCTGACGCTGAACAGCCGCGAGGGGCGGGCGACGCTTCGCCAGCGGGTGGCCAGCGCTGCGCAGGGCTATTGCACAAGCTATGGCGCGGAGATGACGCCCTATGCGTCGCGGGCGGACCCCCATTATTGCACCGACATGTTCCGGTCGTGGGCGGTCGGCAAGATGCGGCCCGAGGTCCGCCGCGCCTATTTCCTCGCGCGGCAGGAAGCCGGGGTGAAGGGGCGCCAGCTCTAGCTGCCGATGCCGATCCCGAAGCACCGCTGAACTCACCCATCGAGAACGAAGCGCGCGTTTCGCGCCACGGAACCGGCTTGTCCGGCGATCAAGGAGGCTGTCGATGCGAATGATCCTGTTGTTGCCGCTGCTCTTGCCGGGCGCTTGTGCGGCGAGCGCGGTTCCGATCGAGCCGGTGGCGCGCGTTGTCTATATCGATCTGGAATTGAACAGTCCTGCGGGACGGGCCGAGCTTCGCCAGCGGGTGACGGCGGCGGCGACGGCCTATTGCCGGGAGCGGGAGGCTGATGTGACGCCGCAGCTGCTCCGCCGCGACCGCCAATATTGCCCCACCGCATTGCGGGACAGCATCGCGCGGGACATGCCAGCGGCGGTGCGCCGCGCCTATGCCCGCGCACGACGCGAGGCTGGTGCGCGTGGGCGGCAACTCTAGCCGACGATGCTGATGCCGA
>CAZBYE010000108.1:5125-10348 GCA_964496045.1 uncultured Stakelama sp.
CGAGTGAGGCATTGACCAGCCCGCCATCGACTACCAGCGTATCGCCGACGACATAGTCCGAGGCGCGGCTGGCAAGGAAGATCGCGGCGCCGGCCATGTCCTCGGGCGTACCGACGCGGCGCATCGGGATCGCCTTGGCGACGGCGTCGCCATGGTCGCGGGCGGCCTTGTTCATCTCGCTGGCGAAGGCGCCGGGGGCGAGGCTGTTGACGATGATCCCGTCGCGGATCAGCCGCGCCGCCATGCGCTTGGTGAGATAGATCAGCGCCGCCTTCGACGCGTGATAGCTATAGGTTTCCCACGGGTTGAGCCGCAGCCCGTCGATCGAGGTGATGTTGATGACCTTTGACGGGGCAACGTGGCTGGCATTGGTCTTGAGCAGACCGTGCAGTGCCTGAGTCAGGAAGAAGGGCGACTTGACGTTGAGGTCCATGACCTTGTCCCAGCCGCTCTCCGGAAACTCCTCGAACGCCACGCCCCATGCGGCGCCGGCATTGTTGACGAGGATATCGAGGTGATCCTCGCGGCTGGCGAGTTCGGCGGCGAGTGCCTTGCAGCCTTCGACGGTCGAGACATCCATCGGGATGGGGATGCAGTCGGGGCCGAGTTCGGCGGCGGTCTCCTCGCATGCCGGGGCCTTGCGCGAGGAGATATAGACCCGCGCGCCCTGGGCGATGAAAGCTTCGGCGATCATCTTGCCGATGCCGCGGCTGCCGCCGGTGACGAGCGCGGTGCGGCCCTTGAGACTGAAGAAGTTGCTGGTGTCCATGTCTTCCCTTTCTTCAGCCGCCGCGCTTCAACGTCTCGCGGGCGATGATGAGTTGCTGGATCTGGCTGGTGCCTTCGTAGATGCGGAACAGGCGGACGTCGCGATAGAGCCGCTCGATGCCGTAATCCTCGATATAGCCCGCGCCGCCGAAGATCTGGACCGCGCGGTCGGCGACACGGCCGACCATCTCGGTCGCGAACAGCTTCGCCGCGGCGCTTTCCATCACCACGTCCTTGCCCGCGTCCTTTGCCGCGGCGGTCTCGAGCACGAGCGCGCGGGCGGCGAGGCATTCGGTCTTGCTGTCGGCGAGCATCGCCTGAATCAGCTGATGCTCGGCGATGGCTTTCCCGAACTGCTTGCGTTCGCTCGCATAGGCGACGCAATCGGCGATCAGCCGTTCGGCCACCCCGACGCTGACCGCGCTGATGTGAAGGCGGCCGCGATCGAGCACGCGCATCGCGATCTTAAAGCCTTCGCCCTCCTCGCCGAGCCGGTTGGCGGCGGGGACGGGGACATCGTCGAAGATCACGTCGGCGACCTTGGCGCCCTTCTGCCCCATCTTCTTCTCGGGTTCGCCGATCGAGACGCCGGGCAGGTCGCGGGGGACGAGGAAGGCGGAAACGCCGCGCGCGCCGGGTTCGCCGCCGGTGCGCGCCATCACGGTGAACAGCTGTGCCTTATCGGCATTGGTAATGAAGCGTTTGGTACCGGAGAGGCGGTAGACGTCGCTATCCCTGACCGCGCGCGCCTTCACCGCGCCGCTGTCGCTCCCGACATCGGGTTCGGTGAGCGCGAAGCTGGTGATGATCTCTCCGCTGGCGATCCGCGGGAGCCATTGCGCCTTCTGTTCGGGGGTGCCGGCCATGACGAGGCCCTGCGAGCCGATCCCGACATTGGTGCCGAAGGTCGATCGGAAGGCGGGCGTGGTGCGCCCCATCTCGATTGCGACGCGGCATTCCTCAAACATGGTCAGGCCGAGGCCGCCAAACTCCTCTGCGATCGACAGGCCGAACAGGCCGAGCGCTTTCATCTCTTCGACGATGTGGTCGGGGATCGCGTCAGCGGCTTCCACTTCACCCTCAAGCGGGCGCAACCGTTCGGCGACGAAACGGCGGACCGTATCGATCAGGGCGTCGAACGTCTCGGGGTCGAGCGCCATGCCATTCTCTCCTGAAACCTGCGCTAGCTATACCCAATGAGCGGCGGTCCGCAACATACCACGATTTTGAAAATCAACGGATTGACGCATTGCAGGGCGGCCATATGCTGACCCGAAACTGCAAAATGCGGCGTGCACGATGTGGTCTGCAGCTTCGGGAGAGAGTGATGGACGGCACGAGTGAGGCCGCGGCGACCCCGCAGGTGCGGCGGATCAGCAACCGGTCGATGCTGGCCTATGGCTTCGGCGCGGTCGCCTATGGGGTCAAGGACGCCGGCTTCCAGACCTTTCTGCTGCTGTTCTACAATCAGGTGATCGGGCTGCCCGCAGTGCAGGTCGGCGCGGCGATCATGGCCGCACTGATCCTTGACGCGATGATCGATCCCGCGATTGGTGCGGCGTCCGACCGCACGCGCAGCCGCTGGGGCCGGCGGCATCCGTGGATGTATGCGTCGGCGATCCCGATTGCGCTGGGCTGGCTGCTGCTGTGGAACCCGCCCGAGCTGCCGCACGCGGCGATGCTCGGCTGGGTATTCGCGACCGCGGTGGTCGTGCGGACCGCGGTGTCGGCCTATGAGGTGCCGTCGGTCGCGCTGACGCCGGAGCTGACCGCAGACTATGACGAGCGGACGCGGATCATGGCCTATCGCTACCTGTTCGGCTGGGCCGGCGGGCTGGCGATGCTGGTCGCCGCCTACACCTTGTTCCTGGTGCCGGGCGAGGGGCAGCCCAACGGCTTGCTCAACCGCGAGGGCTATGGCCTGTTCGCCGCGGTGGGCGCCGCGGCGATGGCAGGTGCGATCCTGATTTCCGCGCTCGGCACGCACCACGAGATTTCCCGGTTGCCGCGGCCTGAGATCGAGAAGACGACGGTCCGCCAGACGTTCCGCGAGCTGATCGAAACGGTGCGCAACCGCGCCTTCGCGCTGCTGATGGTCGCGGGGCTGTGTGCCTATTCGGCGCAGGGAATCAGCTTTGCGCTGTCCAACTATCTCTACACCTTTGTCTGGCTGTTCCCGACTGCCGCCTTTGCCGCGCTGGGCGCAGTGCTGTTCGCTGGCGTGCTCGCGGCGTTCTTCATCGCGCCGCGGGTCGCGCGGCGATGGGGCAAGCGTCAGGCGGCGGCGGTGTTCATGACGCTGGCGCCGGTGCTGCTGGGGCTGCCCTATTGGCTGCGGCTGGCCGGGGTCTTTCCTGAGCCGGGCGATCCGGCGATGCTGCCCGCGCTGTTCGGCATTTTCATCGTCAATACGACCTGCAGCGTCTCTGCCTTCATGCTCGGCGGATCGATGATGGCGGATGTGGTCGAGCAGTCGCAGGCGCAGACCGGTCGGCGGTCCGAGGGTGTCTTCTTCGCCGGGTCCTTCTTCATCCAGAAATGCACCAGCGGGATCGGCATCGGCCTTGCCGGGCTGATCCTGTGGGTGGCCGGATTCCCGGACGGCGCGAAGCCGGGGCAGGTGCCGATCGAGACGGTCGACCGGCTGACGATCGTCTTCAGCCTCTGTTACCTCGCGCTCGGCTGGGGTGCGGCATGGTTCTACGCGCATTTCCCGTTCGGCAAGGCCGAGCATGAAGCGCGGATCGCCGCTGGAGCCTGATCTGGAATGCTCGCCGGAGTGGCCTCCGGCGGGTATTTTCCTTCCCGGGAATGCGCAGCTCAGCCGAGACGGCCGAGCCGGTGATAGAGGTTCGCGAACTGGACCGAGCGGGGGTCGTCGGCGATCTTGCGCGTGTAATCCGCAACCGCTTCCTTGAGCAGGGCGAAGTCGGCGGTCGAGAAGACCGGGCGGGCGCTGGCGGGTTCGGGCGTCTTCACGGGGCTTCTCCTGTAAATTTCTCTGCATCCTGTGTGACTCGTGATTGACGAACTTGACACAATTGATGTGTTTTCTACGCGGTCATGGTGTGGTTGACACGTGACACGCCGTCCGAAACATTGTAAATAATTGACAGGTTCGTTCATTCGCATCTTGCGGTGAACGTAACAGGAGCGGGGCGTGTAGGAAAATGGCGGAGCGCAAGCTGTTCGCGGGGCATGCGGTGCGGCGGCTGCGGCGCGCGCAGGGGCTGACTCAGGCGGCGATGGCCGAGATGCTGGGCGTCTCGGCGAGCTACCTCAACCTGGTCGAACGCAACCAGCGGCCGCTGTCCGCGACCTTGCTGCTGGGGCTGGCGCAGACCTTCGATTTCGATCCGCGCGCGCTGGCGGCAGGTGAGCCGGGCGGGGGCGAGGAAGCGATGCGGCGGCGGCTGGCCGATCCATTGTTCGCCGATATCGAGGTCGACCGCGCCGAACTGACCGAATGGCTGGCAGGTGCGCCGGGCGGGGCCGAGGCGTTCGCGCGTGCCTATGACCGGATCGGCGTGGGTGGTGTCGGCGCGGCGATGCCGGGCGAGGGCGAGGACCCCGGCATGGCGGTGCGGCGCGAGGTCGAGCGCTGGCGCAACCATTTCGCCGATCTCGACGCCGCGGCCGAGCTGCTGGCGGACGATCTGCGCATCGCGTCGAGCGATCCGTTCGGGGCGATGGCCGAGCGGTTGCGCGTCAAGCACCAGCTGTCGATCCGGGTGCTGCCAATCGAGGTGTTGAGCGGCCTTCGGGTGCGGCTCGATTTGCATGCCCGGCAGTTGCAGCTGTCCGAAGCGCTCGACCCGCCGAGCCGGGTATTTGCGGTGGCGAAGCAACTGGCGACTGAGGCGCGCGCAGAGATCGACGCGCTGGTGCGTGGCGCGGGGTTCGCCGACCGGGTCGCCGAGCGGCTCTATCGCCGGCATCTGGTGAGCTATTTCGCCGCGGCGGTGATGATGCCGTACGCGCGGTTCCTGCGGGCGTGTGAGGCGACCGGCTATGATCTGGAACTGCTGCGGCGGCGCTTCGGGGCGAGTGCGGAGCAGGTGGCGCACCGGCTGACGACGTTGCAGCGGGTGGGTGCGCGCGGTCTGCCCTTCTTCATGCTGCGGCTCGACCGCGCGGGGCAGGTGTCGAAACGCTTCGCCGGCGCCAGCGGATCGCCTTTGGTGGAGTCATCGGCGCCGTGCCCGCTGCTCGACGCCTATGCCGCGTTCCAGCGCGCCGATGAGCGCGTGGTGCAGCTGGTTGAGCTGGAAGACGGGTCGCGCTGGTTCACCTCATCGCGCTGCGTGTCGCCGCCGGGCGGCTGGGCGGGCGCGGTGAAGGCACGGTTCGTGGTGACGTTAGGACTAGCGGCGGACGCAGCCAGAGGACTTGCGGCGGCGCGCGGGCTGGATTTCGGGGGCGAGGCGACGCCGGTCGGGCTGGGCTGCCGGGCGT
>CAZBYE010000109.1:0-10337 GCA_964496045.1 uncultured Stakelama sp.
CACCCCGGCCTCGTGCCGGGGTCCACGGCGCGGCAAGCAATATCGTAAAGCCTCCTGCTTCACCGCCTGACGCCCGGTGGATCCCGGCACAAGGCCGGGATGACAGTGAGGAGGCTGGACGCGCCAGCCCGCCTCCGCCAAACTCGCCTGCATGTTCTTCTCCTTCGTCGACCAGCTCCGCGCCGCGGGCATCTCTGCCAGCATGAAAGAGCATCTCGTGCTGCTCGAAGCACTCGACCGCGACGTGATCGATTCCACGCCCGAGGCCTTCTATTATCTCGCCCGCGCAACCTTCGTGAAGGACGAGGGGCTGCTCGACCGGTTCGATCAGGTCTTCGCCAAGGTCTTCCGCGGCATCTCGACCACCTTCGGCAACACCACCGCCGACATCCCCGAGGATTGGCTCAAGGCGGTTGCCGAGAAATACCTCACCCCTGAGGAAATGGCGGCGATCAAGTCGCTCGGCTCATGGGACGAGATCATGGAGACGCTCAAGCAACGGCTCGAGGAGCAGCACGGCCGACATCAGGGCGGCAGCAAATGGATCGGAACCGGCGGTACCTCACCCTATGGCAATTCCGGCTACAATCCGGAAGGCGTCCGCATTGGCGGGGAAAGCAAGCACAAGCGCGCGCTGAAAGTGTGGGACCAGCGCGAGTTCAAGAATCTCGATGCTACCCGCGAACTCGGCACCCGCAACATCAAGGTCGCGATGCGACGCCTGCGACGCTTCGCGCGTGAAGGCGCGGCGGACGAGCTCGACATCGATGCCACGATCGACGGCACCGCGCGTCAGGGTTGGCTCGACATCCACATGCGCCCCGAGCGGCACAATGCGGTGAAGCTCCTCCTCTTCCTCGACGTTGGCGGGTCGATGGACCCGTGGGTCAAGCTCTGCGAGGAACTGTTCAGCGCCGCCACCTCCGAGTTCAAGAACCTCGAATTCTTCTACTTCCACAATTGCCTCTACGAAGGCGTGTGGAAGGACAATCGCCGCCGCTTCACCGAGCGCACCCCGACCTGGGACGTGCTCCACAAATATGGCCATGACTATAAGGTGATCTTCGTCGGCGACGCGTCGATGTCGCCCTATGAGATCAGCCACCCCGGCGGCTCGGTCGAGCATTTCAACGAGGAAGCCGGCACCGCGTGGATGCAGCGGGTCACCAACACCTATCCCGCTGCGGTCTGGCTCAACCCGATCCCCGAAGAGCAATGGAGCTATTCGCAGTCGGTCCGCATCCTGCGCGAGCTGATGAACGAGCGCATGTACCCGCTGACGCTGGCGGGACTCGACGATGCGATGCGGGAGCTGAGCCGCAAGGCCTAGGTGCAGCCAGCAATCTCCGCGACTGCGCCCGTTGACACCATCATGGATCAACTGGCCCCTTTCTCGACACTGAATAGAACCACTTCGGCTACGACTTCACTAAGTCATCCGCCTCTCATGAAGTAATCCGTCAACTATAGTTCGACTCGCATTCGGATCGCCAGGCTCGATCCATTGTTTGCGCAGCCGCTGAACACGCTGACTCCGACATTCTTTGGAGATCAACTACATGAGCAACACGCGAGGAAAGCTCGGCGTGATCGATATTTCACGCCGTTCGCTGCCGATACGGTCAGCACCCACATTTCCCGTACCCGTTCAGCGGGTGACAGCTGTTCAAGATGTCGAATCGACCCGCGCATTCAACCTGAACGAGTATGTCGAAAGC
This sequence comes from uncultured Stakelama sp., assembly GCA_964496045.1. Lineage (GTDB taxonomy): Bacteria > Pseudomonadota > Alphaproteobacteria > Sphingomonadales > Sphingomonadaceae > Sphingomonas. The sequence goes on from CAZBYE010000109.1 coordinate 1,719, forward strand.
GATCCGTTCAACATTCTCATCCTGAACTATACGATGACCTGCCCGCTTGCCTGCGACTATTGCTGCTACAAATGCGGCCCGAAACGCAGCGAAACGATGGATCTTCAGTTTGCGCTGAATCTCGTCGATCAGGCTGCAGCGCTCGGCGTCTTCGCCGAATGCGGCTTCACCGGCGGAGAGCCGCTCGTCTATTTTGAAGACATCATCGCACTCACCACGCGGATGGCGGGCTATGGCCTCCCCTTCTCGATGATCTCAGCCTGCGACTGGGCGACTGACGACGCGGCAGCCGCCGCCAAGCTCCAGCCGCTGATCGACCGCGGCATGTCGGTGTTTACCGCGAGCTATGACCCCAGCCATGAACGCTTCGTGCCGCGGGCGAATGTCGAGCGCGCGATCGATTATGTCCTCTCGCGCGGCGTCCGCGGCGTGCTCTGCGGCAGCTTTTACGACGACAAGACCAACCTTCACGACATGTTCCCGGCCTATGCGAACAATCCGGAGGTCAGCCTCGTCACCCGTGTCGTCCTGCCCAAGGTGGGGCGTTCGGAAAAGCGCGAGATCCCGCCGAGCTATTACGCCAACACCGACACCTCGCCCGGCGGCACCTGCTACAAGCGCTTCTACCACGATGTCACCGTCTTCTGGGATGGCGAGGTCTATCCCTGCTGCTCGGTCTACAACCGCTCCACGCCCGGCATCAGTTATGGCAACGCCTATGACGAACCGCTGGCCGCGATCTGGGACCGGGTCTCGGGTTCGCTGTTCCTCAAGCAGATCAAGCAGGGCGGCTTCGACGGTCTCTATCTGTTCGTGGAGGATCGCGATCCGGCGCTGGCGAAGCGCCTGCCCGACCGCACCAAGGCGATCGGCCCTTGCCATCTCTGCCACTTGCTGATGGGCGACGCCACGCTCGCCCGCGATGTCCATGCGTTGTTTGCGCAGGAAGAGCGCGACCGCGTCCGCGCGCTCCTGAAAGCGGTTCGGACGCAACAGGGCGACGCCGTCGCCGACAGGCTCATCCACGAGGTGCTTACGACCTGAATCCCCTTTCCTACAGCGATGGAGGTTTACCATGACCGACACGAGGTCCGATCTCGAGCAACAACTGCTCGACAGCCCTGCAGCCCGCGCCCGCGTGCTCGCTCAGGCACTGGAGACGATGGAGGATGGCGGCGGCAGCGGCGCGACACAGGAAAATTACAACGCGCTGCTCGGTGCCAACATCGCCGACGCGCAATCCTTTATGGGTACGCTCAAGGCATCGACCGTGGTCGTCGCCATCGCCTCCGCCGGGCAACGCGGCATCGGCGGGCGCGGTACCCAGGCCTACACCATCAGTCAGGCGGTGATCGGCGAACGCGGATCGCTCACCGGTGCCGGTACGCGGGCATCCACCGTGGTCATCGCCATCGCTTCGGCCGGTGATCGCGGTTCGCTGACAGGGGCCGGTACGCGCGCCTCTACGGTTGTCATCGCCATCGCCTCCGCGGGGGATCGCGGTTCGCTCACCGGCGCAGGCACGCGCGCCTCCACGGTCGTGATCGCCATTGCCTCCGCCGGTGACCGCGGTTCGCTGACGGGCGCAGGCACCAGAGCGTCCACCGTCGTCATCGCCATTGCTTCGGCTGGCGACCGAGGCTCGCTCACCGGCGCCGGCACGCGCGCATCGACCGTGGTCATCGCGATCGCTTCGGCGGGTGGGCGCGCCGCGGGGCTCGGCGGCATTACCGGCATCGGCGCGCGCGCCAGCACGGTGGTGATCGCCATCGCCTCCGCGGGTGGCCGTTCGGCCGGAATCGGCGCGATCCGCGGCGGCTTCGAATCGACCGGTGCACAGGCTTCGCCCGGTGAGATCGCCAACGCGCTGCGGCAACTCGCCGATCTCGTCGAAGCAGGTGGCGCTGCGCCCGGCCCCGAATCCGCCGAACTCACCGCAGCCGCCGAAGCGATGGTCGCCGAGGCACAGCAGCTCAGCCAGTCGGCGCATGAGCTTGCCGCCAGCGGCGAGGAAATGGCGAGCAGCGCCGAGCAGGAGCTCAATCCCGGCAGCGGCGCCTAGGCGGTGGAGGGCGAGCCTCTCCTGCAGCGCGCCCTTGCCGTCGGGACCGGCGGTCCGATCGAAGGACCGCCGGTCCGCTGGTGCGCCGGCCGCACGTCGACCCGCGTGACCGAACTGGCGCAGCGCCAGACCATCCCCCGGTCTCAGCATGACGCGATGGTTGTTCAGGAGCAGCTGATCGGGACCAACAATCTGAAGCCGATCTCGTACCTGATGTGGGCCTATCAGATCGCCGCCGCCGTGGCGCTGGTGCAGGTTCCGGGACGCGGCACCGGCACTGGCTTCCTGATCGGCGCCAACGTCTTACTGACCAACAACCATGTCCTCCGCAATGCGCAGGAGGCCGGGATCGCGAAGGCGCGGTTCAACTACCAATATGACCGGTCGGGGCGACTTGAACCGAGCGAGTATTTCGACCTTCAGCCGGGCCTCGTCTTCCACACCAATGTCGAGCTCGACTATTCGATCGTCGGGGTCGCCGGCGCACCGGGCCACCGCTACGGCGTGATCCCGGTGAGCGGGACCGCGATGGTCAATGTCGGCGAGCCGGTGACGATCATCCAGCATCCGCTCGGCCAGCCCAAGCAGATCGCGATGGTCGACAACGAAGTGAAATACGCCGATTCCAAGGTCGTCCAGTACCTCACCGACACTCTGCCCGGCTCATCGGGTTCGCCGGTGTTCAACGGCGATTTCGAGCTGATCGGGCTGCATCATAGCGGCGGCTGGGTACCCGAACCGGAGACGAGCTCGACCCATTTCCGCAACGAAGGCATTTATGTCGGAGCGATCGTCGCGGATCTGGCCCGCAACGGCTTCGCCTGATCCCGCCGGCGGCGCTTGATCTCAAGCGCAACGACTGCTTGTCTGTCACCGGACAGGGAGGGTCTCCATGCTTGCGCGCATTACCATCGCCTCGATTGCCCTGACCCTCTCCCCTATGTCCGCCGCTGCGCCGCTGAAGACCGTCATCACTGGTCCGCGCAATACCGATGCGCTCGCGATCGCCGATGCATTCGACCGCGCACAGCTCACGCAGGATCGCGCCAGGCTCGAGGCAATGGTCGACGACGACCTTATCTTCATTCAGGAAGCGGCGTGCGTGCCGGGAAGCGCGCCTTCATCGAGGGCTGGACCACACCGGGCGACCAGTTCGACCCCGTCAAGCTGATCGACCGCACCGTCCTCTGGCTTGGTCCTGACACCTTCATGGTCACCGCGTCCACCACGCTCCGCGGCATGTCCGGCGGAAAGCGCTTCGCCAGCAGCTTCTACTTTACCGACACCTTCCGTCGGACCGCCGGAACCTGGCGCGCCATCCATATTCAGGTGACCCGCATCGCCGGATAGCGAACCGGGCAACCCGCTCGACACCCGCCCCGATCGCTGGCACGCTCATTTTCAAGGACACTTGCTTTCGGGGGAAAGACATGGCGCTCTCGATGCTACTCGCATTCGGCTTGGTCGCTCAGCAGGTTCCCGGTTTCGCCACCCATTACAATGGCTGGAAGCTGGCCCCTACCGAGAATGGCTGCATGATCCTCAAGGCCTTCGAACGCGATGTCGTCATCGGCATCGGGTACGACGAGCGCCGCAACGACTTACGCCTCGTGATCGGGGATCCAAGCTTTCGCAGCCTTAAGGATGGCGAAACCCACAAGCTCAACGTCGTGCTGGTGCTCAAGGATGGCACGACCGTCCAGTATCCCGGCGTGCCATTCGCAGGAACGACCACGCCAACGGCCAGCATCATCGCCGACGCGCTCAACGGGCGCGATTTTCTGGAGCATGCCGAAAACGCATCTCGCCTCAAGATCAGCCGGGCGGACATGAGCGTCGCCGACATCGATATTTCCTACGGCAGTGGTGGACATGTTTGGGCGCTGCGCAAATGCGCGGAAGCCAGGGCCAAGACCAACCCGAGCGACCCGTTCAAGGACTGATCGGAAGCTTGAAATGTTGGATTTCAGCTGCTTCGTTCGATCCCGCTCTTTGAGATCGTGCACCAGCCCCGCTTGACACCGGCGCGCGAAAAACATGCCGAACGTGTCAACTTCGTCAACTTGCCTCGCGTGCGCGTGGCAGTGTGACCTTTGGGACTTTCCGGGGTGGCTACAGCCGCTCCACCGCGCGCTGAATCTTGCGTAGCACGCCGGAATCGCCCGCATGCGAATCTGCCGCTTCCTGCGCCAGCGCCATCAGCCGTACCGCGCCGAAGCTCGCTGCCAGTCCCTTGAGCCGGAGCGCCGCGCCGCGCCAGGTTTCAGGATCATTTGCCGTCGCGAGCGACTTGAGCGCACGTTTCGCGCTGTCGAGAAACGCTTCACGCAACTCGGCGATCAGGCCGGGCTCGTCGCCCACAGCCGCCGCCAGTGTCGCATCGATTGCACCGGGATCATAAGCCATACCGTGCGTCTATCGGGCCGTGCTTAACGACTGGTTTCACGGCGCTATTCCGATCTTCCCGAACCGTGCTAGATTGGGACGATGAACGGGGGAACGAAAGTGGCCGGCTTTGCGGTACATGAAGACGACGCGCTGGCGCTCGTCGAGGAGCCAACGCCTGAACCGGCCAGCGCCGCGCATCCGGCCTATGATCCGGCGGAAGACGATGAGGCCGAGGACGCCTATCGCGCACCCGGCGAATGGCTGGCGCCCCTGCTCGCCGCTGGCCTGACTCTCGCCTGGTTCGGGGCGATGGGCTGGCTGCTCCAGCCTGCATTTGCCGCGCCGATGCCGCCGGTCGAGCTCGTCCAGCTGATTGCCGCGCTCTGCGTCCCCCCGATCCTGATCGGCATCCTCTGGCTGCTCGCTCGCCGATCGAGCCGCTCCGAGGCACGCCGCTTCGGCAACACTGCCCGCGCGATGCGCGAAGAGGCGGCCAGCCTCGAACGCGTCGTCGCGACGCTGGCGCGGAAGATCGAGGCGAACCGTGCTGCGCTCGCCGCGCAGACCACCGCGCTGCTGGCGATGGGCGACGACGCCGCCGAGCGGCTTCAGGCCGTCTCCAACGGTATGGCAGCGGGAGCGAAGCAGATCGACGGCAGTGCGCGGGCGCTGATCGACAGCGCCGCCAATGCCGAGAAGAGCGTCAACATTGTCCTCGCCTCGCTGCCACGTGCGCACGGCGGCATGGTTGATATGGCCGCCACGCTTGATAGCGCCGGGCTCATGGCCAGCGAGCACGCTGCGGCGCTCGATGCCCAGCTTGCAGCGCTCGCCGAACGTGGACGTGAGGCGGACAATGTCGCCGGGGGCGCCGCCCAGCGTCTCGCCGCGCATATCGCAAAAATGGAAGCGACCAGCGAGACCGCCGGCACCCGGCTGGAAGGCGTCGCCGACCAGATGTCAGGCACCGTCGACGCGATGCTCGACCGTACCGCCGCCGCGGTGGATGAGGCGCGCAAGGGCATCGCCGCGCAGGGCGAGGCGATGCTGGCGATGCTCGCGACGAACCAAGCTTCGCTCGACGCCGCCGGCCGCGAGAGCATCGAGACCGTCGGCGCCCGCATCGGGGAGGTCGAGGAGACCATCAACCGGATCGCCGAGAAGCTTGGCGACGAGCAGACGCGGATCGACATCCTGCTCGCCTCGGTCACCGGCGGCATTGCCCAGGCCGATGGCGCAATGGCATCGCTCCACGCTGCTGGGATGGACCGTACTCAGGCGCTCTCGGCCTCGATCAGCGCACTCGACAGCTCGACCGCCGCAATGACCGAAACGCTCAAGATCGGCGACGAGACCGCACGCCGCGTCATCGTCACCGCCGAAGATCTGCTCACCGCGCTCGATTCCTCAGCGCGCGAGATCGACGAGACCATGCCCGAAGCGCTGGCCCGGCTCGAAGACCGAATCGGCACTACCCGCACCGTTATCGCGGGCGCCAAGCCCGAACTGCTCGCGCTCGTCACGGCGGCCGAGAGCACGCACGACGCGATCGAAGCGATTGCCGACGTCGTCTCGCGTCAACGCGAAACACTCATCAAGACGCAGGCCGCGCTCATCGATACGCTCGATTCGGGTCATGAGAAGACCGATCAGCTTGAGGAGATTGTCGACCGCGCCATCGCAAACGCTCGCCGTTTCGCTGACGACGCCGCGCCGCAGCTGGTCGAAGCATTGCTCCGCATCCGCGAGACCGCCAACGCCGCCGCCGAGCAGGCGCGTGCGACGCTCTCCGGCCTCGTTCCCGAGGCCGAACGGCGGCTCGAGGAAGCCGGCAGCACCGCGATGCGTCGTGCGATCGACGCGGGTGTCCGCCAGCAGCTTGTCGAGCTCGGCCAGGTCTCAGAGAACGCCGTTACCACCGCCAGCCGCGCATCAGAGCGCCTGACCCAGCAGATGATGAGCATTGGTGAAACCTCAGCCGCGGTCGAACGGCGCATCGAGGAGGCGCGTGCCGAGCGCGAGGAAGCCGATCGTGACAATTTCGCGCGCCGGGTCTCGCTGCTGGTCGAAGCGCTCAATTCGGCCGCGATCGACATCACCAAGGCGTTTGCCCACGAAGTCTCGGACAGCGCCTGGTCGGCATATCTCAAGGGCGACCGCGGCGTCTTCACCCGCCGCGCCGTCCGCCTGCTCGACGGCGGCGACGCGCGCGAGATCGCATCGCTCTACGACAGCGAGCCGCAGTTCCGCGAGCAGGTGAACCGCTACATCCACGATTTCGAGGCGATGCTGCGTCAGGTACTCGCACTGCGCGACGGCTCGCCGCTCGGCGTCACCCTGCTCTCTTCGGACATGGGCAAACTCTATGTCGCGCTTGCGCAGGCGATCGAACGGCTGCGGACCTGATCGTTACTTCTTCGCGGCCTCCAGCACCTTCATCCCGAACGCCAGCCGCTGCATGTACAACCCGCGGTCGCTCGCCTTGGGCCAGGCAGCGCTGGTGACCATCACCAGCTTGCTGGCGGGATCGACCAGGATCACCTGCCCGAAAATCCCCTGCGCGGCATAATAGCCGCCGGGGATCGTCCACCATTGATAGCCATAGCCGCCGCCGGGGTGCGTCGCGTGGCTTCTGGTCGCGTCGGCGAACCAGCCGTCCGGCACGATCCCCTTCCCGCCCTCCAGCGACAGCTGACCGATCCGCGCATAGTCGCGTAACGAGACCGAGAGGCAACAGCCGCTGACCTCGGCGCCACTCTGATCGGTCATCCAGAAGGCATCGCGCTCCATGCCGTAACGCCGCCAGATCTTCTCGCTGAGGTAATCTGAGAGCTTCTTCTTCGTCGCGCGTCGCACCAGTACGCCGATCAGATTGGTCTCGCCGGTCTTGTAGACGAACTTGCTGCCCGGAGCGTCGGCGCGCGGCAGCTTGCGCATATAGGCGACGGTCGGATCCTGTCCCGGCGGCACCGCTTCGGCGAACATCCGCGCCACGTCGCTGTTGGGATCGGTATAATCCTCGTTCCAGCGCACGCCGGACGTCATGGTCAGGATCTGGCGGATCGTCACCCCGTCATAGCCGCCGCCGGCAAGGTCCGGGATATACTTCGTCACCGGCTCGTCGAGCGACTTGATATAGCCGTCCCTGATCGCCGCGCCGACAAGGGTCGACGTCACCGACTTGGCCACCGAAAAGCTCGTCCAGCGGCCCTCGCGCGAATAGCCGAGCGCATAGCGTTCGAGCCGGATCTTGCCGTCCTGAAGCACCAGCAACCCGGCGACATTCTGTGCCGCCATGAAGGCATCGACCTCGGCGGCCGGGAGCGGAAGCGGTGTGCCTTCAGGCAGTGGCTTTACCTTGCCGCCCGCTTTGACGACATGGCCAGGGAAGATCTTCTCCATCGCCGGGAAGTTCTTGAGCCGCTCTTCGGCCGACCAGAACAGCACAGCCGCCCCCACCTGGCGCAGCCGGGCCTCGTCCTTGGCCGCGGGAGCGGCTGTCTGCGCTGTGGGCGCGCAGCCCCACAAAGCCACCGCCGAAAGCGCGATCCAGGCCGTCCGCATATCCCTCTCCCTTAGTTCTTGATCAGCGTCACCTGCGCCACCCAGATCCCGCCACCGCGAAACCCGCCTTCACAATACATGAGATAGAACCGCCACAAATCGATGAAATGCGGGTCGAACTCAGCCGGAATCCGGCCCGACACCACCGCCTCATCGAACCGCTCGCGCCAGATCTTCAGCGTCTCGGCATAGTCCAGCCCGAATTCACGCCGGTCGTGCCAGTTCAGTCCCTGCTCTGCCGCGATCGCACGGAAACGGTCTTCCGACAGCAGCAGGCCGCCAGGGAAGACATAGGTCTGGATGAAGTCGACGTTGCGGGCATAGGCATCGAAGATCGCATCATCGATCGCGATATACTGGATCGCCGCACGGCCGCCCGGCTTCAACGCCCGCGCAATGGTTGCGAGATAGGCGGGCCAGTAGGCCTCACCTACCGCTTCCACCATTTCGATACTGGCGATTGCATCATATTGCCCAGAGACGTCGCGATAGTCGGTCAGCGAGACTTCGACCCCGCCGAAGCCGGCCGCGGTCATCCGCCTATCCACATAAGCCTTCTGCCCCGTCCAACGGTTCACGCCCGTACACTTGCCCACGCCCCGCCC
>CAZBYE010000110.1:0-10196 GCA_964496045.1 uncultured Stakelama sp.
GGACAATTTCTCGGACTTTGTCTGGACCGTTTGGGGGGGGGAGGGGTTCCTGGTTTCGACGCGCGGAAAGATGGGCGGATATCGGCTGGGGCGTCCCAACCATCTGATTTCGTTGGGTGAAATCATCCGCGTGATCGAAGGGCCGCTGGCGCTGGTACCCTGCGTCAGCCGCACCGCCTATCGCCCGTGTCTCGACTGCAAGGACGAGGCAGCGTGTGCGATCCGCCACGCGATGGCGCGCGTACGCGACGAAACCGCGCGCATCCTCGACGGCACCAGCCTCGCGGATGCCACAGCCGAGAACCTCGCCGCGGCCTGAGGATCGGCCGCTGTTCTGCTCCGGCGCTCGGAAATCGCTCGTTTGGCGTCGCTTGAGCGAAACAATCCTCGTCAGGCCCTGACCCATCGGATCGTCAGCCCCGCGAAGGCGGGGATGACGGACGGGAATGGTGTTCCCCGTCCGGATCTATCCCTGAGCTTAAGCTCAGCCGTTACGCTTCTTCAGCTCGTCGCGGATCTCGCGCAGCAGCACGACATCGGCGGCTTCCTCGGCTGCGGCTTCCGGTGCCTTCGGAACAACGCGATTCACCGCGCGCACCAGCAGGAAGATGATGAAGGCGATGATCAGGAAATTGACCGCCTGAGTCACGAACTCGCCATAGCCGAGCAGCGGTACGCCGGCCTTTTTCAGCGCGGCATAGTCGGTCGATCCCTGAAGGTTCGCCGGCACCTCGCCCAGCACCAGAAAATAGCTCGAAAAATCGAGCCCGCCAAAAATCTTGCCGATCACCGGCATGATGATGTCTTCGGTCAGCGACGTGACGATCTTGCCGAACGCCGCACCGATGATGACCGCGACGGCAAGGTCGAGCACGTTGCCGCGCGCGATGAAGGCTTTGAATTCGTTGAGCATGGACGCACCCCTGAACTGTCTGTGCAGCGGGCAGGGTAACCGTGTGGGCGGATGGCGGCAATCCGTACCCGGTCCGGTTATCATTGCGCGCGGGCGAAGGGTCCCCTATTTTCCCGGTGTCGTATCGATGCGACACACTTGGAGGGATAGATCGACATGAAGCTTCGTCTCGTTGCCGCGATGGCTGCGGCGGCCATGCTTTCGGCCTGTGGGCTCAACAGCGTTCCGACCGCCGAAGAAGCGGCTAAGGCGAAATGGGCCGAGGTGCAGAACCAGTATCAGCGCCGCGCCGACCTTATTCCCAACCTTGTTTCCACCGTCCGTGCCGCGGGCGCGCAGGAAAAGTCGATCCTGGTCGAGGTGACTCAGGCGCGTGCCGCTGCGACTCAGGTGCGCGTCAGCGATGCCGACCTGACCGATCCGGCCAAGGTACAGGCATTCGACCGCGCCCAAAATGCGGTGACGCTGTCGCTGCAGCGGCTGCAGGAGGCCTATCCCGAGCTTAAGAGCCAGGGCAATTACGCGACGCTGATGACTCAGCTCGAGGGAACCGAGAACCGCATCGGCATCGCCCGCCGCGACTATAATGAGTCGGTGCAGAGCTATAACACCACCATCCGCACCTTCCCCGACGCGATCGGCGCCAAGATCTTCTACGGCGCCAAGCCGATGACCCCGTTCCAGGCGACCACCCCGGGCGCGGAAACCGCACCGACGGTGAACTTCGGGAACGAGAGCTGAGCTGAACTGACCTCAGGCAAAGGCGCGCCATGCCCCGGTTGATCCTGATGCTCGCGCTGCTGCTCTTCGGAGCGGCAGCGCCGGTGAGCGCGCAGACCTTCCCCAGGTTCACCGGCTTGGTGGTGGACGACGCCAATGTCCTGCCGCCCGATGTCGAAGCGTCGCTGACGCAGAAGCTCGATGCGCTGCAACGCGATACCAAGCGGCAGCTCGTGGTCGTCACGGTTGCGGATGCCCAGGGCTATCCGCTGTCCGACTATGGCTATCAGCTGGGGCGGGCGTGGAAGGTCGGGCTGGCGGACGCCGACAATGGCGTGATCCTGCTGATCGCGCCCAACAACCCCAAGGGCCAGCGCGGGCCGCGGATCGAGGTCGGGCGCGGGCTTGAACCGATCGTCACCGATGCGCTCGCCGGGACGATCATCCGCAACGACATGCTGCCGCAATTGCGTGAGGGCAATGTTCCTCAGGCGATGGTGGCCGGTGCCGATGCGCTGATCGCGCAGCTGCGCGCCGCGCCCGAAGAAGCACAGGCCAAGGTCGACGCAGCGGTGCAGGAGTTCAACCGGACCCATCAGCGGCAAGCGGGCGGCGGCGGGATCGGTATTGGCGGGATCCTGTTCTGGCTGTTCGTCTTCTTCATCGTCATCATCCCCCTGATCCGTCGCGCGCGCGGTCGGCGCTATCGTGGCGGCGACAGCGACCTGCCGATCGTGCTGTGGACGATCGGGAGCGAGATCGCGCGCCACAGCGGCGGCTGGTCCTCCGGCGGTGGCGGATGGTCGTCGGGCGATAGTGGTGGCGGTGGTTGGGGCGATGGCGGCTTCACCGGCGGCGGCGGCGGCGATTTCGGCGGCGGCGGCGCCTCGGGGGATTGGTGATGGGCATGCGATTGAGCGAGGCGGATCATCGCCGCGTCACGGCTGCGGTCACCGCTGCCGAGACCCAGACCGATGGCGAGATCGTGACGATCGTCGCGCGCCGATCGGACGATTATCACGATGTCGCTTTGCTGTGGGCGATGCTCGCCATGCTGTTGGTACTGGCGCTGCTTGCGACCTTTCCGCACGTGATCGAGAGCGTCCATGGCTGGTTCGGTGACCCCTGGGGTGAGGCGGCTTCGTCCGGCCATGTGCTGCTGATCGCGATGGCGGCGATGGTGGTGAGCTTCCTCGCGGCGCACCTGGCGCTCGCCTGGTGGCCGCTGCGGCTGGTGCTGACTCCGCGATCGGCCAAGGCGCGGCGCGTGCGGCGGAAAGCGCTGGCGCTGTTCCGCGCCGGAGCCGAAGCGCGTACCGTCGCATCCACAGGCGTGCTCCTCTACCTGAGCATCGACGAGCATCGCGCCGAGATCATCGCCGATACGGCGATCCACTCGCGGGTCGATCCGGCGGTATGGGGCGATGCGATGGCTGCGCTGATTGCAGCGGTCCGCGACGGTCGCCCGGCCGATGGCATGGCCGACGCCGTCACCCGGATCGGCGTGGTGCTGGCCGAACATTTCCCGCGCAGCGCGGGGGATACCAACGAACTGCCCGACCGGTTGATCGAGCTGTGACGCCACCGGACGCGGACGCGCCGGTCGACACCGTCTGGCAGGGCAAGTTCATCACCGTGAAGAAACAGGGCCGCTGGGAATATGTGTCGCGCGCCCGGGGTATCCGCGCCGCGGTGATCGTCGCTGTGGACGATGATCGCCATCTTCTGCTCGTCGAACAATATCGCGTGCCGCTCGGTCGCGCGTGTCTTGAGCTTCCTGCCGGTCTTGTCGGCGACGACAATGACGGTGAGGCGGCGGATATCGCCGCCGCGCGCGAGCTGGAGGAAGAGACCGGATATCGCCCCGGCCGGGTCGAATCGCTCGGCGAGTATTTCTCCTCGCCCGGAATGGTCAGCGAAAGTTTCACGCTGGTTCGTGCGTATGATCTTGTCCGCGTAGGCGAAGGCGGCGGGGTGGAAGGCGAGGGGATCACCGTCCACCGCGTCAGGCTTGATGCGGTGCCGGCGTTCGTCGATGCCTGTCGCGCGCGTGGCCTTGCGATCGACGTCAAGCTGCTGCTGGTGCTCGGTCAGTCGTTGCTGGCGTAGAGCCGCTCGAAGCTGAGGCGATCCCAATAGCCGCGCTGGTGCCTGATTCTTCCATCGACCACGTGGAAGAAGCCGCAGCCGCGAAATCCCTTCGGGTCGCGCCATTCCATCGCCGCCAATTCGCCGTCGGCCATGCGGTTGACAGGAATACAGACCATTTCGGCAGCGGCAAATTCAGCCGCGAACATCGCATGGATCGCCGCGCGCCCCTCGACCGGTGCGTTGGCGACCTGATGATTCACCGCATCGTCGTGATAGAGTGCGGCCAGCGCATCGGCGTCGGCGGCGTTGAACGCCTCGATCCAGCGATCGAGGAGTTCAGCCGGGCTCACCGGAAATTGTCAGCGTAAGCCTGAAGCTTGAGCTTGCGGACCGGCGCTGCGACGACGTTGAAGGCGATCCCTTCGCGCGCGGCGTAGTCCTGCGCGGCTTCGAGGGTCGGGAAATTGAGGCGCAGCTGGTTGCGCGTGTCCCCAGAACCGGCCCAGCCAGTGAGGGGATCGGCCTTCTGCTGTTCGCCGGGTTCGAACTCGAGGACCCAGCGATCGGTGCGGAAACGGCCCGACTGCATGGCGTTCTTCGGGCGCTGATAGATGCGTGCGGTGGACATGGTTCCGTCCCTTATCGTGAACCGCCGCGCCGTGCATCCGCATTTTTTGTGCGGAGCGTCGCGGATGCGGCGGCGGGATCGTCGGGCCAAGGGTGGCGGGGATAGCGGCCGCGCATTTCCTTCGCCACATCGGCCCAGCTGCCCTTCCAGAAACCGGGCAGGTCACGCGTCGTCTGGATCGGGCGGCTGGCGGGCGAGGTGAGCGACAGGATCAGCGGCGTACCGTCGCCGAGAGTCGGATGTGTCGCGAGGCCGAACAGTGCCTGCACGCGGACTTCGACGGTTGGACCGCCTTCTGCCGCATAGTCGATCTCGTGGCTCGATCCTGCGGGCGTTTCCAGCCGTGCGGGAGCGAAGCGGTCGATCTGTTTCTGCCCGTCCCAGCCAAGCCGATTCTGCAACGCCTGCGTCAGCATCTCGGGCGCGATGGCGTCGAGACGACGCTTGCCGGTCAGCACAGGCGGGAGCCATTCGTCGAGATCCGCATGCAGTGCAGCGTCTGACAGCGTCTCTATTCCGGCATAGCTGGCCCGAGCGCGCAGCGCCTCGGCGTGGCTGGACCAAGGCAGCAGGTCGAGGCCATGGCTGCGCACTCCGTCAAGCAACGCTGCTGCGATCTCGTCCGGGTCAGCGCCGGTATCGGGGCCGCTGGAGAGGCGGATCGCGCCGAGACGGCGTTCGCGGGTCGTTTCGACCCGTCCGGTGGCGGGATCAAACCGGACATGGCGACGGGTCTCGATGCGGTGCGTGAACAACGCCTCGACCGCTGCCGCGTCGATCGGCGCGGCGGAAAGGATGCGCGCGCCTGCGGCCATGCCCTGCGTCTCGGCGACGGCGAGCCATTCGTGCCGTGCAAGCGACGAGGCCGGATCGAGGCGGAAGCCCCGTCCTCCAGCCGAGGCCCAGGTCTCGCCCGACGCGTCGCGGCGGCGGGCGATCCGGTCGGGAAAGGCGAGCGCGACGCAAGCGGCGACGGCCTCGGGCGAGCCGGGGGCAATCGTCGCGGGCGACTCGCCGGGAACCAGCCGCGCCCAACGTTCGGCGAGGCGGCGGGCGTTGTCGGCGCGCTGTCCGCGCTCGGTGCGCCAGCGGCGCAGGCGATGCTCGAGATCGGCATCTGAACCGCCGAGGCCACGTTCGCCGAGCAGCACGGCGATATCCGTCGCGGTCTTCGCCAGCCCCATTTCGCCCGCCCGCGCCAGCATGTGACCGAGGCGTGGCGGGAGCGGCAGGCGCGCGATCGCCTTGCCATGTGCGGTCGGGCGGCCGTCGGCGTCAATCGCTTCAAGCGCTGCGAGACGGGTGCGGGCTTCCTGTACCGCAGCCTCAGGCGGCGGATCGAGCCAGTTGAGGCTGCGTGGATCGGTAACGCCCCACAATGCACAGTCGAGCGTGAGCGCCGAAAGATCGGCTTCGAGAATCTCGGGTGGGTCGAAACGCGGCAGGCCGGCGGTTGCCGCGGCCTCCCACAGACGATAGGCGACCCCCGGACCCTGCCGGGCAGCGCGGCCAGCGCGCTGAGTGACTGCGGCCTGGCTCGCGCGTTCGGTGACGAGGCGGGTCATCCCGGCGGCACGATCGTAGCGCGGCCGGCGCGCCAGTCCCGAATCGATCACGACGCGAATCCCGTCGAGCGTGAGCGATGTCTCGGCAATCGATGTCGCCAGCACAATCTTGCGGCGGCCTTCGCGGTCGGGTCCGATCGCGGCGCGCTGTGCGGCAGGCTCGAGGCTCCCGTGGAGCTTGTGGAGGATCGTTCCGGGCGCCGCACCGATGCGCTCCGACGTGCGCTCGATCTCGGCGACACCCGGAAGGAAAGCAAGGATGCCGCCATCCGAGTCGCGAAGCGCCTGCCGGATTGCCGCAGCGACCGAATCCTCGATCCGTGCCTCGGCCGCACGGCCGAGGTGGCGCAGCTCAAGCGGATGGCTGCGGCCTTCGCTCTCGATCACCGGCGCAGCGCCCATCAGTGCGGAGAAGCGCGCGCCGTCGAGGGTTGCCGACATCGCGACGAGCCGCAGGTCGGGCCGCAGTGCGGCTTGCGCGTCGAGTGCCAACGCCAGTCCGAAATCGCTGTCGAGGCTGCGCTCATGCACCTCGTCGAACAGCACGGCTGAGACCCCGGCGAGCTCGGGATCGCTTTGAATGCGGTTGACGAAAATCCCCTCGGTGACGACCGTCACGCGTGTCTGGCCTGAGCGCTTCGTATCCATGCGCGTGGCGTAGCCATAGGTCTTGCCCACCGGCTCATCGGCGAGTGCAGCCATCCGCTCGGCAGCGGCGCGCGCGGCGAGGCGGCGGGGGGAGAGGAGCAGGATTTCGCCGGTACACCAATGCTCGCCGAGCAAGGCAGGGGCAACCGCGGTGGTCTTGCCCGCGCCCGGCGGCGCGACCAGCACGGCGTTGCTCGCGTCGCGCAATACGGCGAGCAGATCGGGCAGCACGGCGTGGATCGGAAGGTTGCTCACGGTTCCGCCCTACGCAATTCGCCGCATTGCTTGAAGCGTCATGGCACCCAATCGCGCGATGCGCGTTGCGCGATTTGAAGGAGACAGGTCATGGCACGCACGCTTTCGAGCTTCAGCATCGCCGCCGATGGCAGTGGCGACTATCTGCTCAGCATCGAGGACGAGGATGGCGAGACGATCGAGCTGACCGCGACCTATGAGCAGCTCGACATGCTCGGCGAGGCGATCGAGGATTCGCTCGACGAGGATGAGGAAGACTCGCTCGATGCGGACGAGGATGAAGACCAGGAAAGCGAGGCCTGAGGCTCAGTAGCCGCGGGCGACTGCGAACTCGACGGCTTCGATCATCGCGTCTTTGGCGGCGCTTCCGGGAAAGATGCCGAGCGCGTCGATCGCACGCTGGCCATAATGGCGGGCGCGGGCGAGGGTGTCGTCCACTGCACGGCTCGACCGGACCAGTCCGACGGCATGGGCGAAATCCGCGTCACTGATACGGCGGCCAAGTACAGCCTCCTTCCAGAAGGCGCGGTCGTCCTCGCTACCGCGAGCATAAGCGAGGATGACCGGGAGTGTCATCTTGCCCTCGCGGAAATCGTCGCCGGCGTCCTTGCCCATCGTACCCGCGTCTGAGACATAGTCGATCGCGTCGTCGACCAGCTGGAAGGCGATTCCGAGATTGCGGCCATAGGCGTCGAGCGCGGCTTCCTCGCCTTCCGGACGTTCAGCCACCACCGCGGCAATGCGGCAGGCGGCAGCGAACAGGGCGGCGGTCTTAGCGCCGATGATGTCGAGATAACGCTCTTCGGCGAGGTCGATACGGCGTGCGGCGGTGAGCTGGTTGACCTCTCCCTCGGCAATCACTGCGGAGGCGTTGGAGAGGATCTTGAGCACCTTCAGGCTGCCATCCTCGACCATCAGTTCGAAGCTGCGCGAGAACAGAAAGTCGCCGACCAGCACGCTTGCCGGGTTGCCCCAAATGAGGTTGGCGGCGCGCTTGCCGCGACGCATGTCGGAGCCGTCGACGACATCGTCGTGAAGTAGCGTTGCGGTGTGGATGAACTCGACCGCAGCGGCGAGCCGGTGATGGCGCGCACCCGAATAGTCGAGGAGGCGTGCGCTCGCGAGCGTCAGCATCGGCCGCATCCGCTTGCCGCCGCCCGCGATCAGATGCCCGGCAAGCTCGGGGATCAGCGGGATCTGCGACTGCATGCGATCGAGGATCACGGCGTTGACGAGGTTCATGTCAGCAGCGACGAGCGCGATCATCGGATCGAGCGAAGGCTCCGCTCCGCGGCCGGTACGGTGGCCAATAGTGTGAACCGTCGCGCTCATGACGGGCGCGATGTGGCTGCAAGCGCGCGGAAAGGCAAGTGCGTGGGGCTTGCTTACGGTTGAAAGCGGCGCAACAAGGCGCGCGCCATCAACCGGGACGCACGCAATCCATGAGCGACGAGACGCTGCAACGCTATCGCCAGAGCATCGACCGGATCGACGCCGCGCTCGTTTTCCTGCTGGCCGAACGCTTTCAGATCACCCAGGCGGTCGGCCGTCACAAGGCCGAGACTGGCCTGCCGCCCGCTGATCCCGGCCGCGAGGACCGCCAGATTGAGCGATTGCGCGAACTCGCGGCGCAGGCTGACCTCGACCCCGAATTTTCCGAGAAGTTCCTGCGCTTCATCATCGACGAGGTGATCCGTCACCACGCGCAGATGCAGGAGCAGGGCGCTAACGACTGAGCATCCGCCGTTCATCTTCTTCCGGGCATAGTTCTGCGACAAATCACCCTTAGGGGCGGCTAACCGGCCGTTTGCCGGGTGTATCCGGGAGTGACGAATGCGGCGTGTTGTGTGGTTGATGGCTGGATGGATGGCGACAGCGGCACCGGCGGCGATGGCCGCCGTGCAGGATGCGCCGCAACCGCCGGCAGAGCCCGCGCCGCAGGATAATGGCGGCGACGCGCCGGCCAGTGAAGAACCCGAGGAAGTCGTCGTCACCGGGCAGCTGCGCGGCGCGGTGCAAGGCGACGTCAAGCCCGAGTTGGTGCTCAATCCCGCCGACATCCGCGCTTATGGTGTCAGCTCGCTCGCCGAACTGCTGACCGAGCTGGAACCTCAGACGCGCAGCGGGCGCGGGCGGGGTGGTGGAGCACCGGTATTGCTGCTGAGCGGACGCCGGATATCGAGCTTCGCCGAGATCCGCGATATCCCGCCCGAGGCGATCGAGCGGATGGATATCCTGCCCGAGGAAGCCGCTTTGAAGCTTGGCTATCGCGCCGACCAGCGCGTGGTGAATATCGTGCTGCGCCGCCGCTTCCGGTCGATCACCGGCGAGATCGACGGAACCTTCGCGACAGCGGGCGGGCGCGCCGGACAGGATGCCGAGCTCAGCATGTTGCGCATCAATCGCGACGGCCGCATCAACCTCGATGTCGAATATGAGCGCGATTCCGCCCTGCTCGAGAGCGAGCGCGAGATCGTACGCGATGCTGGCAGACCGATCGCCGATTCGACCTATCGAACGTTGCAGCCCAAGACCGAAAACATCGCGCTCAATGGCGTGTTCAGCCGCAACATCGGCAAGGTCGGTGCGACAGCGAATCTGCGGATCGAGCAGAATGCCAGCGAATCGCTGCTCGGATTGCCCGACACTGGCGGCACGACGCCGCTGCAGCGGACCACCGACACCGGCACATTGCATGGCGGCTTCTCGCTCAACGGCGATCTTTCGCCCAAATGGCGCTGGTCGGTGACGGGAAACTGGGACCGTATCGAAGGCCGGACGCTGACCGATACCGAGAACGGGCGTACCGACCGTGCACGTTCGGTGTCGAATGTCGGATCGATCGACGCGCTCGTGAACGGTGCGCTGGCACCACTGCCCGCGGGCGATATCTCGACCAGCATCCGGGCGACGGGCCGCACCAGCAGCCTGCGGAGCGATTCGCTGCGTGGAGGAGCCTTCTCGGCGGCGGATATCGGCCGCGACACCGGAAGCATCCAGGCCAATATCGATCTGCCGATCGCGAGCCGCAGCCGTGCGGTGCTCAAGGGGCTGGGCAATCTCTCGCTCAACGGCAATGTCGAACTGGAGGAGCTGTCGGATTTCGGCACGCTCGTCACCTATGGCTATGGCGTCAACTGGTCGCCGATCGAGCAGGTCCGCTTCATCGCCTCGTTCACCAAGGAAGAAGGCGCACCGTCGGCGCAGCAGCTTGGTAATCCGATGCTCGCGACACCCAATGTGCGCGTGTTCGATTTCGTGCGCGGCGAGACCGTCGATATAACGCGCGTGGACGGTGGTAACGCTGCCTTGATCGCCGATAATCGCAGCGTGATGAAGCTCGGCCTCAATCTGCGGCCGATCAAGGATACCGACC
>CAZBYE010000111.1:0-10137 GCA_964496045.1 uncultured Stakelama sp.
TATCGCGAGGCCATCGACCACTATGTGTCGAGCTTTAGCGGCGGCTTCTGGGGCGTGATGCAGGCGGCGACGGCGCGCGAGAGCGTCGAGACCCTGCTCCGCCACGCGGCCCGCATCTTCACCGACGGCGACTTTCCCAGCGGCTGTATGGTCATCCAGACCGCCGCCGAGACCGGGGAGATGTCGCCCGAGTTGGCGGCTGCGCTGTGCGAGATCCGGGCGAGCACGACCGAAACCCTCGCCGCGCGCCTGGCGCGGATCGAGGGTGGCGAAGACACGATCCACCGCCTCGAAGCTGCGCTCGCTAGGGCCGAATCCACCTATACCGAAGCCGCCGAAACCCTGTCCGCCACGCGCACCGCCGCCGCCGCGCGCCTCGACGCGGCAGTGGCGACCGAGCTCGCCCCGCTCAAGCTCGACGCCGCGCGCTTCCGCACTGTCGTCGATCCGCTCCCGCGCGATCAATGGTCGGCGTCGGGCCGTGACCGGGTTGAGTTCGAGGTGTCGACCAACCCCGGCGCGCCCTTCGCCCCGCTGATCAAGATCGCATCGGGCGGTGAACTTTCGCGCTTCATCCTCGCGCTCAAGGTCGCGCTTGCCGAAGAGGGCGGCGCGCGCACCCTGATCTTCGACGAGATCGACCGCGGCGTTGGCGGCGCGGTCGCCAGCGCGATTGGTGAGCGCCTCGCCCGCCTCGCCAGCGACGCGCAATTGCTCGTCGTCACCCATAGCCCGCAGGTCGCGGCGCGCGGCGGGCATCACCTGCTCATCGCCAAAAGCCATGACGGCCTCGTCACCCGCACGGGCGTTCGTGCGCTGGATGATGACGCCCGTCGAGAAGAAATTGCCCGTATGCTCTCCGGCGCCCAGATCACCGACGAGGCCCGCGCTCAGGCCGTTCGTCTGCTGGAGACCGCATGATTCGAATTCTGCCCGTCATCGCCACGCTCGCGATCGCCACCTCCGCCAGTGCGCAGAAAATCCCGCCCATCTCGCTCGAACTCACCGTCGCCGGTCAGCCCGCGCACGTCGCGCGCGCAGACGAGACCCAGATCGCCTATGAACTGCGTGTCGCCAGTTTCCATCGCTCACCGCTCCGCCTGAACACGCTGGAAATTCTCGACGGCGAGGGCCGCACGCTCGGCCGCTACGAAGGCGACAAGCTCGCCGCACTGATCGGCGGCCAATGGGTGGCGAAGGATGCCGACCGCACGCTGCTCGCGCCCGCATCGCACGCGACGATTTTCGTCAACCAGCCCGTCGACCGCACCGTCGCGGCGGTCCGCCATCGCATCACCTACACGATCGCCGAACGCCCCCCGGTCACGATCGAGAGTGCCCCGCGCGCCGTCGCCGCCGCCCCGAGCGCCTTCGGACCGCCGATCCGGGGCGGCATCTGGTCGGCGGTCTATCAGCCGGCAATGGAGTTCGGTCACCGCCGCTATATCTATGCCCTGAACGGCACGCCGCGCGTCCCCGGTCGCTTCGCGATCGATTTCTTCCACGCCGACCGAAATCCCAAAGAGCCGCGCTACGCCGCCGATCCCGGGTTCGGCGCCGAAGTGATCGCGGTCGCCGATGGCCGAGTGATCGCCGCGCGCGACGATTTCGCCGATCCGGTCCAGCGCAACCCCGATGAAGCAAGCGACCCGGAAAACGCCACCGGCAATTATGTCGCGATCGATATCGGGAACGGCCGCGTCGTCTTCTACGAACATCTGAAACAGGGCCTGTCGGTCAAGCAGGGCGACCGCGTGCGTCGTGGCCAATTGCTCGGCCGGGTCGGCGCCACCGGTCAGGTCGGCGGCACGCATCTCCACTTCCATGTCGCCGACACCAACTCCCCGCTCGGCGCCGAAGGCCTGCCCTTCGCGCTCGACGCGTTCGATCAGGTCGGCAGTTGGTCGACGATCGATCAGGCTTTTTCGGGCGAGCGCTGGCAGTCCGCCACCCCGCGCCGCTTCACCGCGGCGATGCCATCACCGAACGTGGTGGTGCGGTTTCCCTAGACTCCATCCCAACCGTCACCCCGGCCTCGTGCCGGGGTCCACCGGGAGGCAGGCATCGGACAAGAGGCGCCTACAGTCCCTTCGGCTTCGCACCCTTCTTCGGCACGGTCCAGAAATAGATCGTCCGTCCGTTCACATCCTGGGTCTTCTCGGGTTTCCACTCACCCATCCGGAACGCATGGCTCACGATGCGCGTGCCGGGCTTCAGCTCCTTCAGCAGCTTGGGCCGCAACTTCTCGTTCAGGCTATCCAGCAGGTAGAGCGTTACCACGCTCGCATCGCTGAAATCGCTCGCGAACAGGTCGGCCTGGCGGAAGGTCACCTTGCCTTCGACCCCGTGCGCCCTGGCGCTGGCATTGGCTTCAGCGATGCGCTGCGGATCGATATCGATCCCGGTCGCCGTGATCTTCGCCCGCTTGACTGCCGCGATCGGGATGCGTCCGTCGCCCGATCCCAGATCATAGAGCACATCGCCGTCCCTGATCTGCGCCAGGTCGAGCATCGCCTCGACCACCTCGGCCGGAGTCGGCACATAGATAACGTCGGGCGCGCGGCGTTCCTGCACCGCGACGGGCGCAGACGGTGCCTCCATCGCGCTGCCCGCCATCAGCATGGCGGCGGTGGTGATGATCAGCTTCATGGGCCTATCTCCTCCTCAGGCTTCAGGAACAGGAGCAGGACCGCGCCCGCTCCCAGAACGGCAACCCCGGCAAGCGCACCCCAGCCGGTATAGGCAAGGCTGGACCAGAGCAGATACGCCGTCGTCGCGCAGAAGACGGCGGGAAGGACCGGGTAGAGCGGCACGCGGAACGGTCGCTCGACGTCCGGAAAACGCCGCCGCAGCACGAACAGCGCCACGCCGACGAGAAACAGGAAGAACCAGAAAACCGGCGCGGTATATTCGACGGCCAACTGGAACCCGTCGCGAGCAAACCCGCCGGCGACCACCAGCCCCAGCGCCACTGCGCCTTGCGCCACCAGCGCATTGCCCGGCGTGTCGCGGGACATATCCCATCGCCCCAGCCAGCGCAGCGCAGCGAAACGCTGCCCCAGCGCAGCAGCGGTCCGCCCGCCGGTGATCGCAGTCGCGTTGGCGCTGGTCAGCGCCGCTACCGCCACCGCCGCGCTGATCGCCGCCGCACCGCCATCGCCCAGCGCACGGCGCATCACTTCCGCCGCCACCGCGCCCGACACCGCCAGCCCGGCGAACCCCAGCGAATGCAGCGCGGCAAGGTTCACCAGCACATAGAGCAAGGTCACCAGCGCCAGCGCCGCCGCCATGATCGGCGCGATCCGCCGCGGCGCCGCCTTCATCTCGGCCGAAACGTACACCGCCTCGCTCCACCCGCCATAAGCGAGCAGCACGAACACCATCATCAGCCCGATCGCGCCACCCTCGCTCACCGGCGCTGGAGCGGCGCCAGCCGGCGCGACCATGAAACCCGCGACGATGACCGCCACCAGTCCGGCGACCTCGACCAGCGTCAACCAGCGCTGCGCCGTCGCGCCCCAGCGGATGCCCAGCCAGTTAAGTCCGCTCACCGCGACCACTGCCAGCCCCGCCCAGATCGCCGGTCCCATCGGGCCCAGCGGCACGATCACCTGCAGGTAATCGCCGACGATGAACGCCAGCAGCGCCAGCGATCCGGTCTGGATCACTGCCAGCCGCGCCCAGGCGTAGAGGAACGCCAGCCGCTCGCCATAGGCACGCCCAAGAAAGTGATAGTCGCCGCCCATATGCGGCCAGGTGGCGGCCATCTCGGCGTAGCAGAGCGCGCCCGCGATCGAGAGCAGCCCGCCCGCGACCCATGCCGCAATCATCGTCGCCGCGTCGGGCGCGAACCCGGCAACCAGCGCCGGGGTGCGAAAAATCCCCGCGCCGACCACGATCCCCACGGTCAGCGCGAACACGTCGAGATCGCCGAGCGTTCGGCGCGGGATGACGGCATCGGTCATCGGGATCTGGACACCGCGTATACTCCCTCGTCCGGCAGGCATGGGCGGTCACCTGCCAACCGGCCCCCACCGTTTCAGTTTCGTACCCCCTCTCCGATTGCGCCGAAAGGTGCCGTACGAAGGTTGCAATGTTGGAACGGGTCTGCTTGCCTCGCCGCCATGACCACCCTCCCCCGCAGCCGCCGGCAGCCCCGCTTGACACGCGCGCATAAAACCCCCTCGACCGTGTCAACTTTGTCAATTTGCGCCGCGGCTCTGCTGGCCCTCGCCGCACCCGCCGCCGCGACCCCGTCGGACGACCTCCGCACCCTCCTCGCCGAACATTTCGCCTGGGTGGAAAAGGAAAGCCCCGGCTTCGCGCTGTCGATCGGCAATACCCAATATGCGACCGAGGTCGGCGACGTCAGCCTCGCCGCCGAGGATCGCCGCGCCGCCGCCGGGACCGCATTCATCAACCGCCTCGACGCGATTCCCGATTCGGGCCTTTCCCCGACCGAGCGCACCGACAAGGCGATCCTGCGCCGCCTGCTTGCCGAAGACGTAGAAGCGAACGGCTTTGGCCAACGGACGATGCTGTTCACCAGCTATTCCAATCCCTGGCAGGGCGCCGCGGGGCAGGCCGACCGCCTCGCCTTCCGCCGCAAGGCCGATTACGCCAATTACCTGACCCGGCTCGAGAAATTTCCGAAGACCAACGACACACTGATCGACATCACGGCACAGGCGGTGAAGGGCGGCTATGTCCAGCCCTGCGTCAGCCTCGTCGGGTTCGAGAAGACGATCACCGGCGTCATTCAGGACGATCCCGTCAAATCGCGCTTCTACGCGCCTTTCACCCGCCCCAAGCCTGCTGACGCCAGCGATGCAGAATGGAAAGCGCTGCAGGATCGCGCGCGTGCGGTCGTCACGACTGCGATCAACCCGTCCTACGCCAAAGCGGCTTTATTCTACCGCACCACCTACGAGCCGAAATGCGCCAAGGCAGTCGGGGTGTCGGCCCAGCCCGACGGCGCGAAATATTATGCCTTCCGCATCCGCCAGCTCACCACCACCGACTACAGCGCCGACCAGATCCACAGGATCGGTCTCGACGAGGTCGCGCGCATTCGTGCCGAAATGGCGGCGGTCGCGAAGGCCGCCGGCTATCCCAGCCGCGAAGCGTTCGTGCAGGAGCTTCGCACCAACCCCAAATATTATGCGAAGACCGCCGAAGAGCTGATGGAGGCAGCCTCCTTTCAGGCCAAGCTGATCGACGGCAAGATGCCGGGCTTCTTCTACAAGATGGCGCGCCTGCCCTATGGTCTGAAGCAGATTCCGGCGGAGACGGCGGAGGGCACCACCACCGCCTATTACGGTCCGGGCAACCCGCAGCTCGGGCTTTCCGGAACCTATTTCGTGAACACCTCAAAGCTCGACCAGCGCCCGCTCTACGAGCTGCCCGCGCTCACCGCGCATGAGGCGGTTCCCGGCCACCACCACCAGATCGCGCTCCAGCAGGAGATGGAGACGAGCAAATTCCGCCGTCATCTCGCCAGCTTCACCGCCTTCACCGAAGGCTGGGGCCTGTACTCGGAGCGGATCGGAATCGAGATGGGCCTGTACGACACGCCCGAAAGGCAAATGGGCCGCCTGTCCTACGAGATGTGGCGTGCATGCCGCCTTGTCGTCGATACCGGTATCCACTCCAAGGGCTGGACCAAGGAGCAGGCCGTCCAGTTCATGCTCGACAACACAGCGCTGTCGGCCGCGAACATCGACGCCGAGGTCAACCGCTATATCAGCTGGCCCGCCCAGGCGCTCGGCTACAAGCTCGGCGAAATCAAGATCCGCGAGCTGCGCGCCCGCGCTGAGAAGGCGCTTGGCCCGAAGTTCGATCTCAAGGGCTTCCACGATGCCGTGCTCGCGCAGGGCGCCGTCCCGCTCGACGTGCTCGACGCGCAGATCGAAACATGGATCGCGGCGGAAAAGACGAAGGGGTGAGGGTGAGCGGGCCCTTCCTTCATTCGTCATCCCGGCCTTGTGCCGGGATCCACGGTGCCGCACGGGCAAAGCCAGAGCCTCTTCTCCTTCGCTCGCCTCGCGGTGGACCCCGGCACAAGGCCGGGGTGACGAGACTTTTGTCGAACCGCTATCCCCAACGCTTCCTTAACCCTGTCCTGTCATCACGCTGCCAAATGGAGTGTTCCACGATGATCCGCCGGGCCAGTGCCATCGCCATCCTGCCGCTCGCGCTTGCCGCGTGCGGCGGCGGCGCTGGCAATCAGAATGTCGATGCGCTCGATAACGAGATTAGCGGCAACACCGCCGATCCCGCACTGATGGGCGCTCTGCAGGACCAGATCATGGTCGATCCGCAGCTTGCGGGCCAGTCGAACAAGGACGCGATCCGTCCGCCCAGCCAGCCCTATTCTGCGCCGCTCCCGTCGGAGACGGTTGCCGCCGGCAAGGCCGCGATGCCCAAGGACGGTGAACTGCTCAAGGCACCCGCCCCCAGCGGCAAGTGCGAAGCGTGCGATACGCAGCAAGCGGCGATCACGCTCGGCGGTCTTGCCGCGAAGCAAAAGGACAAGCGCACCGCTGGCTGCGCGGCAAAGCTCAACTATTCGGCGCAATGGGCCGCGCGCCTTCCCGCCGGCATCCCGCTCCATCCGCAGGCCCGCGTCAGTGAGGCGGCGGGCGCGCAGGACGCGCAATGCTCGCTTCGGGTAGTAAGCTTCTCGACTCCGCAGCCGCTGCAGACCATGATCGATTGGTACTACACCCGCGCGGTCAAGGGGGGCTTCACGGCCGAACATCAGGCGAAGGACGGCCAGCACGTCCTCGGCGGCACGCGTGGCCGCGATGGTTCGGCCTATGTCGTGATGCTTTCTGCACGCAGCGATGGCGGCACCGATCTCGATCTGGTCGCCAACGGCGGTAACTAGTTTCTCCCGGGGGGCGACGCTTCGGCGGCGTCCCCCACCCAACACAGGCGGGGACCGGGGTTCAGGCTCTGGTCCCCGCTCCCGTTTCCGGCTAGTGCCGCGGGATGAACCACCTCTTCCTCGTCATGCTCGGCGGCGCGATCGGCGCCGGGGCAAGGCATCTCACCGGCCGCGCCGCGCTCGCGCTGTGGGGGCCGGGCTTTCCCTGGGGCACATTGATCGTGAACCTCGCCGGCGGCCTCGCCATGGGTCTTCTCGCCGGCTGGCTTGCCGCCCGCGCCAGCGGGGATGAGGCGCTGCGCTACCTCCTCGGCGTCGGCGTGCTCGGTGGCTACACCACCTTCTCGGCCTTTTCGCTCGAGACGGCCAACATGCTCCAGCGCGGCGACCATGGCGCCGCCCTGCTCTACATCCTCGCTTCGGTAGCAGGCTCCATCATCGCGCTGTTCGCCGGACTTCAGATCGCACGGGTGGCGGCATGAGCGACGCTGCACAGAATGTCCGCCAGTTCACCGTCGGTCTCGACGATGACGGCATCCGCCTCGATCGCTGGTTCAAGCGGCACCTTCCCGATGCCAGCTTCAACATCGTCTCGCGCTGGGCGCGGACCGGCCAGCTCCGCGTCGACGGCGCGCGCGCCACGCCGGGCGATCGCATTCAGGCCGGGCAGGTGATCCGCGTCCCGCCGGCCGAACCGGTACAGGCGGCGACGGCAAAGCCCAAGAAAGCGCGCCCTCAGCTCACGCCCGAGCAGATGGAATTCGCCGAATCGATGGTCATCCATCGCGACGCGCAGGCGCTGGTGATCAACAAGCCTCCCGGCCTCGCGACACAGGGCGGCACCAAGACGCATGATCATGTCGATCAGCTGCTCGACGGCCTCTATTACGACCTCGATACCCGTCCCAAGCTGGTTCACCGGCTCGACAAGGACACCTCGGGCGTGCTCGTCCTCGCCCGCACCGCTCGCGCCGCTGCCTATTTCTCCAAGAGCTTTTCCGGCCGGACCGCGCGAAAGACCTATTGGGCGATCATCATGGGCGTGCCGAGCATCGAGGATGGTTTCATCGACCTTCCCCTCGGCAAGCAGCCGGGCACCGGCGGCGAGAAGATGCAGGTCGATGAGGAAGAAGGCCAGGCCGCGCGCACCCGCTATCGCGTGATCGACCGCGCCGGCAATCGCGCCGCCTGGGTCGAGCTTCAGCCGCACACCGGGCGCACGCATCAGTTGCGTGTGCATATGGCAGCGATCGGGCACCCGATCGTCGGCGACGGCAAATACGGCCTCGCGGAAGCATTCCTGTCGGGCAGCATCTCGCGGAAAATGCATCTCCACGCACGCCGGATCCGCATCGATCACCCCGATGGCGGCAGGCTCGACGTGACGGCAGATCTGCCGACGCATTTCGCCGAAACGCTTGTCAGTCTTGGCTTCGATATCGAGCGCGGCGACAACATGCCGCCCGATGAACGCGCGCCGCTGACACGCGAGCAGGAAAAGGCCAAGGCGAAGGCCCACGCCAAGACCTATCGCAAGGAGCGCCGCGGCGAGCGGCAAGGCCGCCGGGACAAGACCGAGAAGCCGGTGAAATCGGGGAAGCCGAAGAAGAAATGAATCGTCTCGCCGTGTTCGACTGCGACGGCACGCTCGTCGATTCGCAGGCCAATATCTGCCGCGCGATGGAGGCTTGCTTCGCGCAGCACCGGCTCGATCCGCCCAGCCGTGATTCGATCCGCCGCATCGTAGGGTTGAGCCTCGTCCCTGCCATCGCCGCGCTGCTGCCCGACGCCGAAGCGCGCCAGCACGAGGCAATGGCCGAAGACTATAAGCGCGCCTTCCACGCGATGCGCACCGATCGCGCGCTCGATCCCGAGCCGCTGTTCGATGGTGTCGCCGAAGCGATCGAGACGCTCGACGCGGCCGGCTGGCTGCTCGGCGTCGCCACCGGCAAATCCGACCGCGGCCTCGCGCTGATCCTCGAGCATCATGGCCTTACCCACCGTTTCGTCACGCTCCAGACCGCCGATCGCCATCCGTCGAAGCCGCACCCGTCGATGCTGGAAATGGCGATCGCCGAGGCTGGGGCCGCGCCCCACACCACCGCGATGATCGGCGACACCAGCTTCGACATCGTGATGGCGCTCAACGCGGGCACGCATGCAGTGGGGGTTGCATGGGGCTATCATGAGCCGCATGAATTGACTGCAGCCGGCGCGCACCGCGTCTCGACAAACGCGCGCGACCTTCCGGCGATGCTGGAGGCACTGTCACCATGACCGACGACCCCGCCCGCAACCGCTATTTCCTGATGGTGATGTCACAGATTGCAGCGGTCGCGGGGGCCGTGTTCGGCCTTGTGATTCTCGGCAAATCGGACACGACCCTGATGCGCCTGCTGGGCGCCGGGATCCTGCTCTCGGGCCTGTACTGCATCGCCGTCGTCCCGCGCGCCCTCGCGCGCCGCTGGCGAACGCCGCCTGCCCCGGATCAGTAACTGATGAAGCGTTTCTGGAAACAGGTCTCCGCTGTCCCGGCGGAGGGCGGTCACGACATCCATCTCGACGGCAAGCCCGTCCGCACCCCGGGGCGCGTCGCTTTGACCCTCCCCAGCCCCGCGCTGACTGAGGCGGTCGCCGACGAATGGCGCAATGTCGGTGAGACGATCGATCCGCGCGCGATGCCGCTCACCGGCCTTTCCAACGCGGCGATCGACCGAATCGCACCCGATCCCGTTGCCTTCGCCGCGGGTCTCGCCAAATATGGCGAGAGCGACCTGCTCTGTTACCGCGCCGATCATCCGCTCGAGCTCCAGCTGCGCCAGCAGGCGGCGTGGGATCCGCTGCTCGACTGGGCGCGCACCCGCTACGGGATCGATCTGGTCACCACCACCGGCGTGATGCACCGCGAGCAATCGCCCGCGACGATCGCGAGGCTTGCCGAAGCGGTCGCGGCACGCTCGCCGTTCGAGCTCGCCGCGCTGTCGCCGCTGGTCACTGTGACCGGATCGCTGATCGCTGCGCTGGCGCTGCTCGAAGGCGCGGCGACGGCCGAGGATATCTGGTCCGCCGCCAATCTCGACGAGGACTGGCAGGCCGAGCATTGGGGCGAAGACGATCTCGCCCGCAAGACCCGCGCCGCGCACCGCGCCGATTTCGACGCCGGCGCGCGGTTCCTGTCACTGCTCTAGCGGGACATCACTCGGCCTCCCCGGCCTTGTGCCGGGGTCCACCGGGAGGCAGGCATTGGA
>CAZBYE010000112.1:0-2487 GCA_964496045.1 uncultured Stakelama sp.
ATCGAGGTTCATGCCGGACACGGCCTGACCTTTGACAATGTCATTCCCATCGCCGCGATCCCGCAGCTCGCCGAGCTCAATATCGGCCATTTCCTGATCGGCGAGGCGATCTTTGACGGTCTGGCGCCCGTGGTGACGCGGATGCGCGCGCTGATGGATGCGGCACGTTGATCATCGGGATCGGCTCCGACCTTTGTAACATCGAGCGAATCCAGTCGACGCTCGACCGGTTCGGGATGCGCTTCGAACAACGCGTTTTCACCGATGTCGAGCTGCGCAAGGCAGCGAAACGCCCGCTCAACTATGCCGCGACGCTCGCCAAGCGCTTCGCCGCCAAGGAGGCGTTCTCCAAGGCAGTGGGCACCGGATTCAAGGCCGGGGTGTTCATGCGCGACATCGGCGTGGTCAACGCGCCGAGCGGCGCGCCGACGCTGGCGCTGACCGGCGGCGCAAAGGCACGGCTTGACGCCATGACCCCCGCGGGTCACGTCGCGAAGGTGCATCTGACGCTCACCGACGATCACCCCTGGGCGCAGGCGCTGGTGGTGATCGAAGCAGTGTCGGCGGAATAACGGATGGCCGGGGAGTTGGCGTTGACGGCGAAGAGTGGCGTGAAGACCGGGCGCACCGACTGGTGGGGCGAGATCAAGGGCATCTTCTGGCTCGTCGTCGCGGTGCTCGGCTTTCACAGCCTGATCGCCAAGCCCTTCTACATCCCGTCCGAATCGATGATGCCGTCGCTGCTGATCGGTGACCGGCTGGTGGTGACCAAATATCCTTACGGCTATTCCTACGTCACCCCGACCTTCCACGTCCTGCCGTTCATGAAGGGGCGGCTGTTCGGGAGCGTACCGAAGCGTGGCGACATCGTCATCGTCACGCCGCCGCACGCCCGCACCGACTATATCAAGCGCGTGATCGGCTTGCCGGGCGAACTGATCGAGACGCATGGCGGCATCCTCTATATCAACGGACGACAGGTCGCACGGGCGGCAATGGGCGAGCGGCTGATCCCGATCGACGCCTACACGCGGTGCGGACTCGACACACCGCCGGACCAGCGCAACATCTATGAAGGCCGGGTCGTCAGCGACGCGGCGGGCAAGCAGTTCTGCAAGGTGCCGATCATACGCGAAACCTTGCCCGAGGGCGCGAGCTACGACACGATCGACCTTGGCATGACCAGCGGCGACAATTTCGGCCCGATGCGGATTCCAGCCGGCCACGTCTTTCTGATGGGCGACAATCGCGACAACAGCGCTGACAGCCGCATGACCATCGACCAGAACGGTCTGGGCGGCGCGGTGCCGGTCGAGAGCATTGGCGGACGCGCCGAGTTCATCACCTTCAGCCTCGATGGCAGCGCGAGCTGGAACCCGCTCACCTGGGCGGGTTCGTTCCGCTCGGGCCGCGCGGGCGACTCGCTTCATCCCGAACGTCCAGCGGAGTAAACGGCATGAGCAAGGACAATGTCTCGGTCATCCGCGAACCCGGCCCCAACGAGATGCGCGATCCGGTGATGCGCGCCGAGCTACGTCGCGCATCGGTGTGGTTCGGGCTCGCCATCGCCACAGCCTTGGTGGTGCTGCTGATCCAGCCGCTGCTGCTGATCTTCGCGGGACTCGTCGTCGCATCGATGCTTGACGGCGGCGCGCGCCTGATCCGCAAAATCCTGCCGATTCCCCGTGGTTTCGCGCTGGCGATCGTCGTCCTGCTGGTGATCGCGTTCGTCGGCGGAGTGATTTATCTCACCGGGGTCGAGATCGCCGCGCAGGCCGAGCAGCTGCGGCAGACGCTGGAAGCGCAGGCGAACCGGGTCAGCGCCTGGCTGACCGAGCTCGGCATCATGCCGGCGGCGTCGGACCTCACCGGGCTCGCGCAGCAGGCGCTTGGGTCAGTCGGTCGGGTGACCTCGTTCATCGGCGGCGCGATCGGCGCGATCGGCAGCTTCTTCCTCGTCCTCGTTATCGGGCTGTTCGTCGCGATGGAGCCGCGCATCTACGAGCGCGGGCTGCAGTGGATGGTCCCGATGGCAACGCGCGACCAGTTCGCGATTACGTTGGCGCGCATGGCACGGACGATGCGCGTTCTGCTGGCCGGGCGCATCCTCGGCATGATCTTCGAAGGCGCGCTTACCTGGATCCTCCTGTCAGTCGCCGGTGTACCGATGGCGCTTCTGCTCGGCATCCTGACCGGCATCCTCGCCTTCATCCCCAATATCGGCGCGTTCATCTCGGGCGTCCTGATGGTCGCGGTCGGCTTCAGCGCCGGGCCCGAGCAGGGCTTGTGGGCGATCGCAATCTACTTCGGCGTGCAGACGTTCGACGGCTATGTCCTGCTTCCGCTCGTCGCCAAGCATACGGTCGATATGCCGCCCGCGCTGACGGTCTCGTCGCAGATCCTGGCGAGCACATTGTTCGGCTTTCTGGGCCTCGCACTTGCCGATCCGATCGTGGCGATGCTCAAGACCGGGCTGGACGGGATAAA
>CAZBYE010000112.1:2497-10057 GCA_964496045.1 uncultured Stakelama sp.
GCGGAGCGTTTTGCGGCGTCCCCGGGGGGGCAATTGGTTCGGTTTTCTCGGCTTCGAATTTGCCGTTCCGTGCGGGGCGTTGATCAAGGTCGCGTTCGGGCGCAAGTCGGAGCAGGCGGCGGAGGCCGGGATCGGCGCGGAGCCCGCGCCGGACCCGGGCCCACCCCCGCCCAGGCCGCGCGCGCGCCGCGCGGTTCCGCGGAACTCCGCATGATCCTCTACGACTATTTCCGTTCGTCCGCCGCTTATCGCGTGCGGATCGCGCTCAACCTCAAGAGCGTGGCGCATGAGCGGCGCGAGGTGCATCTGGTAAAGGGCGAGCAGCGTTCCCCCGAGCATGTCGCACGCAACCCGCAGGGATTCGTGCCTGCGCTCGATATCGGCAATGGGCGCATCCTGACCCAGAGCCTGGCGATCATCGAATGGCTCGACTCGGCCCATCCGGAGCCGCGGCTGATCCCCGCCGATCCGCTCGCCCGCGCCGACGCGATGGCGCGCGCGTTGCTGATCGCCGCGGACATCCATCCCGTAAACAATCTGCGCATCCTCAAGCGGCTCGAATCCCAGTTCGACGCCGATGAGGCGGCCAAGGCCGAATGGTATCGCCACTGGATCGCCGAGGGATTTGCGGCGCTGGAAGCAATGGCAGGCGACGGCCCGTATCTTGGGGGCGACGCGCCCGACGTCAGCGACGTGCTGCTGGTGCCGCAGATGTACAATGCGCGGCGGTTCGAGCTGCCGCTCGATGCCTATCCCAGGCTGGTCGCAGCCGATGCCGCGGCATCCGCGCTTGAGCCCTTCGCCGCCGCGCATCCGGACCGGGCCAAGCCTGAATGAGGGCCGCTCTGGCCCTCCTCATCCTTCCCCTCCCCGCCTTCGCCCAGGACATCGTGGTGACCGGGCGCGGGCTCGATGCGCCACCGGGCGAAGCCGCCTATGCCGTCGCTGAGATCGATCGCGAACGGCTGACCGAATCAGCCAGCGGACGGCTCGAGG
This sequence comes from uncultured Stakelama sp., assembly GCA_964496045.1. Lineage (GTDB taxonomy): Bacteria > Pseudomonadota > Alphaproteobacteria > Sphingomonadales > Sphingomonadaceae > Sphingomonas. Next base: position 3,494 of record CAZBYE010000112.1, read on the forward strand.
ATGTGCTGCGCGATGCCGCAGGGGCGGCGCAGTTCCGCCGAGCCGATTCGCGCTCTGCGCATCCCACCGCTCAGGGGATCACCTTGCGCGGACTCGGCGGCAACGCGTCGAGCCGGGCACTGCTGCTGCTCGACGGGGTGCCGCAGGCAGATCCGTTCGGCGGCTGGGTACCCTTCCCCGCCTATTTGCCCGAGCGGCTGGCGTCGGTTCGCATCACGCGCGGCGGAGGCAGCGGCTATCATGGTGCGGGCGCGCTCGCCGGGACGATCGAGCTGACCAGCGCCGATGCCGCGATGCTGGGACCGCTGGCGCTGACCAGCTTCTATGGCAGCCGCGAATCGATCGATCTGGTGGCGACCGGCGGCGCGAAACTCGGTGCAGGATCGTTGACGATCGCGGGACAGTTCGCGCGGGGCGATGGTTTCATTCCAATCGTCGAGGAGAATCGCGGGCCCGCCGACAGAGCCGCGCCGTACCAGCAAGCGAGCCTTGCGCTGCGTGCGGTATTTCCCGTTAGCGAAAGCGTCGAACTTCAGGCCAATTTGTCGGGGTTCAGCGACGAGCGCGACCGCGGCACCGATTTCACCGCGATGACGAGCGAGGGCATGGACGCAAGCGTGCGGCTGGTGGGGCGCGGACACTGGCGTTGGGCTGCGCTCGCCTATCTCCAGCATCGCGACTTTTCGAGCGGGTTTGCGAGCGTCAGCGCGGGTCGCGCAACGGCGTCACCGACACTCGACCAGCATGTCCCAGCGACCGGCGCAGGCGCGCGGATCGAGATCGAGCCGCCGGTCGGCAGCGGCGCGACGCTGCGGCTGGGCGGCGACCTGCGCCACACATCGGGGCGGACGCAGGAGCTGTATACTTATGTCGCGGGCCGCCCGACGCGGCGACGCAGCGCGGGCGGCGAGACGCTGACCGGCGGGCTGTTCGCGGATTTGAGCCTCGAACGCGGACCGCTGACGCTGAGCGCGGGCGGGCGCGTCGATCGCTGGACCATCTCCGGAGGATCGCTGTTCGAGACGCCACTTGCAGGCGGCGCGGCGCTTACCGATGCGCGTTTTGCAGATCGCAGCGGCTGGGAGGCCAGCGGACGGGCGGGCATCGCGGTCAGGCTTGCGCCGGCGGTGTCGCTGCGCAGTGCCGCCTATACCGGCTGGCGGTTGCCGACGCTTAACGAGCTTTACCGCCCGTTCCGCGCGGGTACCGACGCGACAGCCGCCAACCCGCTGCTCGATCCCGAACGGCTGACGGGGGCGGAGGCCGGGATCGATCTGACCCCAACGCCCACACTTACCCTGGGCGCAACCGCCTATTGGAACCGCATCCGCGGCGCGATCGGCAATGTCACGCTGGGTACAGGGCCGGGCAGTTTCCCCGGTGTCGGGTTCGTCGCGGCGGGCGGCGCCTATCGCCAGCGGCTCAATCTCGAGGCGATCGTCGCGAAGGGCGCGGAGGCCGACTTGCGCTGGCGCTCCGGGCCGTGGCGCGCGAGCGCTTCCTGGGCCTTCACCGATGCCAGCACCGGAGTGGCGGCCACGCTCGGCGGCAAGCGGCCGGCGCAGGTCGCACGGCATCAGGGATCCGTGAGTCTTGGCTGGATGCGCGAACGCGCGTCGGTCTCGGTCACTGGCCGCTATATCGGAAGCCAGTTCGAGGACGATCAGAACGCGCGGATGCTATCCGATGCGGTCACGTTCGATGCGCGGGTCGCGGTGCCGCTGACAGCCGGGCTGACGATCGAAGTGCGCGGCGAGAATCTGACCGACGCGCGAGTCGAGACCGCAATCACCGGCAACGGCATCATCGAGCGCGCCGCGCCGCGTACACTCTGGATCGGCGTCAGTTACCGGCCACGCTGAGCGACCAGATCGTCGAACAGGTCGAGATAGGCCTGCACCGGATCCGGACCTGTCTCGATTCGCGGCTCGGGGCGCTGGCGACCGGGCGCCAGCCAGTAATTGAGCGCTGCCACCAGACGGGCGCGATCCCCCGGCGGGATCACCGTACCGCGCTCGGGCGTATCGATCAGTTCGGGAATCGCGACGCTCGAATCGGTAGCGACGGCCGGTGTACCAAGCGCGATCGCTTCGCGTAGCACCCCCGGCACGCCTTCGAATTCGGAGGTCAACGCCATCACCGCCGCACGCTCAATCGCCGGAAGCGGATCGGGCGCATGGCCGGGCATCAGAACGCGTCCGGAGAGGCCCAATCGCTCGACCAGCCGCTCGAGCGATGCGCGCTCCCCGCCCTCGCCCAGGATGAGCAGCTTGATGTCCGGATCATTCAGCCGCGGCATCGCGGCAATCAACCGGTCCCAGCGTTTCTGCGGGGCGAGCCGCCCGACACCGACAATGAAGCGCCCCTCGGGCATCGGGGGCGGAGGTGCGCCGGGGATCGGCAGGGTGGCGGGATTGGCGATGACGTGCACGCGCGATGGCGCGATTCGCATCTGCTCCACCGTCTCCTTCGCCATCGCCGGTGTCATCGCGACCAGCGCATCCAGAAACCCGGGATGCATGCGAAGCCACGCGCCATAGCCCCAGCTTACCGCGCGAAGCAGGTCGGATCGCACCAGTGAGTTCGACACCTGCGCCGCCATCGGAGGGCACGATTCGCCCAGGCGCCGGTGCAGCCAGAATGCCGCGGCGGTATAATGGTTGCCGGGACAGAAGATCACATCGGGGCGCACGTCGCGCACGATATCGGCGAGACCGAACATCGCCCGATACCGCGCGTCGCCAAGTTCATGCAGCGTCACATTCGGAGGCAATTCATGCGCGAGCGCGCCGCCTGCATCGCCGATCACGAGCGTGACCCGCCGTCCGGCCTGCTCCCACCCGGCAGCCATGCGCATCAGCGCGCGCTCCACCCCGCCCCCCTTCAGCGTCTGGGCGAAACTCAGGATATGGGATGCTGGCGGATGAGGCATGGACTTGCAGATTGCCTTGTTAAAGCCCAAATCGCCCCGCGATGAAACCGTATTCTGGTGTGACAGACGCACCTGCTAGCATCGTGGCCATCTTTTGACGTCGTGGCGTGCTCGAATATGCGGGAGAGAGGTAGCCTGATTGGCTTATGTTGAACCGCCAGGAGCGCAATTCTTGACGACGAGTACGCTGGCCGGTCCGGCTCCCCAGCCGGGCATGGCGGAGCCATCCGGTCTGGAGCCGATCGCGAAGATCAAACGCCGCTGGCCGACCTGGCTGGGCGCGGTGCTCTCGCTGCTGATGGTGGTGGGCGTCGGCCATGAACTGCTCGACAAGGGGCTGCACGGGCTGACCAGCACAGCGCCGGCCAGCTGGATTTTCTATATCTTCTTCGCGCTCAAATACATGGTTGGGCCGACCTTCGATTTCATCATCTATCGCCGGCTGTGGAACATCCCCTGGTCGGGCATGATCGCGCTGCACCGCAAGCGAATCGCCAACGACGTGGTGCTCGGCTATTCGGGTGAGGCCTATTTCTATGCCTGGGCACGCCAGCGGACGAAGATGGTCGCGGCGCCCTTTGGCGCGGTGAAGGACGTGTCGATCCTCTCGGCAATGGCCGGCAATGCGATGACGCTGTTGCTGCTGGCGCTCGCGCTGCCGCTGGCATCGGAACTGCTCACACCGGCGCAGTTCAAGACCGGTATCGTCTCCGCCGCGGTGATCGCCGTGATGTCGGTGCCGTTCCTGCTGCTCTCGCGTCGTGTGTTCTCGCTCCAGCGGCGCGAGTTGTGGGAGGTGTTCGGCATCCACGGCGCGCGGCTGATCTCCGATTCATTACTCGTCGCACTGGCCTGGGCGTTCGCGATGCCGGGTGTTGGGCTTGGGACCTGGATCCTGCTGGCGGCGGCGCGCATGCTCGTGTCCCGCCTACCGTTCGTTCCGAACAAGGATCTGCTGTTCGCCGGCTTCGCAATCCTTCTGATCGGTCAGGGCGAGGCGCTGACCGAACTGCTTTCGTTCATGGCCGCCCTGACACTGCTGATTCATGCGGTGCTGATCGCAGGGTTTGGCATCCTGGGACTGGTGAGGAAGGAACTGTGATGGGTAGGATAGCACCCGCATGTGGCGCCGCCGCGATCGGCGCTGCCCTGCTGGCGGCAAGCGCACCGGCAGCGGCTCAGCAAGTGCGCGGCGAAGACGCCCAGGCCTGTATCGACGGCAGCGGGCCTGCAATCCGTGTCAACATCGTCGGTCTCAAGGACCGGCGCGGGCGCCTTAAGCTTGAGCTCTACCCCGGTCAGGAGGGAGACTATCTCAAGGACGACCATGACCTCAAACGCGAAGGCAAGTTCTTTGGCCGGAGCTTCGCCGACACGCCGGCAACGGGCGCCGTCGTCCTGTGCATCAAGGCACCGCGCCCCGGCGCCTATGGGCTGTTTTTCACCCATGACCGCGACGGCAAGAACAAGTTCAATTTCTGGCAGGATGGCGCAGGTTTTCCGAGCAATCGCAAGATGGGGCGCAGCCGCCCCAAAGTCGCGGACGGGTTGGTACAAGTCGGTCGCGGCGTGACCACCGTGACGATCCACGCCCAGTATCTGCGTGGTCTGGGCTTTAGCCCGCTGAGCAGCTAAGACGCGCCATGCGCATCGTCGACGTCAACGAATATTATTCGCCGACCGGAGGCGGAGTCCGCACGTATCTCGACCGCAAGATGCGGATCATGGCCGAGCTTGGCCATGAGCTGATCGTGATCGCGCCGTTCGATGAAGACCGGATCGAGGACCGTCCGGATGGCGGGCGCATTTATTGGGTCAAGGCCCCGCCGCTGATCGTCGACCGCAACTACTGGCTGTTCAAGGATATGGCGCCCGTCATCCGCCTGCTCGACCAGCTCAAGCCCGATGTGGTCGAGACCAGCTCGCCCTGGCGTCCGGCCTGGGCGCTGAGCCGCTGGCGGGGCAACGCGCTCAAGGTCTTCTTCGCGCATAACGACAATATCGGCGCCTATCCGCAGCGCTGGCTGGCGCCTTTTGCCAGCCCCGACCGGATCGAACAGCTGTTCGGCTGGTACACGCGCTACATGAACAAGTTCCTCGAGGGGTTCGACGCCTTCGTCACCAACGGCCCTGCGCTGGCGAAACGCTACCGGCGGCGCGGGACGCGAGTCGATGCGGCGCTGCCGCTCGGAATCGATCGTAACCATTTCTCGCCGACGCTGCGCGACGAGAAGCTGCGCGCGGCGATGCTGGCGCAGCTAGACCTGCCGCCCGACGGACATTTGCTGATCGGGTTGGGGCGGCATCACAAGGAGAAGCGCTGGCCGGTGGTAATCGACGCCGTCGAGCGCGCCGGAGCGAAACTGCCGGTCGGGCTGATGCTGCTGGGCGACGGACCGCAACGCTCAGCGCTGGAGCGTCAGATCGCGGGCAACACGCATATCCGTCTGTTCCGACCGATTTACGACCGCGAGCGTTTCTCACGCATCATGGCGAGTGCGGACGCGCTGATCCATGGATCGGATCAGGAGCCGTTCGGACTGGTGGCGTCGGAGGCGCTCGCTTCCGGTCTGCCGCTGATCGTTCCAAACGACGGCGGCTGTGCGGAAGTCGCCGACCCCTTGTTCGCCGAAACCTATCAGGGCGGCGATTCCAAATCGGCGGCGGCGGCGATCCGCCGCCTGTTCGCGCGCGAGCCGTCGATCCTGCGCGCGGCCGCGCGGCACGCCGCAGGCCATGTCCTGTCGGACGCGAACCATGCTGCGGCGCTGATCGACTTCTACCAATCGCTCCTGGAAGGCAGGCAGCGCACCGTCGCCGACGCTATTCGGTAATGTCCCTGAACACCTCGGGCGGGCACTGCTCGATCCGACGCGGCCAGGCCTCTTCCTTCCGGCGATAGACCACCCGCGTGCGATTGCGCGCGTTCAGAACGCACAGCACCGGCGTGTAGTGCGCCTTCAGCACGCGATGAAGCAGCGCACGCGTCGGGCGGTTGCCGCCGCCAAACGCCGGGAAGGTCTCGACGATCGCATCGGGGCGCCGGTCGAGAATCGCTTTCGTTTCCTGCAGCGGGTCGACGCCGAGCGCCCAGGCGTTGTTCTCGTCCTGCGCATTGACGTGCCCCGGGAAAGACCAGCGCGAAGGCATGCACGAGCCCGTCATCATGTAGAGACCCGGGTAGCCGTTATAGACGAAGATGCAGCCCTTGTTCGGCTTCGCCGCGGCTGCGACCGCGCGCATGGCGTCGTTCCCGCCCTTGATCGCGATCAGATGCAGCTGCACCGCCTGCCCGGCCACCAGCGCGACCAGCGCAAAGCCGATGCCCAGCCGTCGCTTCGCATCGAGCGCGGACGCGAGCAGCAGACAGAGCGGCGGCAGCAGCGGAATGGCGTAATGCGGGCTGTTGAAGCGCCAGTAGATGATGACGCCGAACGCGGCGGCGACCAGCCACAGGCGCAACAGCTTCGCCTCTTGCGATTGAAGGTCGGCGCGGATCGCGCGGCGACCGAAAAAGGCGATGATCCCGAACGGCAACAGGATCGCACTGACTTCAAACAGTTTGCTTACCTGCGCCAGCGGCGCGCCCTTGCCCTGTCCGAAGATCGAAACGAAATTGCAGAAGATGAATT
>CAZBYE010000113.1:0-9766 GCA_964496045.1 uncultured Stakelama sp.
CCAAGGGCGGTGGACCGGCCGCGAAATCTGCGGCGGGGGGACGGCGTTGGTCGGGGTGAAGGTCGCGGCGATCGCGCCGGCGAGCCAATAGCCGCTGCCCGATTGCGCCATCATCGTGACGATCCCGATCGGCGCCATCGCGATCGGCAGACGGGCGATGAACCCGGCGGCGGCGAAACCCTTGGTGCCGGGGGCCCGAAAGATCTCGCGATAATTTCCGAACATGGATCGAACTCTCATCACTGGAAATGCAGGCCTGTACGGCTTACATACGTTTCGTATGCGAGTGAGGTGGTTACATACGCTGTGTATGTCAATGCAGCGCTCGGGAATTTTTTCGAGGATGCAATGTCGCGCAGATCGCGCCCCGAGATGATCGCCGAAACCCGCGCCAAGCTGATCGCGGCGGCGCGCACGGCGTTTACCGAACATGGCTATGCCGAGGCGTCGATGGACGACCTGACCGCGGCGGTCGGGCTGACGCGCGGTGCGCTGTACCATCATTTCGGTGGCAAGCAGGGCCTGCTCGAAGCCGTGATCGCACAGATCGACGACGAGATGGCCGAGCGGCTCAAGGGTGTCGCCGCCGCGGCGTCAACCCGCTGGGAAGGGCTGGTGGCAGAGAATATCGGCTATATCGAGCTTGCGCTCGAGCCCGGCGTGCAGCGGATCATGTTGCGCGATGGCCCCGCGGTGCTGGGCGATCCCGCCAACTGGCCCGGCGCGCTTGCCTGTATCGCGTCGATCCGTCGAAGCATCGAGCAGTTGCAGGCCGATGGCGTGGTGCGCGCGGAGATCGATCCCGAGGCGGCAGCGCGGATGGTCACCGGTTCTTCCACCGACGCCGCGATGTGGATCGCCAATTCGCCCGACCCGGCCGAAACCTCACGCCGTGCGATTCCGGCATTCAAGGCGATGCTGGAAGGACTGCTGGCGCGCGCTGCGTGATTGCGCAGCGGCGGCACACGACATAGCAAGGGGACGGAGCAGCATGGCTACAAGGTTTAAGGTGCGAGTCGCACCTGCCGATTTCGGGACCACTTGCTTCGTGTGTTGTGCTGTTCCAACTTCCTGCTGAGCTGCCGTGGCTTATCCATTCGACCTTCGCCGAATTCAGAGCCGCGCGGCGCTGATCCGCGCGCTCGGGATCGATGACGAAAGGCTCGACGCGGTGATCGCGTTCGACCCGCCGCCCAGATTTGGCAGCCCGGAGCATGCGGAGCATGCGGAGCATGCAAATGCGAGCCTGTTCTCGCAGGCCGCGATGCTGTTCCTTCGCCACGACATCCCGAAGAGCAACCCGAATCGCGGGTATCGCACGGTGTGGGAACCGGCCTTCCTGAAGAACGAATACAAGGCGCTGGCACGGCGGCTCGATTCATTTTTCCGTCTGGCGCTGAACGGCTATCCGCACGACCGCGCCTTTGGCTATTATCCCGGCAGGAATATCCGCGAGAACGCACAGGCGCATGCAGGGCACAAGCATCTGCTCGCACTCGACATCACCAGCTTCTTCCGGTCGATCTCCGCGGAGCGGATCGAGGCGCTGTTTGCCGGGCTAGGGGTCGAGGCGGAGGTCGCAAAGCTGCTGAGCAGATTCGTGACCATCGGCGGCTCACTGCCGCTGGGACTCCCGACCAGCCCGGCACTGTCAAATGCCATCCTTGTGCCATTCGATATCGAGCTGCAGGCGATGGCCGAAGCCAAGGGTGTGACCTATTCACGCTACGCCGACGATCTGAGCTTTTCCAGCGATGGCGCATTGCCCGATGTCGAGGTGATCCGGGGCTATATCGAGCGGCACGGTTTCGAGCTCGCGGAGGCGAAGACGCGCCGTTCGAAGATCGGTCAGGCGCATTATGTCACCGGCCTCAGCATCAGCGATCCCATCCGTCCGCATGTGCCCAGAGCGCGGAAGCGCATCTTGCGGCAAGAACTCTATTATGCCGGGAAGTTCGGGATCGATGGCCATTTCGCGCATCTGGGCATCAACAGCTCGCAGCGCGTACAGGAGGAGGTCAATCGGCTCGACGGGCTAGTCAAGTTTGTTGCGCATCACGAGCCGAGCCTGTCCGGAAGCCTGAAGAATGACTGGGCCACTGCCTTGCGCGCCAGCGGTATGCGGCCGAGCTTCGCACCCAAGAACCAGCATCGCAGCCCTTTTCACCTGTTCATCGACGAAGCCGAGTTCGTGCGGGGTGGAAAGAAGGTGCTGGCGCTGGGGATGGCGGTTACCCAGCATGCCCGGCGTATCGTCGATGAAACGCGGGAGGTGCTTGCGGCAACGCTCGAGGATCTCTGGGCCGCGGGCGATGTGCAGGCGATTGAGAAGCGAGGGATGCACTTCGCCGATGCCACCGAGGATCTGCGCCTCGACTATGTGCGGCGCCTCGAGCAGATGCCGTTTGAAGGCTTTGTCGCATTCGCGACCTGTGCCGCGCCCACCGACTATCAGGCGACCTATCTGCGCTTGCTGAGCGTGTTGATCTTCCGGCGTCTCAAGGCCGCGGAAAGCCAGGCTGCGATCCTGTGCTTCGAAGAGAATGACAAGGTCTCGCGCGAAGCGATCAAAGCCTGCGTTCGCGATGCCCATGATGCGCTCAGACAGGCCCGGGATCGTCATCCGCTGATGATTGATGTCCAGTTCGTGTCGAAGCCCGACATGCGGGTCAGCGTGCCCGACTTTCTGCTGGGCGTGCTGGGCAAATATCTGCAATCGAAGCCGGTTGCCGAAGGCAAGCCTGAATCGCGAGAGCGGCTGATGTTCGAGCGGGTGCGCGACAAGCTCCGTGTGATCGCCGATCTCGATCATGGCGCGGAATATTCGCGCCGAAGGCCGATCGAGCCCTGGAATCCCTGACGATGCTAACCGGGTAGAGGCGATGCCATGCCCGTGGCAGAAGCCCGCCATTCGACTCGGCAGACTGGATTGACGATGAAAACCCTGTTCGCGGCATTGGCCGCCATGCTTGCTACCGTTTCCTCGCCCGCGCTGGCCAAACAACAAACCGCGGATGTGGCGATCCGCAACGTCACCGTGATCGATGTCGAGCATGCCAGGCCGGTCGCGGGGCAGACGGTGGTGCTGCGTGGCAAGGACATCGTCGCGGTCGGGCCGGATGCACGGATCGCACGCGAGTGGCGTGCCACCCGCGCGATCGACGGCAAGCGCCGTTTCCTGATCCCCGGCTTGTGGGACATGCATGTCCATTTCGGTGGCGGGCCGGAGCTGATTGAGGAGAACAAGGCGCTGCTGCCGCTCTATGTCGCGCACGGCATCACCACGATCCGTGACGCGTCGGGCGACCTGCCCGATCAGGTGCTGGCGTGGCGCGGCGAGATTGCGGACGGCACGCTGTTCGGGCCGCATCTGATGACCTCGGGAGCCAAGATCGAAGGCCTCGCGCCGGTATGGAAGGGAACGATCGAGACGGGGAGCGAGGCCGATATCGACCGAGCGCTCGACCGGTTGCAGCAGCGTGACAAGGTCGATTTCGTCAAGATCACTGACAGCACACTGAAGCCCGAGCTGTTCCTCTACGCGCTGCGTCAGGCCAAGGCGCGGGGGATGCGCACGTCGGGGCATATCCCGATGGCGCTGACCGTGGGGCAGGCGGTTGATGCCGGGATCAGCTCGATCGAGCATCTCGACTATGCCTACAAGGCCGGGGCGAAGGACGAGGCGCAGATCGCGGCCGACTTTGCTGCCGGGCGGATCGATCGCGCCGAAGCCAATCGGCGGCTGGCGGCGGGGTTCGATCCCGCGACCGCGATGGCGGCCTATCGCAACTTCGCGGCGAAGGGCGTGTTCGTAACCCCGACGCTGAACGGGAGCCGGATCATCGCCTGGCTCGATCAGGACGATCACAAGAACGACCCCTATCTCGCTTATATCGGGCCGAAGCTGCGCAAGACCTATGACTGGCGCGTCCAGCGCGCCGCGCAGGCCGATGCTGCGGCGATCGCGGCGCGCCACGCGCATATCGACCGGATGGGCGCAATCCTGCCGCTGCTGCAGAAGGCGGGCATGACGATCATCGCGGGGACCGATGCGGGGTTCCTCAACTCGTTCAATTATCCCGGCATCGGGCTGCACGACGAGCTGTCGGTGTTCGTGAAATACGGGCTGACCCCGGCGCAGGCGCTGGCGGCGGCGACGCGGGCGGGGCCGGCATGGTTCGGCAAGCTCGATCGCTATGGCGGGATCCGGCCGGGGATGGCGGCGGACCTCGTGCTGCTCGACCGCAACCCGCTGGAGGATATCGCGGCGACGCGTGCGATCCGGACGGTGGTGATGAATGGCAAGGCGTATGACCGCGCCGCGCTGGACGCGATGCTGGCTGAGGCGCGGGGCAAGGTCGCGGCATGGAATGCGGCGGAAGCGAAGTGAGCGGGGCGATCCGCTGATTTCGTCGTTCGTCGAACAGGAATGGCGCTTGGTCAAAGTGTAACGCGCGATCCATCTTAAGCGACTACAGTTGTAGTCGTTCGAGTGGAGAGGCAATCTATGAAAATCGCATGTGCAGTCACCGCCCTGTTCCTGGCGCCCCTGTTCGCTTCGCCCGCGCTGGCGTCGAACGCGCCGGCACAGGCAGCCGTAACGGCGGCGAGTGAGGCGGAGATCAAGGCCGCGTCGGTGCCGGTGGAGAACTATATCAAGGCGCTGCAGACCAGCAGCATCGACTATGCGCGGCTGGCCTTTCACAAGGACGCGCGGATGATCGGCAACGGGCGGAACGGTTTCCTCTCGATGCCGATTGAGGAGTGGATGAAGGGACTGACCGGTACCCCCAACGCGGACGAGGCACAGCGCAAACGGAGCTTCCGGATCCTCGACCTGACTGCGACCACGGGCGTCGCACGGGTCGAACTGGTCTACCCGGGCGTGACCTTCATCGACCATATGCCGCTGCTGAAGGTCGACGGGGAATGGAAGATCATGAACAAGTTCTTCCACGCCATTCGTCCGCCCGTGCCAGCAAACTAGGCGCGGTCCTCTAACGCTCCGTGAGGCGCGGCATCAGCTCGACGAAGTTGCAGGGCTTGTGACGGCTGTCGAGCTGGTGGGCGAGGATACCGTCCCAGCCGTCGCGCACCGCGCCGGTCGAGCCGGGCAAAGCGAAGATATAGGTGCCGCGCGCGACGCAAGCGGTGGCGCGCGACTGGATCGTCGAGGTGCCGATTTTGGCGTAGCTGAGGAACCGGAACAGCTCGCCGAAGCCGGGGATCATCTTGTCGGCGACGCGTTCGAGCGCCTCAGGCGTGACATCGCGCCCCGTTACCCCGGTGCCTCCCGTAGTGATGATGCAGTCCACTGTGAAGTCGTCGATCCAGGCGTGGAGCTTGCCGACGATCAGTTCGGGGTCGTCGGGGACGATCGCGCGGTCGGAGAGTATGTGACCGGCTCCAGTCAGCAGCCCGGCCAGCGTATCGCCGGACTTGTCATCTTCGTGCGTGCGCGTGTCGGAGACGGTGAGCACCGCGATCCGCACCGGGCGGAACGCGGCCTCGGGGTCAATTGGCACTGGTGGTGCCCGGTACGCTCGCGATCGTCGCCTGCACCCGCACCGCGCCGCCGCCATTGCGGCCCGGAACCTTGGGCCACAGCCCTTGCGCGATCGCCGAGCGGCTCGCGCTGTCGCGGCCGTCATTCTTCTCGTACATCCAGTAGTTGCGCAGCACCGTCATCACGTAGCCGCGCGTCTCCCAATAGGGGATGCTCTCGATATAAAGCAGCGGATCGCCATTGTCGCGAATCTGATAGTTCCAGTTGGTCACCGGGGTCGGCCCGGCATTATACGCGGCGATCACCTTGGGCAGCAGACCGCCGGTGAAGCTCTGGTCGCGGAGCTGCTCGATATAGGATTGGCCGACTTCCATGTTGGTCGACGGACGCGAGAGGTCGCTGCGGCCGATGGTGACGCCGCGGCGGCGGCCCACATCGATCGCAGCACCGCTCTTGATCTGCATCAGCCCATAGGCACCCGCGGGGCTTTCGACCGTGCGGTTGAAGCGTGATTCCTGAAGCGTGTGGGCAAACACCAGCGACTTGTCGATCCGCCAGCCACCGTCCGGCGTCCAGTCGGGAGCGGGGTAGCGCGCGTCCTCGAGCGGGCTGGCGCCGGGCGGGCAGTTGTGCGTGAGCCAGAGCTGGGTCGCAGGCAGCGCGAGCCGGGCAGCAAGACGGGTCAGCGCGGCATGTTCGCGCGCGTCGCCGATCCGGGCCTGATAGCGGATCACGTCGGAGGCGAGATTGTCTTCGCCGATCTCAACCAGCGCCGCGGCGACGCGGACGTTCGGGCGACGCTCGATCGCCTTCCAGTCGCTCGACACGAACTTTTCCGGACGGACCGGGGTTTCTTTCATCCCCAGCATCTGCCGCGCAAGCAGGCCGTAGAAGGTTTCGCCATGCTGGGCAGCGTTTTTGAGCCGCGCACTGACGAGGTCGGGACGGCCGCACGCCATATCGGCGCGCGAGGCCCAGTAGAGGCCGGCGGTGCGCTTTTCGGTGTCGACGGCGCGCTGGGCGACCGAGGTGAAGGCCGCCTGCGCCGCGGCGCAATCCTTTTGCCGCCACGCGGCGAGGCCCTGAACCCAGTCGGCGAGCGGCGCGAATTCACCGCTGCCGGTCTGCGCCTTCGCGGCGACGCGGCGCGCATCGGCATCGCGGCCGGTGGTATAGTACATCCACGCGACGCGCTGGCGCCATTCGGTGAGGACTTCGGGCGAAAGCTCAAGGCCGCGGCCTTCGATCAGCGCCTCGGCGCCCGCGGCGTCATCGGCCTTGATCAGGGGCTGCATCATCAGCACGACCTGCATCGCCGCGGCGTCAGCCGCTGGGGTCGCCTTGTAGCGGATGCGCGCGGGCGCGGCGTTGTGCCACACCATGCGCTGCGCGACCGGAAGCGCGGGGAGGTCGACCGCGCCGCGCGTGCGGGCAAGGCGAGCGAGTTGTTCGGCCTGAGGAAGCTCGGGCGCCTCGCCGAGCAGCGCCATGATCTGGGGCAGCTCGACGCGCGGCGAACCCTTGGCCACGTAAAGCTCGGCGCGCGCAGTGGCGTGAAGCAGTCCCGGCCGCATTGCGTCGAGGCGAAGCTGGGCATCGGCCCAGCGCTGTTCGCGGATCGCGGCGAAGACCGCGCGATAGGAATCGCGCTCCGAACCGTCGAGCTGGGCTGGGACCCCTTCGCTGCTCCCGCGCTTGTCGCGCTCGACCGGTGCGGATTCATCCGCGGCGTGGGCGACGGCGGGAAGGGCCAATGCGATGGCGGTGGCGGTAAGCAGGATACGCGGGTTCACTAGGCTTGCCCCTCAAGAAGCAACTGCAGGTCTTTCCAGGCATCGGCCTTCGCGGCGGGTCTGGTCAGCAGGAACCGCGGATGGAAGGTCGCGACCATCAGCGATTGTCCATTTTCCTGGTTAACAGGCTGTAAACGACCGCGTTGCAGACCGCTGTCGGCCCCGAGAACTGCACGACTTACCGTCTGGCCGAGCAGAAGGAGCTTCTGCGGAGCGACAAGCGAGACGTGGTAGCGGACCAGTTCGCCCAGCCGCTCCTCTGCATCACGCGGCACCGATCCGGTGATCGGGCGGGCAGCGCAGAGTGGCGCGAAATAGACGGAATCGCGGTCAAGGCCGATCGCGGCGAGCATCCGGTCGAACAGCCGCCCGGCGGGGCCGGCCATGAGGGACGGGGTGTCGCCGTCCGATTCGGGGAAGTCGGTGATGACCATCAGCGGCGCGGCGGGGTTGCCCGTGGGCGCGACGATCGGTTCGACCCAGGCGGATTCGGGTGCGCCGCTGCCAAAGCGCCAGTCGATGAACGCCTCGAGCGTCGCGGGGAGCGGGACTTCCGGCTCAGGTTCGGCAAGCGCGGGCTGAGCCGCCGCCGACGCTACGGCAGGCGCTGCCTCGCGTGCGGTCCAGTCTCGCGGATCCTCGTCCACGAGCATGTCCACGCCCGCGTCGCGCCACCATTCCAGCGCGCTGGCGGCTTCGGCCCGCCAATCCACTACCCCCGCATTACCCATGGATTTCACAGAGTCATGCCTTGACGCCACCGTCAATCTACCGCCATCGGGGGAGGGACAGGACGCGCCGCAGATGCGACGACATGTGCAGGACGAGTCCCCAAGGGGAGACAGAATGTGAGCGAACGCGAGTCGATGCCATACGACGTCGTGATCGTCGGTGCCGGGCCTGCCGGCCTATCCGCCGCGATCCGGCTGAAACAACTTGCTGCCGAGGCCGGCGGCGAGATCAGCGTGTGCGTCCTCGAAAAGGGATCCGAGGTCGGCGCGCATATCCTGTCGGGCGCGGTGATCGATCCGCGCTCGCTCGACGAACTGCTGCCGCAATGGCGCGAGCAGGGCTGTCCGCTGGCGCAGGTGCCGGTCAACGACAACCAGCACTGGCTGCTCAGCAAATCCGGCAAGTGGGACGTTCCCCACTTCATCGTGCCCAAGTTCATGCACAATGAGGGCACCTATACCGGCAGCCTCGGCAATTTGTGCCGCTGGCTGGCTGAGCAGGCCGAAGGGCTGGGGGTCGAGATCTTCCCGGGCTTCGCCGCCGCCGAGATCCTCTACAATGAGGACGGGTCGGTGAAGGGTGTCGCGACCGGCGACATGGGCGTGGCACGCGACGGCACGCACAAGCCCGACTATCAGCCCGGTCTCGAGCTGCATGCGCGCTATACCTTCTTCGGTGAGGGCGTGCGCGGACATCTGTCCAAGCAGGTCCAGCGCCAGTTCAACCTGTGCGAGGGCGTCGAGCCGCAGATTTATGGTATCGGCATCAAGGAGCTGTGGGACATCGACCCTGCGCTGCACGAGCCGGGCCGGGTGATCCATACGCAGGGCTGGCCGCTCAACGAGACCAAGGGTTCGAACGGTGGCGGCTTCCTGTACCATCAGGCCAACGGGCAGGTGGCGCTGGGGTTCGTGACCTGGCTCAACTACACCAACCCCTATCTGTCGCCTTTCCACGAGATGCAGCGCTGGAAGACGCATCCGGCGATCGCGGAGATTCTGAAGGGCGGCAAGCGCGTCTCCTACGGCGCGCGCGCAATCAGCGACGGCGGGTTGCAGTCGATCCCCAAGCTGACCTTCCCCGGCGGCGTGCTGATCGGCGACAGCGCCGGCTTCCTCAACGTGCCGCGGATCAAGGGCACGCACACCGCGATGAAGAGCGGCATGCTCGCCGCCGAGGCTGCGTTCGCGGCGGTGCAGGCGGATCGCACGGGTGACGAGCTGACGGCGTACACCGCAGGGTTCGAAGCGAGCTGGATGCACAAGGAATTGAGCATCGTCCGCAATGTCGTGCCGCTGGTGAAGAAGTTCGGCGACATGGTCGGATCAGGCCTCGCCAACGTCACCATGTTCCTCGAGAGCTGGGGCGTGAAGATGCCCTTCACGATGGGCCATAAGCCCGATCACGAGAGCCTGTGGCGCAAGGATCTGGTCCAGCCGATCGACTATCCCAAGCCCGACGGCGTGCTGAGCTTCGACCGGCTTTCCTCGGTGTTCCTTTCGAACACCAATCACGAGGAAGACCAGCCGATCCATCTGACGCTGAAGGATCCGGACATCCCGGTCGACTATGATCTGCCGATGTATGACGAGCCGGCGCAGCGTTATTGCCCGGCGGGCGTTTACGAGATCACAGGCGAGGCGGAAGGGATGCCGAAGTTCGTGATCAACGCGCAGAACTGCGTCCACTGCAAGACGTGCGACATCAAGGACCCGACCCAGAACATCAACTGGGT
>CAZBYE010000114.1:0-9718 GCA_964496045.1 uncultured Stakelama sp.
TGGAACTGATGCCCTGAGCGAAACTCTCATATCCGGTCGCCGTCGCGTAATCGCCGGCCGCCAGGCTCTGAGCGCCGACCGCGGTCGCCTTGTTGCCGATCGCACGCGAACTGAAGCCGAGGGCGGAGCCGTCGATGCCCGCAGCATAGCTTTGCTGGCCAAGCGCGGTGCTGCCCGCTGCCCGGGCATTGGCGTTTTGTCCGATCGCCGTGCTTTCGACCCCTTCGGCCCGGGCCCCTTCACCCACCGCTGTGCTCTGTGCCGGCCCGGCCCTCGTGTTCGAGCCGATGGCCGTCGATAGCCTTCCGATCGCGCTCGAACCGATACCGCATTCGAGTTGCCCGGTCTCATCGTCGCCATTGCCGAGAATACCGTCGGGGCCGGCATTGACGTTGGTGTTGCACTCGACCGTATTGTCCGCGCGGGCGGGGGTGGCGACGAGGGCGGCGAGCGGTGCTGTCCCCGCAAGCAGCAGGCCGAAGGTGAACCGGCGTGCCGGGGTCGGAATGATCATGCTGCGTCTCCGTGAATGCGCCGAATTGCCGACGGCTTGCGGTCGGCCTAGCGGGTGGCGTCTGCGCGGAAATCCTACGTTCGTACGAGAAGCTCGCGAAAAGCCGGGCGATCGGATAGGGCTTCCGATGGGGGCTGGAATGGGAATGGCGTATGCTTCCGACCGATGCGATCGTCGAAACGCTGTACGACGATCTGCGGCGCATCGCACAACGCGAACGGTTCAATGCCGGCAGTCCTCAGACCCTGTCGACCACCAGCGTGATCCACGAAGCCTATCTCAAGCTGCATCAGCGCGACGGCTGGGACAGCCGCGAACATTTCCTCGGTACCGCGGCGACGGCGATGCGCCACGTTCTGGTTGACGCAGCGCGCGCGCGGCTGTCGGCGAAGCGGGGGAGTGGCGAACGCCCCTTGCCGCTCGATCAATCGACGCTGGATGCGGCCGTGACGCAGGATCTGGAGCTCGTGGCGCTGGGCGAGGCATTGCGCGATCTCGCCGAGCTCGATCCGGAACTCGCCCGGCTGGTCGATTGCCGTTTCTTCGCCGGGTTTGACGAATGCGAGACGGGTAAGGTCATGGGGATCAGCGAACGAACCGTCCGCCGCCGCTGGACCCAGGCGCGGGCCTGGATCCACCGTGAGCTGGCGGACGGTTGAACGCGGACTGCCTCAGGCGGGATCGACGGTGAAATACGCCATGTAGCGGGCGCCGCCCCGCTCCATTATCCCGGACTGCACCTTGTAGACGATCCCGGAGCGATTGTAGGTTTCCTGCTGGCGCGCCAGTTTCACCAGCTGTTTGGTCGAGAGCGGCACCGATACCTGGCCCACCACATCGTCGCCAAGGTCAAGCACGGCGGCGATCGCATTGCCGAGCTTGGGCATCAATCCGTCGAGCGCTGGACCCGCAATCTTGGAGATGATCGGGCCAACCAACGGGATGAACTGAAGCAGGAACTTGCCGACTTCGTGATTGGTCTTGACCGCATTCTCGACGATTGCCCGGTTGCTCTCGGGGTTGCCATTGTCCTTCTCCATGCCAACCACGCCTAGGGTCATGCCGTAAGCAGGACCGCGATAGAGTTCGATCCGGTCCGGGCGTGCCGACTTGTCGTCGACGCCGTCATAAACCCGGGTGCGGACCGTCCAGGGATCATGTTTGGGAACGACCATCGAGAAGATGCAATAGGGCTCATCGGAGCCGGTCTTCTGGTCGATGTCGGATTCGCTGTAGGCATAGAAGCCAACATAGGTCAGCACGATGCCGCGCAAGTCGATCGGGCCAGTATCCGGCCACCAGTAGATCCAGCCATGTTGGAAGCTGCTGGCGCGACCGCCCTCGTCGATGTCGCCTTCGTCGCTGGTCGGATATCCCAGATAGCCGCGCTCCCAGCCGAGTTCCGCCCAGCGCTTGCGGATATCGCCCCACACCCCCCATGCGCCGGTACCGGGATGCCAGTAGATCGAGGCGCCGTCTCGGAAATGGTTATAGCGGCCGGCGCCGTCGGGGGTCGTGGTCTCGTCGGTTTCGGGAATCCACTTGCCGCCCAGGGCCTTCCAACGTTCGTGAATGGCGCCCTTGATGTGGAAGGCCTCGTCGCGCTCGGAGTTATAGACCAGGCTCTGTCCTCCGAAATCCAGCTTCTTCGCGCGCAGGCCACCGGTCGGCCAAGCGCCGAACACAGCTTCTCCTCCCAGCCGGTCATACTTGTCGCGCAATGCCTTGCCGGAGCGCGAAACAGCCAGGTCACGCAGGCCACCGGCCACATTGATCTTCACCGTCTGCCGCGCCTTGGGATCCTTCGCGGTGACGGTAGCGGCAAGAGACGTCTTGGCCTTTGCGACCTTTGCGCTCGTGAGGTTCTTGATGAGGGGGTCGTTCATCGCATCTACTCCAGCGGTTGCGTGAAGCCACGTGCCAACCGGGGAAACGGGGTCCCGGTATGGGTGACGCCTGCAGGATAACGGGACCGATGCAGGCGGAGCGTCCTTCGTTCGAATGAGCATGCGCGCAGTTGGTCCCGCGCGTCGGTGTATCTGCCGATGTTCCCATCAGTTGGCCGGATGCGCCACGATTTGCCGTCTCCTCCTGCGATAGAGGGAGACGAAGCCATGACGTTTGCAATTCGAGCCCACCGTTCCATGGATACTGCGACGGCCGACGGCCCGGTCATCCTGATGATCGATCCCGAACGCCGCTTGCTCGATTGCACCCCTATGGGCCAGCGCATGTTGAAGGAGCACGACCCGTTGATCTGCGAGTTCGGGCGGATCAGGGCATGCGCGCAACTTGATCAGGCGCGTCTTGATCGTTTTATCCCGATCGCGATCGAGACCGGGAGTGCTGGACTGACATTGGCAGGCCGTCACGTCGAAATCGTTAGGCTAGGGAGCTCTACAGGCGAAGGGGGTTTGTTGCTCATATTTCCACGACGAGAGGATGAGGCCCTGCATGTCGAGAAGGTAGCAAGCCGTTTTGGTTTGACCGTTGCGGAGCGTAGGCTTCTGACTTTGCTCTTCGAAGGCGTGTCGTTGGCGAGCGCTGCTCTGTCACTTGGGGTCGCGCGAACCACCGTGCGAACGCATCTACAACGCATCTTTGACAAGACGGGCCGTCGGCGCCAGTCAGATCTGGTCAGGCTGGTTGCATTGGGAGCTGCGGGGAAGAACAACGAGGTTAGGGAGCACATTCCTGAGACTCCTCGTCACCCGATTGCACAATCGACCACCTGATGTTGAAGCCGCGTTTGCTATGGGCCCGCATAGCGGTCATTCGCTATCACGATCCACAGCCCATAAGCGGACGCTCCCTACCGATCATCGCAGTTGGCCGCCTTGAGCGGCTTCCCGAATAGCTCGTACGCGAACTATTCGAGGACTTGTGTTTCGCCGAGAATAGGAGCGTTGTGTGGCACTAGAGCTTGAGGGGGCGACATGAAGCATCTGATAATGGCGTGCGTATTATTAGCAACGCCAGGCACAGCCTTCGCGCGATGCCGCACTCAAGTTCAAATTCCTCCGATCACTGTGGCCTCAGTGGACCGGATTACAGCAGACGTAAGAACTATCCACGATTTCTGGTCAAATGGTCCCTACTCTCCGGAACAAAACATTGCTGAGCGTAACAAGCGTATCATGCTTTTGTTCGAAAATTTCAAAGCGGTTCGATTATCGGATTTCAAGCGATACCGAGTGCGCTGCAGGAGTGAGACGAAAGTACATTCTCGTACGGGCGAAGCCGAAAACAAGAGAACCACATTACGTTTCCCGCCAGGCACCGAGATCATTCGGAGCAGTTATCGGAAATTTGGTAGTGGGCATCGGATCACGCCGCGCATATTTGCAAGGAGCATTGAGTACGAAATCGGCAAAGCAGGCCGCGGTTCGAATAAGGGAGGTGTATCAGCTCTCGCGCTCTACACTGACGCAAAACGCAAGGCGCTACTTCACGCAGATATGCGACCAATCCGCGCCAAGCTAGCGGCATCGAACCTGCCAGACGATACCGTTCAGTAGGTCAAAGCAATGCGCATCTCTTGCCTATCTCTAAGGTCGTGGCGCGACGGCGAGCCGAACTCAGCGAAGTCAGTCCCGTTCTTTCGGAACCAATCGGTCTGCAACAAAGCTGGCAAACAGCGCTATCAGTGCGGAACAGGCCGCGCCTATCCACCTCGGCGCGGTTTCGGGCAGTAGAGAGATGATAGCCAGAAGCGGAGCAAGCATCAGTAAGCTCATCATCACGACGCGCTTCAAGCCCCGGTGACGTCGCCATTTTCCAACGGTGAGAAGCCAACCGAAGCCTAGCAACATGGCCCAACATATTACAGTTATGACCAGTAGGGCCGCGCTGCTTCCCGCCATAGGTATCGGGTTCAGGACCTTGCCGCCGCTTAGAACCACTAAGAAAAGCACGAACGCAAGGCCTACGGCAAAGAGACATTGGCCAACCATCTGCAATGCGGTCGAGGCGTAACGCATGAGTTGAGATTAGCGCCGCGCTGGATGTCCGCAATGGGGTCGTTTCCTGCCGATCAAGGACCTGACCCGTTGGCCGCTACGCGCCCTGAATGCTGCCGTTCAGCCCGCACGTCAGCGATCCTCAAAGCTGCCGGCGGAGCTCGGAGGAAATGGCTCGGCATCAAGGAAGCCAGCCTTCCTACGGCCGCCTTGATCATATCTGTTTGTTGCTGGCCAGGATTTCCGTCACTCTCGCCAAGGCGGCGCCACGCGGGTCCTCCACGCCGAGGAGGCGGAAGGTTCCTGTCAGGGCGAATGCGCAATGCCCGTGCACGGTGGCGACCAGCGATCGCGTCAGCGCCTCGATTTCCGCAAACGGTTTGTCCGGAAGCGCTGTCGCGACTTCGCGCTCGACGATGCTGGTCAGGCCGGAGCGGAGAATGCGGTATTGCTCGGGAATCTCCATCCCCGCGGGCAGGCGGTGGTCGTAGATCGCCATCCACAAATTCGGATTGTCCTCGGCGAAGTCGAAATAGCCCTCGACCAGGGCAGCGATCCGGTCCGGTCCCGCGTCGGCAAGCTTGTCGCTGAGCGACTGTGCCCACAGGACGAACGTCTGGCTGTTCAGCGCCATGAGCAGCGCGTCATGACCGCCGAACACATTGTGAATCGTGCCGATCGAATAGCCGATTCGCTTCGCCACCTCGCGCGCGGAGAAGCCGGAATAGCCGACCTCGGCGAGCAGGCGCTGACCTTCGGCGAGGATCAGTTCCTGCAGTTCATCCCGTGTATGATCCGAACGGCGCGCCACGAGAGAAGGGGATAGACGCTTAATTGAACACTGTCTAATTATTTAATTGATCGGTGTTCAATTCCATGACATCCAGTCGATGTCCGGTGAGTCGCTGGACATGGAAACGGAATCGAAACGGAGTTGTCGTGATGCAGTCCGAAATGTTCCATGGTGTTGCCGGCGATCCTGCGGATCGCGCGCAAGCCGCCGTCGCCGCATAACTGGTTCAGGGGGAAACAGAGCCGTGTCCGCACCCGATCTCTCGCTGCTTGCAAAGCGGCGTTTCGGCCCGTTGTTCGTCGTCCAGTTCCTGGGCGCATTCAACGACAATGTCCTCAAATATGCGATGCTGTTCCTCGCGAACTTCACGATCTTCGCCAATGCGCCCGAACAGTCGGCGATGCTGGCGACAGTCGCGACCGGCATCTTCATCCTGCCCTATTTCCTGTTCTCGGCGCTCGCGGGCGAGCTGGCCGACGCGTGGGACAAGGCATGGCTGATGCGCGCGGTGAAGGCGGCGGAGGTCGTCTTCATGGGATTGGGGCTGGCGGGCCTGTGGTTCCAGTCGATCCCGCTGCTGCTGCTGGCGCTGTTCTGCATGGGTCTGCATTCGACCATCTTCGGCCCGGTCAAATATTCGATCATGCCGCAACATCTGCGTGAGCATGAGGTCATGGGCGGCACCGGGCTGATCGAGGCGGGGACGTTCTTGGCGATCCTTGGCGGGCAGCTGCTCGCCGGTGTCGTGCCGCCCTGGGAGGCCGGGCTGATCGCGACCGGCCTGGCGGTCCTGGGCTTTGCGGTGAGCCTGCTGGTCCCCGCCGCCCCGCCGATCGGAAAAGTCGCGATCACGCGCAATCCGTTCGTAAGCACCTGGCAGGTGCTGAAGGCCGGGCATGAGGGCAAGGGCGTCTGGCTGTCGATCCTGGGCATCAGTTGGTTCTTCGCGATCGGCGCCGTGCTGGTTTCGGAATTCCTGCCGCTCGTCTCGGGCAATCTTGGCGGGCGCGAGGAAGTCGTCACCCTGTTCCTGATCGTTTTCTCGGTCGCGATCGCGCTGGGTTCGATGCTGGTCAACAAGCTGCTGCGCGGCGAGGTTTCGGCGCGCTATGTGCCGATCTCGGCGCTCGTCATGGCCGTGTTCATGCTCGACCTGTGGTGGGCGACGCGCAGCTTCGTGGTGGTGACGCCGCACGCCGATATCGCGCAGTTCGTGGCGACGCCGGGCAGCTGGCGCATCCTGTTCGACCTGACCGGCATGGCGGTCGCCTGGGGCATGTTCATCGTGCCGCTCTATGCGATCCTGCAGACCAAGAGTCCGCCCGAGGGGCGCTCGCGCGTCATCGCCGCGAACAACATCGTCAACGCGGCGGTGATGGTCGGCGTGGTCGGGGTCGCGCTCGCGCTGCTGGCGTCGGGCGTCTCGATCCCGGGCATTATCGGCACGATGGGCTTCGCGACGCTGGCGGTTGCGCTGATCTCCTGCCTGTTGCTGCCCGACACGGTGCTCAAGCATTCGATCCGCGCGATCCTGAAGCTGCTCTACCGCATCGACGTGCATGGCGCGGAGAACATGCCGAAGCCGGGCGAGCGCGCGGTGGTGGTGGTCAACCACGTCTCCTGGCTCGACGGACTGCTGCTCGCCGTGTTCCTGCCCGGCAAGCCGGTGTTCGCCGTCAACACCGCAATCACCAAGCGCTGGTGGATCCAGCCCGCGCTCAAGCTGTTCCGCGCCTTCCCCGTCGATCCGACCAACCCGATGTCGGCCAAGGCGATGGTGCGCGCGGTAAAGGAAGGCAACACGCTGGTGATCTTCCCCGAGGGACGCATCACCGTCACCGGCGCGCTGATGAAGATCTTCGACGGACCCGGCATGGTCGCCGACAAGGCTGATGCGCCGATCATCCCTGTGCGGATCGACGGCGCGCAATTCTCGCGCTTCTCGCGCCTGCGCGGCAAGATCCGCCTGCGCAGCTTCCCCAAGATCGAGCTGACGATCCTGCCGCCACGGCGCTTCGCCATCGAGGGCGAGATGACCGCGCGCGCGCGCCGTGCGATCGCCGGACGCCGTCTCTACGAAGAGATGAGCACGATGATCTTCGCGACGTCGGACATCGATCGCACGCTGTTCCAGGCGCTGATCGACGCCAAGGACGTGCATGGCGGCGACACATTGGTGGTCGAGGACATCAAGCGCGAGCCGCTGGGCCTCAAGCGGCTGATCACGGGCAGCATGGCGCTGGGCCGTGCGTTCGAGCGACGCAGTGCGCAGGGCGAGGCGGTCGGGCTGCTGCTCCCCAACGTCAACGGGACGGTCGCGAGCTTCTTCGCGCTACAGGCGATCGGCCGGGTGCCGGCGATGCTCAACTATACCGCCGGTCTCGCCAATCTGAAGGCGGCATGCATGGCTGCCGAGGTGCGCACGATCGTGACCGCGCGCGCCTTCATCGAGCAGGCCAAGCTGGAGGCGGTAGTCGAAGGCCTGGAGGCGGACGGCCGCACGATCCTGTACCTCGAGGATATCGCGGGCGAGATCGGCACCGGTGCCAAGCTGCGCGCGCTGGTCGCGACACGGTTCGCCGGGCGGCTCCATCGTCGCCGCGGCGTCCTGCCCACGGATCCGGCGGTGATCCTGTTCACCAGCGGGTCGGAGGGTCTGCCCAAGGGCGTGGTGCTCACCCATCGCAACCTGCTCGCCAATTGCGCGCAGCTGTCGGCACGGATCGACTTCAACTCGTCGGACCTGGTGTTCAACGCGCTGCCCGTGTTCCACAGCTTCGGCCTGACGGGAGGCACGCTGTTGCCGATCCTCAACGGCATCCGCACCCTGCTCTATCCCAATCCGCTTCACTACCGGATCGTCCCGGCGCTCGCCTATGACGCCAATGCGACGATCCTGTTCGGCACCGACACCTTCCTCTCGGGCTATGCGCGACTGGCGCACAGCTATGACTTCTACTCGTTGCGCTACATCTTCGCCGGTGCTGAACGCGTGCGAGACGAAACGCGCAAGATGTGGAGCGAGAAGTTCGGTTTGCGTATTCTGGAGGGTTACGGCGCGACCGAGGCGGCGCCAGTAATCGCCGTCAATACGCCGATGCATTTCCGCGCCGGCAGCGTGGGCAGATTGTTGCCGGGAATCGAAGGCCGGATCGATCCGGTGCCGGGTATCGCCGAGGGCGGCAAGCTTTCGATCCGCGGCCCCAACATCATGGCGGGCTATATGAAGGCCGATCAGCCGGGCGTGATCCAGCCGCCGGAGGATGGATGGCATGACAGCGGCGACATCGTCACGATCGACGAGGCGGGATTCGTCACCATTCGCGGCCGTGCCAAGCGCTTCGCCAAGATCGGCGGCGAGATGGTCTCGCTCCCGGCGGTGGAAGGCTATGCCGGTGCGGTCTGGCCCGACGCCGATCACGCCGTCGTCAGTCGCGCGGACCCGCGCAAGGGCGAGCAGCTGGTGCTGTTCACCACCCGTAAGGACGCGCAGCTCGGCGAGCTACAGGGCTGGGCGCGAGCGAATGGCATCGCCGAACTCGCGATCCCCCGGGACATCCGCATTCTGGACGCGCTGCCTGTCCTGGGTACCGGCAAGCTCGATTATGTGACGATGGCAAATCTGGCCACCATTTGAGGAATTTGTAACGCGGCGCGGGCATGATGTATCGGGATGATGCGCCGCGCCTTCGGAGGGACACCATGACTTTTCATCGCGCCTCCGTTCGGAAACGCTGACGCGGATGTGGCTGAAGGCGATCTTCCAGACGCAGCTGGATCTCTCGGTAAATCTGTCCGCGACGCATCAGGCCCATGTCTATGAACGGCCGGGAGCCTGGATGCCGCCTGAAGAACAGGCGGCGCTGTCGCGGGCGCTGAGCGATGTCGCGGAGCGGTCGCTGGCGGCAGGGTCGCTGGACTATGGCGTGTTTCGCGCCGATTCAGGCGCGCTTGAACGATCGGTGATCATGCTGATCCGCGAGCGGGCGACGGGTCGTGCGATCGCGTTCAATGCACTGGCGTTGCTCGATGTGAATCACCGCGGATCGCGCGAGCTGGTCACCCACCTCGGCCTGGTGCTGATCGACCCTGAGGCGCGGGGCAAGGGCTTTTCCTGGGCGCTCTACGGGATGACCACCCTGTTGCTGTTCGCGCGCAATCAGTTGCGCCCCTTCTGGATTTCCAGCGTCACCCAGGTGCCCGCCGTCGTCGGCCTGGTTTGCGAGGGGTTCAGCAATGTCTTCCCGTCGCCGGACGTCGGCACGGTGCGCCGTTTCGACCATCTTTCGCTGGCGCGCCAGATCATGCGGGATCATCGCGCGGCCTTTGGGGTGAGCGGCGATGCCCGGTTTGATGAAGCGCGGTTCGTCATCGAGGACGCGTATCGGGGCGGATCCGATCATCTGAAGAAGCGGTTCGACGAAGCACCGCCGCATCGCGAGCAGGCCTATA
>CAZBYE010000115.1:0-9701 GCA_964496045.1 uncultured Stakelama sp.
ATAGCCGCGCCGGTCGAGGAACTGCAAGGACTGCTCGCCGCGTTCCAACCGCTCCTCAATACCCTTGACGATCGCCGGCGCGATCCAGCGGCCGCGTTCGGGAGGGTTGGCGATCAGGTCGATCGCTTCGATCGCGGGCATCTCCGCCGCGCCCCAGCGCCCGGGCAGCTTCAGCTCGGCATAGCGCCCCAGTGCGACCTGCTGCCGCGTCTCGATCGCCGGCGTGGCGGAGGCGAGGATCACCGGGCATTTCTCGAACAGCCCGCGCATCACCGCCACGTCGCGCGCATGATAATGCACGCCCTCTTCCTGCTTGAAGCTGGTCTCGTGCGCCTCATCGACCACGATCAGGCCGAGATTGGGATAGGGCAGGAACAGCGCCGAGCGCGCGCCGACCGTGACCAGCGCCTCGCCGCTGGCGACGGCGCGCCATGCGCGGCGGCGTTGCGACTGGCGCAGACCCGAATGCCAGGCGACCGGCTCGACCCCGAACCGCGCGTGGAAGCGCTTGAGGAAGGGCTCGGTCAGCGCGATTTCGGGGAGAAGCACGATGCTCTGCCGGCCAGCCTCGATCGCGGCGGCGACGGCTTCGAAATAGACTTCGGTCTTGCCCGATCCGGTGACGCCGTCGAGCAGGAAGGTCTGGAATGCCTCTGCGGCGACGGCCCCGCGCAAGGTTGCCGCTGCATCGGACTGCACATCGGATAGTGCGGGCGGGGCAAAGCCGGGATCGGGCGCGGGGTAGGGGGTGTCGAGATCGACCGCGACCCCCTCAATCGCACCGATCTTGACCAGCCCGCGGATCACGCCTTCGGACACGTCGGCGATCGTCGCGAGTTCCCGGATCAGGCCCTGCCGGTCGCCGATTCGCTCCAGCGCCTGCTCGCGCTGCACGGTCATGCGTTCGGGGGTCTCGCCGGTGGCGCGATATTCGACGATCGTCCGCCCGCCTTCGAGTGCCGAGGTCGAGGACAGCGCCATCCGCAAAACCGATGCGAGCGGGGCCAGATAATAGTTCGCGGTCCACTCGATCAGGCGGCGGAGCGGCGCCGGAACGGGCGGTGCATCGGCTACGGCGATCAGGTTGCGCAGGCGGTTATCGCCGATCTCCTCGACCGGGAGCCGCTCGGCTTCCCACACCACCCCCACCAGCTGGCGCGGCCCAAGTGGGGCCACGACGATCGACCCCGGTTCGACCGTCATGCCGTGCGGCACGCGATAGTCGAGCGGGCCGAGCGCTGAGTTGAGGACGATGACGCGGGCGCGGGACATTGCGCCCATATCGGCATTCCTGCCGATGCTGGAAAGCGCTATCGAACGACGCGAAGGAGACTCATCGATGCTGCTCGCCGCCTTGTTGCTTCAGGCCGCTGCGCCGCAATGCCCCGCCGCCGATGTGGTGATGCCCGCTAACCTTGCTGGCTGGGGTGTGCCCGGTGCCGAGTTCGGGGTGAACAAGGCGGTGACGGTGCAGGCGGGCGATCTTGCCAGGCTGACGGATGTTCCGGCGGGCACCCGGCCGGGCGGCGCGGTGATGATCGGGTTCAGGATCGATAAGGCGGGCCGCTATGGCGTCGCACTCGACCAGCGCGGTTGGATCGACGTGGTGCCGGGCGTAACGGGCGGCGAGGCGCTCAAATCCGTGGTCCATGGCCACGGCCCGCAATGCTCGACGATCCGCAAGATCGTGCGCTTCGACCTTCAGCCGGGGGTATATCGCGTCTATCTTACCGGCCTCGACAAGCCGGCCGCCAAGACGATGCTCGTCGCCGACTAGAGGCTGAGGCCGACGGTCATTGCGAGCGCATGATCCATCGTGTCGCGGCTGTTGCCGCGTGCGAAGCGATACTGGTTGAGGTAGCCGCCCTCGATCGACAGCAGCTTGCTCGCCTTCCAGCTCACGCCGACCATGTTGCGCATCCGGTCATAGCCGGCCTTCTCGCCCCAGTCGGTGTCGTTGAGCACGATCAGGCTTTCATGGCTGCCGACCAGGCTGAAATCGCTCTTCCCGAGCGGCAGCGAAGCCTTGATCTGCGGGCGCAGGCGATAGCCGGTATCGTCGCCGTCCGAACGCGAACGATGCTCCAGCCGCAGGCGGCCCGACAGCTTGAACGGACCGGCATTTCCCGCCAGCCCGAGCTGGACGCGGAACCGGTCTTCGGTCCGCGTCACCCGCCCGCGTGAATAGTTGACCACGCGGACATAAGCGCCGCCGATCGAGACGCCCTTGGCCACTTCCTGCGACAGACCGCC
The DNA here is from genome assembly GCA_964496045.1 of uncultured Stakelama sp. Lineage (GTDB taxonomy): Bacteria > Pseudomonadota > Alphaproteobacteria > Sphingomonadales > Sphingomonadaceae > Sphingomonas. The sequence continues at coordinate 2,254 of CAZBYE010000115.1, forward strand.
CGCGAGTTCGATTTCGTACAGGCCACCCGAATCGTCGCTGAAGCGGTTGATCGATTCGAATTCGATATCGGTGGGATCGGCGACCGCGATCTTGGCGGACCCGGTGATCCATAATTCGCTGTCATGGTCCTGCGCCATCGCGGCGGCAGGCAGAAGCAATATCGGGAAAGCACAAATCAGCAGGCGTGACATCAGCGCATCCAGGCTATGCGTTGGCCGCCTTCCGGTGATAGAGGGCAGCGCGATCGGGCGCGCGACTAGCACGCCGTCACACGACTGTCACACATTTGAACAGAGGCCGCCGCCATGAAGTTTTTTGCCGATACCGCCGATACCAACGACATTCGCGAGCTGGCGGAGGCCGGGCTGCTCGACGGCGTCACCACCAACCCGTCGCTGATCCACAAGGCTGGCCGCGACTTCCTCGAAGTGGTGGCAGAGATCTGTAAGATCGTCGACGGCCCGGTCTCGGCCGAGGTGGTCGCGCTCGACCATGAAGGCATGATGCGCGAAGCCGAAATCGTGCGGAAGATCGCCGATAATGTCGCGGTGAAGGTGCCGCTGACGATCGACGGGCTCAAGACCTGCAAGGCGCTGACCGACGACGGCACGATGGTCAATGTCACGCTGTGCTTCTCCGCGAATCAGGCGCTGCTCGCGGCCAAGGCCGGCGCGACCTTCGTCTCGCCCTTCGTTGGCCGTCACGACGATATCGGCTTCGACGGCATGGATCTGATCGGCGATATCCGCCTGATCTATGACAATTACGCGTTCGACACCGAGATCCTCGTCGCATCGGTGCGTCATCCTATCCACATTCTGGAAGCTGCGAAGCTCGGCGCCGACGTAATGACCGCGCCCCCCGCGGTGATCCGCCAGCTGGTCAAGCATCCGCTGACCGACAAGGGCATTGAGGGCTTCCTCGCCGACTGGGCGAAGACCGGTCAGACGATCGGCTGAGACTTCACGAAAAAGAAGGCCATCCCGGCTTGTATCCGGGATGGCCTCTCCTTCCGATCCGGAGATCGGCGCCGGCCAATAGGGGTTAGCCCGCGACGGAGGGGTTCTCGAAAATCTGCTCGATCGTCAGCTCGAACAGATCGGCGATTCGAAAAGCGAGCGGGAGCGAGGGGTCGTAACGGCCGGTCTCGATCGCATTGACGCTCTGGCGCGAGACTTCCAGCCGCTCGGCCAGATCCTGCTGACTCCAGTCGCGCTCGGCGCGCAGCACCCGAAGGCGGTTCTTCACGCCGCGCCGTCCGCACGGCGACAGTCGCGGATCGCCATCCAGCACTGGGTGACGCTCCACAGGACGCACCAGGCGGGGAACGCCCAGAGCAGATCGACAGCACTGATCAGGTTCCGCTGCTGAAGAAAGCCGAGGCCGGTCGAAAGCGTGAGCAGCATCCCGATGCTGACGAGCATCGCGACCGCCTGACGTTTCCGCACATATTCGTCGGTTTCTTCGATCAGATACAATCCGACGACGATCAAGGATGCTGCGATGCCGATCGCGGGCAGGATGGACAGGGCGACCAGTCCGATCGGGGACGGGTCGAGGCTCTTTGCCATCCAGGAGGCACAGGTGATCAGCAGGCCATAGACAAGCGTCGCGCCCATGAAGCGCCACAGGAAACGCACCGAGGCGGGGGAGATTTCCATGTCAGGCTTCCTTTCTAACTAGACAAGGAAGCTTTACGTCAAGGGCGCTTTACATGTCAAGCGTGCTTTACGTGACTTGCAACTGCTCGATCATCTCCCGCGCCAGCAGGCTGAGCGTGTCGTCGCGCGCACCCATGATGACGATGCGGTCGCCCGGCTGCGCAGTCGCAACGAGATGCGCGGCGGCGGCAGCACGGTCGGGGATGTGGCGCGCGTCGCGACCCGATGCGGCGATGTCGGCGATGATGTCGGCGCTGGTCACCTCGCGGGTGACGGTGCCGCCCTGGTAGACCGGATCGGGGAGAATGAGCTGGTCGCCGGGGGCGAGCTTATCGATGAACATCGCGACCAGCTCGCGCCGCATCACCTTGAGCGGGCCGTAGCCATGTGGCTGGAACAGCGCGAGGACGCGGCCGGGAAAGGCATGGAGCGTGTCGAGCGTGGCGGCAATCTTGTCCGGGTTGTGCCCAAAATCGTCGATCACGGCGATGCCGTTCGCCTCGCCCACCAGCTCGAAGCGGCGGCGAAGGCCGGTGAAGCCTTCGATCGCGCGGACGGTGTCGGGAAGCGTGATTCCTGCCGCCACTGCCGCGCCGATCGCCGCGAGTGCGTTGGCGACATTGTGACGGCCCGGCACCGTAAGGCGGACGGGTGTGGTGAGATCCGGTGTCACGAGGTCGAAACGGACTGCAAAGGGTTCGAGCTGAAGGTTGCGGGCAGAAAGGTCGGCGTCACCCTCGACCGCGAAGGTCACCGTGCGGTTGCGGTCGAGCGCCATCGCCAGCGCGGCGCTCTCGGCGTCACCGACGTTGACGATCGTGGTCCGTGCCTTGGCCGCGAAGTCGCCGAACAGCGTGCGCAGTTCCTCGAGCGACTTGTGGTCGAGGCTGACATTGTTGAGCACTGCGATATGCGGGCTGTAGAGTGCGATCGATCCGTCGCTCTCATCGACTTCGCTGACATAGAAATCGTCGCTGCCTACCAGCGCGCTGGCAAAGGGCGCGTCGGGGCGGACGAAGTTCTTCATCACCGCGCCGTTCATCACCGTCGGATCGCGGCCCAAAGCGTGCAGGATCCATGCGATCATGCCGGTCACGGTCGACTTGCCGCTGGTGCCTGCAACACCGATCGAGGTGCCCGCAGCGTTGAACAGCGCGGCGTTGAGCTCGGCGCGGGTCATGCGCGGGCAGCCAAGCTCGGTCGCGCGGACCATGTCGGGGACACTATTTTCGACCGCGGCAGAGGCGATCACCGTCTGATCGGGCGAAACGATGCCGCTGCCGTCCTGTGGGAACAGGTCGATGCCAAGCGCGCGCAGCGCGTCGAACTTGGCGGGCAGGCGCCCGGAATCGAGACTGCGGTCCGAACCGGCGACCTTTGCGCCTTGTCCGGCCAGGATCATCGCGAGCGGCATCATGCCGCTGCCCCCGATCCCGACGAAAAAACAGGATTTGCCGTGTTGCATCGCCCCGCGCTATCGCCGGTTCGAACTCAAGGGGCAAGGCATGCGGATCGGCGTCGTCGCACCGGCACGGACAGTTACCGAGGAATCGGCGGTGCGGATGAAGGCGTTCATGGCGCTGACCTATCCGCGGCACGAGATCGTGTTCCACCCGCAATGCTTCGTGACCGAGGGACATTTCGCCGGACCGGACGACTATCGCGCCGCGGCGTTTCTGGAATTTGCCAACGATCCGGCATTCGATGCGATCTGGTTCGCGCGCGGCGGCTATGGATCGAACCGCATCCTCGACAGGGCAATGCCGCAGCTCGGCCCGGCTGCGAGGAACAAGACCTATATCGGTTACTCCGATATGGGGTTCATGCTCGGCGCGCTCTATGCCCGGCGGATCGGGCGGCAGGCGCACGGATCGATGGCGAGCGCGATGGGGCGCGACGACAAGGGCGTGGATGCGGGCTGGGTGCTCGGCTGGCTGATCGACGGGGATCGCCGCGGGCTGGAACCGACGCTCGACGGGCGCCCGGCGGCGGCGTTCAATCTCGCGATTCTCGCGGCGATGATCGGCACGCCCTGGCTACCCGACCTTACCGATCACGTGCTGCACATTGAGGAAGTGGGCGAGCCGATGTACCGGATCGACCGGATGCTGTTCCAGATGGCGCATTCCACCCAGCTTCAGGGGATTGCGGGTGTACGGCTTGGGGCGGTGACCGATGTCGTCGACAATGACGTGCCGTTCGGCGAATCGATCGAACAGATGATGATCCGCTGGTGCCGCGAGATGGGCGTGCCCTATCTTGGCCGCTCGGGAATCGGGCACATCGCGCTCAACCGCGTCGTGCCGTTCGGCGTGACTTAAAGCCCGATCGACGGTCGGCCCGCGCTGGTTGCCGTCATCCCCGCGCAGGCGGGGATCCATTGCGGCTGGCGTTCCGGCTCTATCCGACAGGGTAGCCAGAATGGATTCCCGCCTGCGCGGGAATGACGGTCAAAGAAAGTGTATTCGGGTCAGAGGCCGATCAGCCCGGCTTCGCGCAGCTCGGTCTGCGCCTGGCGGTAGATGGCCGGGTCCGCGATGCCCAGCCGCTTGCGGGCGGCGTCGAGCGGCTCATACATCAGCGCCTCATAATCCTCGCCCGACAGCCATTTGGCGCGCTTGCCGTGACGGCTGCCCTCGAGCACGGCCTTGGCGAAGGTGCGCTTGCCGGTGATCTTGAGGCTCTTGAGCGCTGCGCCGGCGCCGATGAAAGCCCAGCCGAGGCCGCCGGTTTGCGCGTAGGAGAAGGCGACGAGGCACGCCTCGCCCAGCGGTTCGTCGGCCTGATAGCCGGTCAGGATGTGCCAGATGTCGTGAATGTCGCGCTCGCGGCGGCCGAACCAGGCATGCGGGTGCTGGACGTTGCGCTCAACCTCGGCGTCCGCGTAGCTGACGTCCGCAAGGCCCTGCGCCGAATAGCCGGTGCGATCGAGGAATGCGCGATACGCACCACCGACGCTGCCCTCGGGCAGCGTATCGATCCATGCACGATCCGAGAAGCGTTCCGACAGCTCGATGCGATGATAGGCGAGGCGGCCGCCCTGCTGTGTCGTGAGCAGCTTGCGATAGTTCTTCGCCGCGGTGTCGCCGTTGAGCGCGCGCATGATGCGGAACACCTGCACCGTATCATCGGCGTTGCCGAGCAGCTTGACCAATGCGCGCAACGCCGTGCCCCATTCGCGTCTGCGGGGCTGACTCCAGTCGATCGCCTGCGGCGCGGGCGGCTGCGCTGACATCTGGGCTTGCGTGGCCATCATCGCTTATCCTTACTGACAAGCGTGTTAATAAGCCATTATCGCCCGGTGCACAAGAGGCGGGTCAGACCCGCATCGGCATCAGGACGTACAATGCGGGCGACTTGTCGTTTTCGCGGATCAATGTCGGCGCGGCGGCATCGGCCAGATGCACCTCGACGAGATCGCCCTCGACTTGTCCCAGGATGTCCATCAGGTAGCGCGAGTTGAAGCCGATCTCGAACGGTTGCGCGGCATATTCGCCGGGCACGTCCTCGGCTGCGGTGCCGTTGTCCGGGCTGGTGACCGACAGGGTGATGCGGTCGCGGTCGAGCGCCATCTTCACCGCGCGCGTCTTTTCCGTCGCGATGGTCGAGACGCGGTCGACGCCCTCCATGAAGCTCTTCGGATCGATCTTCAGGATCTTGTCGTTACCCGTGGGAATCACGCGGCTGTAATCGGGGAAGGTGCCGTCGATCAGCTTCGAGGTCAGGATCGCGGCGCCAAGGTCGAAGCGGATCTTCGAACCCGACAGCGACACACCGACCGAGCCGTCGACCTCGTCGAGCAGCTTGCGCAGTTCGGCGACACACTTCCGCGGCACGATCACGTCGGGCATCGCTTCGGCGCCATCGGGACGCGCAACGGTGACACGGGCGAGGCGGTGGCCGTCAGTCGCCGCGGCCTTCAGCGTGTCGTCGGCGACGTGCAGGAAAATGCCGTTGAGATAGTAGCGGGTCTCTTCGGTCGAGATCGCGAATCGGGTCTTGTCGATGATCTGCTTGAGGATCTCGGCCGGCAGTTCGAACACCGTGGGAAGTTCACCCTCGGCGATCACCGGGAAATCGTCGCGCGGCAGCGTGCCGAGCTCGAACTTGGCGCGGCCGGCGTTGATCTTGATCTTGCCCTCGGCGGCGGTCAGTTCGACCTGCGACCCCTCAGGCAGCTTGCGCGCGATGTCGAACAGCGTGTGGGCCGAGACGGTGATCGCGCCGGCCTGATCGACCGCCGCGGGTACGGTCTCGTCGATCTGCAGGTCGAGATCTGTCGCCATCAGTCGCAGCGAACCTTCGGCCGAAGCCTCGATCAGCACGTTGGACAGGATCGGAATCGTGTTGCGCCGCTCCACCACGGACTGAACGTGGCTCAGGCCTTTCAACAACGTTGCGCGTTCGATCGTCGCTTTCATGTGTATTCAAACCCCCGGGCGGGCGCCCATAATCTTGCAGGCTGTCCTGACGGCGAGAAATGCCGTCGGAAGGTCGCGATATCCTTAACGCGAAAAAGGGCCGGAGCAAGCGCCCCGGCCCTTCGTATCGCATCATTTTCGGCATCATCTGTGGACGATGCCGAGTCGCGCAGCCGCCTTAGAAGCGGATGCCGACGCCAGCGACCACCTGATGACGGTCGATGTCGATGTCGTAGCCGTCGATCTTGCCGTAGTTCGAGTAGCGATACTCGCCCTTCAGATACATGTTCTGCGACAGCTTGAACTCGGCGCCCGCACCGACGCGGAAGCCTTCCATGTCCTCATGGATCTCGGTCTTGGTGTTGCCGGTCTCATAGGTCGTCTCGACGCGGGCGTTGGTGTAGCCGCCCTTCGCGTAGAGCAGCGTCGTCGGGGTGATCGCCACACCGGCGCGTGCGCCGACATAGATGTCACGGCCCAGATCGGCGCGGAAGCGGTCGCCCGCGACCAGCAGGTTGTTGGTGCGCGTGCCGACGCCCGAACCGGTCAGTTCGGCCTCGGCGCCGATGACAGCGCCGCCGATCTGGACGTCATAGCCGATCGCACCGCCATAGGTGACGCCGTCCTTCGACGCGCCGTCGCCGTCGGTGCCGTCCTTGGCGGCGTCGTAGCCGACCAGTGCCTCGACACGCGGGCCGGTGAAGGTCGAGTCCTGCGCGAAGGCCGGGGCCGACATCGCGCTTGCGGCGAGAGCCGCCAGAACCAGTTTACGCATAAAAACTCCTGTACAAATACACTCCCGCTTGGACGGGAACCGGCTCAATGCGCCAAATCATGTTGCGTTGCATGAACCTTGGATAAACGCGGAAAACCGTTGCTTTTTGGCCACAGCACGCCCTAGATTCGGGAACGACTACGCGGCCGCAGCATGCGCGGCGAGGGGAGGGGGAGGTGATGGCAAGACTGGGCCGCGACTTCATCGCCCGGCATGGCGAGACGGTGTTCAACGCCGCGCGCCGCCTGCAGGGCGAACACCCTCATACGCCGCTCACCCGTGCCGGATTCGCTCAGGCGGACGAGATGGGACGGGCATTGCGCGTTGTCCTGGGTGTGGAGCCGAAACTGACCCTGTGGGCCTCGAACACCGGACGTGCGCTCCAGACGCTGGCGGTGATCGCCGAGCATCTGGAACTCGACTGGCATGGCGCGCGGCACGATCCGCGGCTGACCGAGATCGGCATGGGCCTGTGGGGCGGGCGCTATTATACCGAGCTGACCTTTGAATATGGCGAGATCGTCGCGCCGGGAGGATTGCTCCGCGTTGCGCCGGAAGGAGAACATTATCATCAGATCGCCGGGCGCGTC
>CAZBYE010000116.1:0-9633 GCA_964496045.1 uncultured Stakelama sp.
CAGCGGGCAGGTGGACGCGAAAACGCGACCAGTCGTCGTCGCGCATATGCTGGACTGTCCCGCCCATGTCGCGCGCGAGCTTAGCGACCAGCGCAAGGCCTAGCCCCCGCCCTTCGCGCTTGGTGGTGACGAACGGGTCGAACAGGTCGCCGCGAATGTCGGCGGGAACCCCCGGACCATTGTCGCTGACGCTCACCTCGATCGGCAGCGCAATGCGTCCGCGTCCGTCGCCCTTGTCGATCGACAGACCGTGGCGATAGGCGGTGGCGATCCGCACGACGCCGTCGTCGCGCCCCGCGAGCACTTCGCAGGCATTGGTGACGAGGTTGAGCAAAATCTGGACCATGGCGTCATGATTGCCGTGGACGAGCGGCAGCGACGGGTCGAAATCCTCGCCAAAGCTGATGCCGACAAGCTGGCGTGCGCGCACCGTCTCCATCGCCTGGTGGATCGGGGGATAGAGGTTGATCGGGGTGCAGCTGATCGGCTGGCCGCGCGAGAAATGCTCCATCTGGTCGATCAGCGTGGTGATCCGGTCGACCTCTGCACAGATCAATGTCGTGAAGCGTTCGCCATTCGCATCGGCGTTGCGCGCGAGCAGCTGCGCCGCGCCCTTGATCCCGGCGAGCGGGTTTTTGATCTCATGCGCGAGCATCGACGCCGCGGCACCCGCGGCACGGCCCGAACGGCCGATTGCGCCGCCCAACAGCTCGGCCTCGCTTTGTGACGGCAGCAGCGCGAGGATGCGGTGGCCGCTCTGTCCATAGGGCACCATTTGCATGTCGACGAAAATCGATTTGCGGCCACCGATGGTGATTTCGGCGCGGTGCGCGAACAAAGCCGATGTTTCGGGATCGTTCATCCGCTGGCGATAGCTGCGGTCCATGCCGATGACGTCATAGACGACGCGCCCGACCATCGCCGACCGGCTGACATTGCAAAGCTGCTCGGCGGCGGCGTTGACGAACAGCAGGACGCCGCCCTTGTCGATCAACAGGGACGCGACGGGATGCGACTGGATCAGCTCATCATGGTCGAACATCGGGATGCTCGACGTCGGCGTGGTCACGCAGCAGCCTTGCTGAGGACCGGGCTGTAAAATTCTTCAAGCGCGTCGAGGACGGCCTTGCTGTCGGGGATCTGATTGACGCGGTTGCGGAACTCGGCAGAACCGTGGATGCCCTTGACGTACCAGCCGAGATGCTTGCGCGCCATATTGACGCCGGTCATCTCTCCATAATGTTCGATCATCGCACGGTAATGCGTTGTGATGACGTCATATTGTTCATCGATGCCGGGGTCGGGGCGGTCGGCCTCACCGCGCAGCGCCGCCATCACCTGACCCAGCAGCCAGGGGCGGCCATAGGCGCCGCGGCCGATCATGACGCCATCGGCGCCGCTCTGCGCCAATGCGGTTCGCGCATCGTCCGCCGAACAAATGTCGCCATTGGCGATGACCGGGATCGAGACCGCATTCTTGACCTTGCGGATGAAGCTCCAGTCGGCCTCGCCGCGGTACATCTGGTTGCGGGTGCGGCCGTGGACGGTGACGAGCTTTGCGCCCAGATCCTCGGCGATATGCGCCAGTTCGGGGGCGTTCAGACTGTCATGGCACCAGCCCATGCGCATCTTGACCGTCACCGGCACGCTCACCGCCTCGACGCAGGCCTTGATCAGCGCCGCGGCGAGCTTGAGGTCGCGCATCAGCGCGGATCCGGCATCGCCATTGGTGACCTTGCGCACCGGGCAGCCCATGTTGATGTCGATGATCGCCGCGCCGCGATCCTCGTTGAGCTTCGCCGCCTCACCCATTTCATAGGGCGTACAGCCGACCAGCTGCATCGACACCGGCTCCTCGATCGGGTCCCATGCCGCCTTCTGGATCGACTGGCGCGTCTCGCGGATCGCGGCCTGGCTCGCAATCATTTCGGTGACGTTGAGCCCCGATCCGTAACGGCGCACGAGCCGGCGGAACGGCAGGTCGGTAACCCCCGTCATCGGCGCGAGCAGCACCGGCGTCTCGACCGTCACCGGGCCGATCTGGATGGGCTTCAACATCGTCATCTGTGCCTGAAAAATAGGCAGCGGCCTCTACAGGTGCAACCGGTCAAGCGCAAGTGGGGCCCTCAGCGCGGAACCAGATGCTCGACCGCGAAATCGACAAAGGCGCGCAGCTTCGGCGATGCGTGGCGGCTGCTGGGCCACATCAGGCTGATCTTGATCCGCTCGTCGACGAAATCATCGAGGATGCTGACCAGCGAACCGCGCTCGATCTGGTCGGTGACCGACAGATCGGGGACACAGGCGATGCCCAGACCCAGCTCGGCAAGGCCGATCTGCGCCTCCAGCGCGTTCGACACGACGCTCGCCCGCATCTCGAACTGCACCGGTTCACCGTTCCGCGTGAAGGGCCATTCGTCGAGCTTGCCGGTCGAGGTGTAGCGATAGACGAGGCACGGATGCCGGGAAATATCTTCGGGCGTCTGGGGGGTGCCCATCCGGCGGAAATAGTCGGGCGAGCCGACGATCAGCCGGCGAAAATAGCCCAGGGTCCGCGCCATCAGTCGCGAATCCTCATGCTCGCCGGTGCGGATCACGACATCGAACCCCTCGCCGATCACGTCGACCAGCCGGTCGTTGGCGTCCAGCTCCAGTTCGATGTCGGGATAGAGCCGCTTGAACGCCGCAAGCTGGGGCATCGACACCATGGTCATCGATGGCACGCTCACCCGCAGCCGCCCGCGCGGCACCGCCTGGCGCTGCGTCAGCTCCAGCTCGGCGGCCTCATATTCGCACAGGATGCGCCGCGCGCGTTCGAGGAAGATCGCCCCCTCTTGCGTCAGTGTAATGCTGCGCGTCGAGCGGTGAAACAGCCGTACGCCCAACCGGTCCTCCAGCCGCGCCACCGCCTTGCTGATCGCGGAGGCGGACACGCCGAGCATGCGGCCGGCCTCGGTGAAGCCGCCCGCATCCACCGCCTGCACAAAGGCCTGAAGCGCGCCCAGACTATCCATCGCGGTTCCCCATGCCCGACAAAAACGCCAAAGTGTTGTGAACTGTGGCCTATTTTTCGCTCATTCAAAACCCCCTACTTCGCCGCCGAGCCGATTGCTGCTCCGCAACAATTTCAAGAAGGGGTTCCGATCATGACAAGTGCAACGATTGCGATACCAGACAGCCCGGCCGAGGCCCGGTTGCCGCTGAGTGGCCTGCTGGCACTTGCCATGGCCGCCTTCATCACCCTTTTGACCGAGATCCTGCCCTCAGGTCTCCTCCCGCAAATGGCCGCCAGCCTCGGCAAGTCGGAGGCGCTGATCGGCCAGCTCGTCACCGTCTACGCTATCGGCTCACTGCTCACGGCCATCCCCCTCACCATCGCCACCCAGAACTGGCGACGGCGCACCCTGCTGCTGCTCGCGATCGGCGGGTTCGCTGTGGTCAACACGGTGACGGCGATCTCCGACAATTATGTCGTCACGCTGATCGCCCGCTTCTTTGCCGGGGTCAGCGCCGGGCTGCTCTGGGCGCTGGCGGCGGGCTATGCCGCGCGCATGGTGCCCGAGCATCTTCAGGGCCGCGCCATCGCCGTCGCCATGGTCGGCGCGCCGCTCGCACTGTCGCTCGGGATTCCCGCGGGCACCTTCATGGGCACGATGATCGGCTGGCGCTGGACCTTCGGCATCATGAGCGCGCTGACGGTCGTGCTGGTTCTCTGGGTGCTCGCCAAAGTGCCGGATTTTCCGGGGCAGAAGCAGGGCCAGGAATTCGCGCTCAAATCGGTGCTGACCATCCCGGGCTTCCGGCCGGTGCTGTTCGTCATCTTCGCCTATGTCTTCGCCCATAACATCCTCTACACCTATATCGCCCCCTTCCTCGCGCAGGCGGGGATCACCGATCGGGTCGATACGGTGCTGCTGGTGTTCGGCGTCGCATCGCTGGTCAGCATCTGGATCACCGGCGTGCTGATCGACCGCTGGCTGCGTGAACTGGTCCTCGTCAGCATCCTCCTGTTCGGCGTGTCGGCGGTGGCGCTGGGCATCGCGGGTACTGTACCGGCAGTGGTCTACGCCTCGGCCGCGATCTGGGGCCTCGCCTTTGGAGGCGCGGCAACGCTGTTCCAGACCGCCTCGGCCAAAACCGCGGGTGCAGCCGCCGACGTCGCCCAGTCGATGCTGGTCACCACCTGGAACCTCGCGGTCGCGGGTGGGGGTATCGCCGGCGGGCTGCTGCTTGAGGGTGTCGGCGTCGGGGCTTTCCCCGTTGCGGTGTTGGCCCTGCTGGCGGCTACCCTGCTGGTCGCCGCCGCAGCCCGCAGCCACGGCTTCCCCGCGGTGCAACGCGCATGACCTGATCTGCATCGCATCTGTGCTGCACGGCCCGGTATCCGCCGGGCCGTGCCTGTTCATGACTGGCCATTTGCGAAGAACCGCCCGCATCACGCGGCCCGGCTAAGTGCTCCGTCCGTATATCTTCCATCCCTGCTTGCCGCCGCAATTTTGTCTTGATACCCAATCCCTATTCGCACTCGATGCGCGCCTCAGTTTACGGACTCACAAAGCAATGGTGAAAAGAATTTCTGCTGCAATCGGCATGATTGCAGTAATCGGCGGACTCAATACCAGCGCAATTGCCAAAACGCCGTCCGAAACGGCGGTCAAGGACAAGAAGGCTGAAATCGATGGCTTGGTCCAGGCCGAAATGGCCGCACGCGACATCCCCGGACTTCAGCTGGCGATCGTACAGAATGGCAAGATCGTCTTCACCGGCGCCTATGGAAAGGCGAATCTCGAAGCGTCCACACCCGTAACGAACCAGACGGTCTTTGCGATCAACTCGATCAGCAAGGCGTTCGCCGGCGTCGCGGCGATGCAGCTGGTCCAGGCCGGCAAGCTCGATCTCGATGCGAAGCTGCCGACCTATCTCAAGGGGCTTCCGGAGTCCTGGCACGCCATCACCGTCCGGCAACTCTTTACTCATATGTCCGGCCTGCCCGAGATCGCTGACGACAATGTCCGGCTGATCGATGGCGCCGAGCCCGCTGCAGCCTGGGCAAAGGTCCAGACGCTGCCGCTCAAAAACACCCCCGGCGCGCGTTTCGACTATACCCAGACCAACTATGTCGCACTGGGCAAGATCATCGAGACGATCACCGGAAAGTCCTATTCCGACTTCGTCCGTGAGAAGCAGTTCAAGGCGGTCGGCATGAAGCGGGCGGGCTTTATCGATCCGGCGAACCCGGCGCCCAATGCCGCGCCGCTCTATACCCACCTGACGCTTAAGATCGACGGGATGAAGACCGTCGGTGTCGAACGCAGCAAGACCCCGTTTGTCCGGCAGGAGCCATGGCAGGAACTGGTGCGCCCGGCGGGTGGAATTCAGGTCAGCGCCACCGATCTGGCAAGCTGGACGATCGCGCTGCAGAAGCTGAAGCTCGTCGACAAGCGCAGCCTCGCAGAGCTCTGGAAGCCCCAGCCGCAGCAGGACGGAACCTATCGCGCCTTCAACTCCCTGGTGAATGGCTATGGTCTGGGCTGGCCATCGGCCCGGCGCGCCGCGCATCCTGCGGTGACGCCCGTCGGCGGCGCGCGTGCGGCCGTCTTCATCTACCCCAATGACAACCTGACGGTTGTGGTCCTCACCAACCTGATGGGCGCTTCTCCGGAGAAGTTCGTCGACAAGATCGCGTCGGCGTACATCCCGGATCTCGCCACCGCAAAATGATCGCGGCTTCTCGCTAGAGGGGTGTCGAACCGGATCGGGATATCCTCCCGGTCCGGACCGGCGTGTACTTTCCTACACGCACACGCCCCGCTAGGCAGGTTCGATGCGATCCGCTGAAATTCCTGTCCGTCCCGTCCTTAGGGTAGCCATGGTGGCGCCTGACCGTCGCGTCGCTGTCGCGTTGCTGTCCGAACCCGGCGCGTCCCTGTCGCGTTGGTGTCGCGTTGGTGTCGCGTATCTGTTCGAAGCTGTCGCCTCACTGTCGCGCCGCCGTCGCGTCGCTGTCGCGTCATGACGGTCGCGGCCATCATCGTCGCTGCCGGTAAGGGCGTCCGCGCAGGCGGTTCCGTGCCTAAGCAGTTCGCTACGCTATGCGGAAAACCAATGGTTTTGCATAGTGTTGCTGCACTATCCTCCCACCGAACCGTAACCGATGTCATCGTCGTGATCGGCGAGGGGCAGGAGGATCGGGCCGGTGAAAAACTGGGTAATTCTGTCAACTATGTAAAGCTGGTGTCAGGCGGCGCTGAACGCCGCGACTCGGTCCGTGCCGGGCTTGAGGCGCTGGCGGGCAAGGGCGTCACCCGCGTCCTGATCCACGACGCCGCCCGCCCCTTCCTGTCCGCCGCCGTAATCGACGCGCTGCTGGCGGCGCTGGATCACGCTCCCGGTGCGGTCCCCGCCCTGCCCGTCGCCGACACGCTGGCCAGAGGTGAATCCACGCTTGGCGACAATGTCCCGCGCGCCGGCCTCAACCGCATTCAGACGCCGCAGGCCTTTCACTTCGACGCCATCCTCGCCGCGCACCGCGCATGGCCCGCGGACGAGGAAGCGACCGACGACGCCCAGATGCTCCGCCGCATGGGTCAGGACGTCATGCTGGTGCCCGGAGACCCCATGCTCGAAAAGATCACCCAACCCGCCGATTTCGTCGCTGCTGAGGCGCGCCATGCCGCCAGCCTGATTTCCCGCAGCGCGATGGGCTTCGACGTCCATCGGTTCGAGGCGGGTCAGGAATTGTGGCTCGGCGGCGTCCTTATCCCCCACCACAAGGGCCTGTCGGGACATAGCGACGCCGATGTCGCGCTCCATGCCATCACCGATGCGCTGCTCGGTACGATCGGCGCGGGCGATATCGGTATGCACTTCCCGCCGAGCGATCCCAAATGGCGCGGCGCCGCCTCGGCGCAGTTCCTCGAACATGCCGCCGGCCTCGTTCGCGAACAGGGCGGGATCATCGATTTCATCGACCTGACACTGATCTGCGAGGCGCCCAAGATCGGGCCCCACCGCGAGGCGATCCGTGCCAGCATCGCGGCGATCTTGCGGCTGCCGGTGGCGAGAGTCAGCCTCAAGGCGACTACAACGGAACGTCTCGGCTTTACTGGCCGCGGCGAAGGCATGGCCGCCCAGGCCATCGCCACGGTGCGATTGAGGGGGGAATAATCTTGAAGCTCAAATCGATCATGACCGCATTTGCCTCAATCGCCGCATTTGCGGCGACGACTGCACATGCCGCGCAGACCACGGAACAATCCTGTCTGACCCAGCCCGAGCTTCAGGCACTGATCGCCAGCATCATGCCGGATGCCGTACGGGGGCTGGTCGGTGTCTGCCGCCCGGCATTGCCCGCCGGCGCGTATCTTCAAAAGAACGGCGACGCCCTGATTGCCGCGTTCGATGCGGAAGCGCGCAGCAGCATTGATGCCGCCGGCCTCGCGATAATCAAGGTTGCCGGTGTGAAGGGCGAAATCAGCGCCGCTCTGTCGGCGGAAGCGCTCGTGAAGGTGAAGCAGGAGATCGGCGTCGAGCTGACGAAGGAAATCAAGCCCAAGGATTGTCCGGGAATCGACCGCCTGCTCTTTCATGCATCGGCGCTTTCTCCCGCCAATTTTGCCGGGCTGCTCGGTGCGGTCGGTACGATTGTCGAAGCGGGCAATGCCGAGAAGGCCGGCAAGGGCGGAAAGACAGCGGCCCGGAAGAAATCGAGCTTCCCGCCGATTTGCCCCATTACGTTCGATTGAGTTTAGGAGTTTCACATGCGTATCCCAGCCACGCTGGCCTTGCTCGCATGCGCGATGTCGAGCGCTGCGTCAGCCCAGTCCGCCCGTCCCTGCCTCACCGGCAATGAGGCGGAGGCGCTGTTCCAGGTGATGCTGCCCGACGTGATCCGTGAGATGGGCCGCGTCTGTGCTGCACTGCCCGCCAACGCCTTCCTGCGCCAGCCGAGCGCGTCGTTCACGGCGCGGATCAACGCCGGGGTGGATCCCGCCATGCCCGCGGCGCAGGCGGGGATCCGCAAGCTGCTCGGGCCGGATGCCGGGTTCATCGCCGATTCGCAGTTCGCGATTCCGGCGGTCCGCGCGATCATCGGCCCTGCCATCGCGCAGACCGTGAAGCCCGCCGATTGCGGTGGTCTCGACAAGATTGTCACCAACCTTGCTCCCCTTCCGCCGCGCAATCTGGCGGCCGTGTTCGCGGGGTTGCTCCAGCTCAGCCAGAATGACGAAAAGCGCGCGCCAAGGCTGCCGATATGCCCTATGGGCCGCCCGCGATGAACGAAGTGATTCTCCCCAAGGCGCTGGTCGAAGCTGCGCGCAAGGTGGTCGATGCGAACCGCGCTGCGGGCCGCAAGATCGCCGTCGCTGAAAGCTGCACCGGCGGTCTCGTCTCTGCCGCGATCACCGAAATCCCCGGCTCGTCAGAGGTGATGAGCGCCGGTTTCGTTACCTACTCCAACGAAGCCAAGATGGCACAGCTGCGCGTCAGCCGCGACGTGCTGGAGACGTTCGGCGCGGTGTCGATCGCGACGGCGTGGAGCATGGCGCAGGGCGCGCTGGAGGCGAGCGACGCCGATGTCGCGGTCGCGATCACCGGTATCGCCGGGCCGGGCGGCGGCAGCGACAAGAAGCCGGTCGGCCATGTCGTCTTCGCGCGCGCCGAAAAGGACGCCAATCCCGATGTGGTGGTGGCCGATACTCGCGAGTTCGGCGATCTCGGCCGCGGCGGCGTCCGGCTTCAGGCGGCGCTGTGCGCGCTCGAACTGCTGCTGCCGGGCGAGCCCGCGGTTCCGGCCGACGAATCGCCGTAGAGCGCAGCGGCGCGCTGTTCGAAGGCCCCGATCATCATCCGCAGCGCGCGGTCGAATACCTGCCCCGCCAGCATCTCGAACACCCGGCTCTTGAAGGCGAAGTCGACCTCGAAATCGATCAGCACACCGCCCTGCCCATCGGACCGGAACTGCCAGTCATTGTGCAGGTGTTTGAGCGGTCCTTCGAGATAGTCGACCCGGATATGGCCGGGTCGCTGCTTGCTCACCCGGCTGCTGAACGTCTCGCGCAGCCCCTTGAAGCCGACGATCAGGTCGGCGACCATCTCGGTCTCGCTGTCCGATCGCACCCGCACTGCGCTGACCCAGGGCAGGAACTCGCCATAGCGGCCGACATCGGCCACCAGGTCGAACATCTGCTCCGGCGAATAGGGTAGCCGCCGGGTCTCGCTGTGCCGCGGCATCAGGCCGGAACCGCCGCCTTTGCCAGCTTGGCCGCCCGCGCATCGCGCATCTTCGCGAAATCGTCGCCGGCGTGATAGCTCGACCGGGTAAGCGGCGAGGATGCGACCAGCAGGAAGCCCTTGGCCCGGGCGATCGCCGCATAGGCATCGAACGCCGCCGGGGTCACGAAGTCCTGCACCTTGGCATGGCGCGGCGTGGGCTGAAGGTACTGGCCCATCGTCAGGAAATCGATGTCGGCACTGCGCATGTCGTCCATCACCTGATGGACCTCGAGTCGCTCCTCGCCGAGGCCGAGCATCACGCCCGACTTGGTGAAGATCGACGGGTCGAGCTTCTTGACCGTCTCCAGCAGCCGGATCGACGCATAGTAGCGCGCGCCCGGTCGGATCGTCGGATAG
>CAZBYE010000117.1:0-9615 GCA_964496045.1 uncultured Stakelama sp.
TGCGCGAATCCTCGAACGCGGGAAAGCCGCACTCATATTCGGTGAGCTTTTCCGGGGTCGGCTGATGCGCCCCCGTGAAGCGCGCCGCGATCATCGGCAGGAACACGAAGGCACTCGAAAGCACCAGTGCGACCCCCAGAAACAAGAGGATCGGCAGATATTGCGTCAGATCGACCAAGATGGCTCTCGCGGTTGCGGAATCTTGGGGCCGCTTTAGGCCGATGGATGGGGGGCTTCAAGGCGGAAACCCTTGAGAATCACTCGCAACTAAGAGGTTGGCATGCAGCCATGAACTGTCGCTATGAAAGAGTCGTACGAATCAGATTTGGGGGACATGTATGAACTGGTTTCGGATTGCGGCACTGGCTGCCGTGGCAACCGCCTCGACCCTGCCCGCCGCGGCCCAGACGATGAATGCCCGGGACCCCGAGCTGATCGCCGAACTGCTGCGCAAGGAAGGCTATCAGGCCAAGGTCGACCCGAAGAAGGAAGGCGAGGATCCGGTGATCACCAGCGCCGCCTCGGGCAGCACCTTCGGGGTCTATTTCTACAATTGCGAGAAGGGCAAGAACTGCCAGAGCGTGCAATTCTATGCCGGGTTCCAGAAGCCCAAGATGGACCTGAAGCGGGTCAATGACTGGAACCGGGACAAGCGCTTCAGCCGCGCCTATATCGATAAGGACGGCGATGCCGCGATCGAAATGGACGTGAACATCGAACCCGGCGGGATGCCGCGCGAGCTGTTCGTGGACAACCTCAGCATCTGGTCGGACCTGATCGGCGAGTTCCGCACCCGCGTCTACGCCGCAGAGTAAGCGGTCACCGCCCCCTAGAAATTGTCCGTACTGGACACGTACCGCGCGAGTGCGTATTAGTTAGATAATACAGTTCTCGACACGGATTTCCAGGGGGAGGAAAATCGATGTTCCTGACAATCGCAGCGGCGATGCTGGCCGCCCAGAGTCCGGCGCAGGAGCGCCCGGCCGCACCCGCCGCTCAGCCGGCGGCGCCTGCAGTCACCGAGGCAGCAATCGCCGGCTTCCCACGCGCGAAGCTGTACAGCCTTCCCGGTTCGGTGCGCCGCCCCGTGCTTATTATCCTGCCCGGCGCCGAAGGGGGCGACGGCGCTGGCAAGCGCTTCGGACCGGTGCTCGCGCGGCTCGGCTATGCCGTAGTCAGCTTCCCCTATTACTCCCCCAATTGGGGGCCGACGATGCCGCCGCCCCAATTTCCCGATCTGGCGGGGAGCTTCGTCGATATCCGCATCGACCAGGTCGCGACATTGCGGGACGCGCTTGCGAAGATGCCGGGAGTCGATGTCGAACGCGTCGGGTTGTTCGCGGGATCCAAAGGCGCCGAGTTCGCGCTGATCGCTGCGAGCCGCTATCCCTGGATCGACGCGGTCGCTGCGTTCGCGCCGTCGGATCTGGTGTGGGAAGGCTGGGGGATCGAGACGATCGAGGCCGAGGGCACACGATCCTCCTTCGCGGTCGACGGCAAGGCCCTGCCCTTCATGCCCTATCGCGGCTTTACCGAAGGGCTGCTGAACCCGGCAAAGGCGGATCTCCGCGCGATTCATGAGAATGGCCGGGCCGACCATCCCGATCGCGAGGCGGCGGCGCGCATCCCGATCGAACGCTATCGCGGCAGGCTGATGCTGATCGCGGGGGATCAGGACCGGCTGTGGAATTCGGGGCGCATGGCGCGCAACATCGTTGCCGCGCGCACCAAAGCGGGCCTCAGGACCGAAGCGCTGCTCTACCCCGAAGCCGGGCACGATCTGGGCGGCGGATCGGCGACCCCGCGCGAAGACCCGCGCGGCGGCGGCACGCCGGCGGCCAACGCCGCGGCACGTGGAGACGCATGGCCGAAGGTGATTGCGTTCCTGAAGGACGCCCTCAAGCCCTGAGGCACGTCAGCGCAGATCGAATGCGACCACCGTGGCCGGTCCGCGCGGCGGCGTATCCGGCTTGCTCGCAGCGGGCCATCCGGCGTCGGCGACGACCAGCAGGCGCTTGCCGTCGCTGGCGAGCTGTGTCGGATCGGCGAGCGGCGCACCGCGATGCACGACCGCGACATCGATCGCCGCGCCGTCGATGCGGAAGCGGATCAACGATCCGGGGCTGCTGCCATTATGGACGGTGTAGAAATCCCCGCCCACCCGGACGAGACCGTCGATCCCGCGCAACGGCTTGCCGTCCGCCATCGGTAGCAGCGTACGTTGTCTGGTGACGAGATCGACCGTGGCAACGCCGCGGCCATAATCCGCAACCACCAGCTGTTTGCCGTCGGGCGTTAACGCCGTTCCCTGCGCCGAGCGGCCGACGCCGGGCGCGATCAGCGGATCGAGCATCCGTCCATCAAGGCGATAGACCGCACCGTTGAGGCTGTCCGACACGAACACCTCGCCACCCGCCGAGGAGACGTCACCCGGGTGGAAGCCGGTGCCCGGCGACAGCTTCGCCTTGAGCCGCCCCTTGCGGTCGAACGCGACCAGCGCGCCGGAATCGCATTTGGCGACGCCGGGAAGATCCGGGCAATCGGTGGCAACCCACAGCCAGTTCCGCTTCGCATCCCAGGCAAGGCCCATGGGGTGCAGCGTGCCGGTGGGCATCGGGAAACTGCCGGCCTTCTCGCCAGCCCGGACCAGGATCGTCCGGTCGAGTACGCTCGACAGCCAGATCGTCTTGCCGTCGGTGGCAACCCCTTCCACCAGCCGGTGCGCCGCGGGCGCGGAGAACACCGTCTCGGGCGCGTCCGCCGCGGCAGTCAATGCCAGCAGCAGCGCGCCCGCGCGGATCACCGCAGCGAACTCGCCAGCAGCTTGTGCAGTTTGGAATGGAGCTGGTCGTTGGCGGCAAGCACCTGCCCCTTGTCGAGCGACACATCCTGCCCGCGATAGTCGGTGATGAAGCCGCCCGCTTCCTTCACGATCAGAAGGCCTGCAGCGATATCCCACGGCTTGAGCTGGCTTTCCCAGAAGCCGTCGAACCGACCGGCAGCGACCCACGCCAGATCGAGCGCGGCCGAACCGAAGCGGCGGATCCCGGCGACTTCGGGCGCAATCGCACCGAAGATGCGGCTCCACTCGGCGAAATTGCCATGCCCCATGAACGGGATGCCGGTGCCGATCAGCGAGTCCGCCAGATCCTTGCGCGCCGAAACGCGCAGCCGCTGACCCTGCAGCCACGCGCCGCGGCCCTTTTCAGCCCAGAAGCTTTCGTCGGTGACCGGCTGATAGACATAGCCGTGGGT
This sequence comes from uncultured Stakelama sp., assembly GCA_964496045.1. GTDB lineage: Bacteria > Pseudomonadota > Alphaproteobacteria > Sphingomonadales > Sphingomonadaceae > Sphingomonas. Next base: position 3,256 of record CAZBYE010000117.1, read on the forward strand.
GATCTCGGGCTTGCCCTGCGCACCGAACGGGTCCTCGACCGCGATCGACATGCAGAAATGCGGGATGCCGTGGAGGAAGTTGCTGGTACCGTCGAGCGGATCGATGATCCAGCGCGGCTTGTTCGGATCGCCCTCGATCACGCCGCGTTCCTCAACCAGGAAACCCCAGTCGGGCCGCGCCTTTTGCAGTTCCTCGATCAGCGTATCCTCGGCACGCTTGTCGGCGACCGACACGAAGTCGGCCGGCCCCTTGCGGCTGACCTGGAGGTGCTGGACTTCGTTGAAGTCGCGCCGCAGCCGCGGGCCCGCCTTGCGCGCGGCGCGCTCGATAACGGTGATGAGGCCGGAATGCGAAACCATCAGACGGAGCCTTTACGTTCAATCACGAGGATACGGGCCTCGCCCCGGGGATGTGCGACATGCTCGTCGCCGACATCGGCGGCGAAGATATCGCCGGTGTTCAACAGCGCGCTGCGTTCCTCGCCCGCCTCGCGATATCGCATCTCTACGATACCATCGAGAACGAGGAACACTTCCGCGCCATCATTGACATGCCATTTGTAGGGCTGGTCCGTCCAATGCAGGCGGACGCTGGCCCCTTCGATCTCAGCGATGTCACGCGCGCCCCAGGCGCGGTCGGCGCGGAAGCTGCGCGCATCGCTGATGATCGTCGGCATCAGCCTTTAGTCCGCGCGGCGGACGTAGGTCTGCTCGTACACGTCGACGACGATGCGGGTGCCCGCACCGATGTGCGGCGGGACCATCACACGGACGCCATTCTCGAGGATCGCGGGCTTGTAGCTCGACGAGGCGGTCTGCCCCTTCACCACGGCGTCGGCCTCGACGATCAGCGCCTCGATCGTGTCGGGCAGCTGAACGCTGATCGCTTCGTCGTCGTACAGTTCCATGACGACGTCCATGCCGTCCTGAAGGAACGCCGCGGCATCGCCGAGCAGATCGCGCGGGAGCGTGGTCTGGTCGTAGGTGATCTTGTCCATGAAGACGAGGCCTTCGCCCTCGGCGAACAGGAACTGGAAGTCCTTGGTGTCGAGGCGGACGCGCTCGACGGTCTCCGCCGAGCGGAAGCGGACATTGTTCTTGCGACCGTCGATCAAATTCTTGAGCTCGACCTGCATATACGCGCCGCCCCTTCCGGGCTGCGTGTGCTGGATCTTGACCGCGCGCCAGATGCCGCCTTCATATTCGATGATATTGCCGGGACGGATGTCCACGCCGCTGATCCTCATGGGATCGAACCTACAGTGCTGAGAAAGAACAGGCGCGCGCCTTAGCGGCCAGACGCGCCGCCCGCAAGCAGCGGATAGGGATCGACCGGTGTTCCCTGCCACCACCCCTGCCCCGGCGCCATCCGCGCGACCCCGAAATGGAGGTGCGTGTTGCCCGTCCCGGCATTGCCCGTGTCGCCGACATAGGCGAGCGTTTCGCCTGCGCGGACCTGCCGTCCCTCGACGATACCGGAAGCATAGCCCTGCAGATGGGCATAATAGAGCATCCAGTGCCCGGCACGCTGATAGAGGGTGATCCCGCCACCACCCTTCGAGAAATAGCGTTTCTCGACCACGCCGTCCGCCGCAGCGATAACCGGCGTTCCGGCCGGCGCCATGACGTCAAGTCCCTGATGCCCGCGCGTACCGCCGCCGCGCAGCTCTCCCCAGTTGCTGCGGAGTGTTGCGGCCTCCACGCCGGCAACGGGAATAATCAGCGCAGGCGCGGGCCCGTCACCGGCGGGCTCGGGTATAGCTGCCGGTGAGGTTTGGGGCTGTGGCTCGATCACCCGGATTGTGGCGGCGAGGAAGGCGATCGCGCCCGCAAGGCAGGCGATCAGCGTCCAGCCGACGATCCGGGGCACGCTCATTCCTGAAAGATCACCGACGTGCCCGGCTCGACCATCAGCGCGAGCCGCGCGGCGTCCCAGTTGGTCAGACGGACGCAGCCATGGCTCTCGGTCCGGCCGATCAGGTGCGGCTCGGGCGTGCCGTGGATGCCGTAGTGCGGCTTGGACAGGTCGATCCACACCACGCCCACCGGACTGTTAGGACCGGGGGGCAGCAAAGCTTTAGGTTTCTTGTCAGAAACATCCCAGAATAGCTTGGGATTATAGTGAAATTCCGGATTGGTCGCCACGCCAAGGATCTTCCAGCTACCGATCGGCAGCGGATCGTAGGTGCTCCCGGTGGTGACGCTGAACTGGGCTGCCAGCTTGCCCTGCTTGTCGAACACGCGCAGCACCTTGTCGGACTTATCGACCACGATCCGGCCCGCTTTGGGCTGGACCGCGCTGACATTGAGGTCGTTCAGCGTCTTGCGCCATTCGGGTTTCATGTCCGCGGGATAGTCGCGCGAGGCGGGGATCGCGTTGGGCACCTGAACCGGCACGCCCGCGGCGAGACGGGTGTCGGGACTGTTGAGCGCGATCAGCACCTGCGGCGTGGTGTGGAACATTTCCGCCAGTTTCTCGATCGCCGAGCGATAACCCATCGCCTTGAGCTTCGCCTGCGCCTGCGGGTCTTTGGGCCAGGGGCGAATGAAGGGTCCCGAGATCGAGTCGGCGGTGAGGCGCAGGATCCGCGTCGGGCGGATCGCGCGATGCTCGTGCAGCGCCTGAAGCGTGCGCGTGTCCATCTTGCCGGTGACGGGCAATTGCCGGGAAATCTGGAATCCCTGAAGCGCGGCGGTGAGCGACTGCCCCTCACGCCCATCGAGGATGCCGGGCGAGAAGCCGAGCTGATCGAGGATCACCTGAACGTGCAGGATATCGCGGTTAAGCGCGGAAGCCGCCGCCTTTGCAGGCGCGGCGGGCTGGGTCTGGTTTTGCGCAGATGTCGCGCCTGCCCCCAGCACCGCCAGTCCGATCAGTCCTGCAAACACCCGCTTCACGCACGCTCTCCACATGGTTTTCAAAGGGATAACGACGAAGCGCGCCTAGGGTTTCCCGTCAATAGCGATCCCGCAGCCGCTCGATCGCCGCGATCGGGTGCCCTTCCTCCTCGTCGCGGCATTCCGCCTCGAGCTCGGCGCGGATCTTCTCGATCTCGGTATCGCTGCGATGCTCGATGCCGATGAACTGGGTCCGCGCGTTCTCTACCGCGCGAATCAGCTCGTCGAGCTTGGCCTGCATCGCCGCCGCGTCGCGGTTCTGCGAATTCTGGATCAGGAACACCATCAGGAAGGTGACGATGGTGGTCGAGGTGTTCACGATCAGCTGCCAGGTGTCCGAATAATCGAAGAACGGCCCGGTAACGGCCCACCCGACGATCAGCAGCACCGCGACGATGAAGGCGATGGGCTGGCCCGCGATGGCCGCGATACGCCCCGCAACGACAGTGAAAAGACGGTCGAGCATCTGGCCTCCTCTGATCTGGACTAGGCTCCGTTCAGCACCGCGGTGAAGCGGCGGACAGCATCGGCTTGGTCGCCATTCCACACCGCGCCCGAAACCGCGATGAAATCGGCGCCCGCTGCGACCAGCGGCGCGGCATTGTCCGGCGTGATCCCGCCGATCGCGACGCACGGAATCTCGAACACCGTGGTCCACCACGACAGGATCGAGGGATCGGGGCGGTGCGAGGTTTCCTTGGTTGTGGTCGGGTGGAAGGCGCCGAACGCGACATAATCGGCCCCCGCCTCGCCCGCTTCCATCGCGAGGTGCCGGCTGTCATGGCAGGTCACGCCGATCTGCGCCGATGGGCCGAGGATCGACCGCGCCTCACGCGGGTCGCCATCGCCCTGCCCCAGATGCACGCCGTCGGCGCCGAGACGCTTGGCGAGGCTGACGCTGTCGTTGACGATGAACGCCACCTCACGATCGGCGCAGACACGCCGCAGCGGTTCGGCGAGGCGTGCCGCCTCATGCTGGTCGAGATCCTTGACGCGGAACTGGAACGCCGCGACCGGCCCGGCGTCGAGCGCGCGGGCAAGGCGGTCGGAGAAGCCGCCGGACACGTCGAGCGGCGAGATCAGGTAGAGCTGGCACGGCGGGCGCTTGCCGTCGCGTTGGAAGCGCTCCGCGAATTGAGGGTCGAGCGTCAGTTCTTCATCGGTGAAATCGGTCATCCGCGCCTTATAGCCGCTCGCGCGCAGGACGCGAGGGGACTTGCACGACGAGCGTGGAACGGCAGGATGCCGCGCGAATCTTCCCCGGAGACCAGACCCATGCGCGCTGCCCTTGCCATCCTGTTGCTGCTGTCCGAAACCTCGGTGATGGCGCAAGACAGTGCACGGCCGCGCGCGCGCGAGGCGGGGGTGAAGGTGGGGATCCTCCAGCCGGGACCGCTCAACGCGATCACCGATGTCGTGGGCGTGAAGGTGGGTCAGGTGACGCTGCCGCGCAGCCGCGAGGTGAACACCGGCGTCACCGCCGTGCTGGCGCATGGCGGCAACCTGTTTCAGGACAAGGTGCCCGCGGGGTTCGTCGCCTATAATGCGTTCGGCAAGTTCATGGGGTCGACTCAGGTCATCGAGCTGGGCGAGGTCGAGACGCCGATCCTGCTGACCAACACGCTCAATGTGGCCGAAGCCGCGGCGGGAGCGATCGAATGGACGCTGGCACAGCCGGGGAACGAGAACGTCCGATCGGTCAACGCGGTGGTGGGAGAGACCAATGACGGCGAACTCAACGATATCCGCGCGCGCCGCGTCACGATCGCCGATGCCCGCCGTGCGATCGAGATCGCGAAGGACGGTCCGGTCGCGGAGGGGAATGTCGGCGCGGGTACCGGAACCACCGCGTTCGACTTCAAGGCGGGGATCGGGACTGCGTCACGCAAGCTGCCCGCTTCGCTCGGCGGATGGACTGTGGGCGTGCTGGTCCAGGCCAATTATGGCGGGGTGCTGACCATCGCCGGCGAGCCGGTCGGCCTGAAGGTCGGGCGCTATGATTATCAGCGGCAGGTCGAAGAGAAGAAGGCCGACGGGTCAGTGGTGATCGTGATCGCAACCGATGCGCCGCTGTCGGACCGTAACCTGCGCCGCGTCGCCGAGCGCGCCTTTGCCGGGATCGCGCGGACAGGGTCGAGCTTTTCCAACGGGTCGGGCGACTATGCCATCGCCTTTTCGACGCATGAAGCGGTGCGGCGGACCCCGGCGCGACGCAGCGCGGCCGCCAGCGTTGCGGATCTGCCGAACGACCGCGTCTCCCCCCTGTTCCAGGCGACGATCGAGGCGACCGAAGAAGCCGTACTCAACTCGCTGTTCAAGGCGGAAACGGTTGTCGGGCACCGCGGCACCGCCAATGCGCTGCCGCTGGACAAGGTGCTGCCTATGTTGAAATCCGAAGCGAAGAAGCCACGCTAATAGCCTGATTTATCGAAAGTATGGCCGCCGGGATCGAGGTCGCGCAGGTCGCGGCCACGCGTCTCCTTGCCGTAGCGCCAGACCAGCAGCAGCGCGAGCATCGTCGGCAATGCGATCACCCAGGCAGAGGTCCCTAGCGCGGGGATCATCGCAGCGATGCTGAGAATTTGGGCGAGCACGCCACCGAGCTTGCTGCATGCGGCGATCCAGCCGGTCGCACGGCCGCGGATGCGCAACGGGAAGCTCTCCGCGGCATAGGGCAGCAGCATCGCGATGATGCCGTTGCTCCCGACGATCAGCAGCGCGACGGGCAGCACCGGGCTGCCCCCGCCCGAATGATCGAGCCACAACACCCCGCCCAGCCCCGCCAGCGTGACGAGGATCGCCAGCATCAGCGAATATTTGGTGCTCCATGCGTGATAGATCCACGCAACGAGGAACACCGTGGGCAGCGCGATCAGCGACGATGCGGCGAGCAGGCTGCTCGACACCTTCATGCTGTAGCCGCGCGCGACCAGCTCGACCGGCAACCAGAGCAGCAACCCGAAATTGACCAGCCCCCAGCAGATCGCGAGCAGGCTCAGCGCCGCAAGCTTGCCGGCAAAAGCGCGGCCGGTGAGCGGCGTAGCGGTCCCGCGCGCAGCGGCAGCCACTTGCGCGGGTGCGACCTTCTGCACCGCCGATCCGAACGCCGCCATCACCCGCTGCGCCTCTGCGGTACGCCCGCGCGCCATCAGGAACTTGGCCGATTCGGGAATGAGGCCACCGAGCAGCACCAGCAGCAGCCCGCTCGGCAGATTGGCGAGCCACAGGATGCGCCAGCTATAGACCGGCTCGAGCCAGGTCGCGATCAGACTGGCCGCGGCATAGCCCCCGACCGCGCCCAGCCCGCCGACCAGCACCAGACGCCACCCGCGGTGTCGGCTCGGCATCATCTCTGCGAGCAGTGCGTAGGTGACCGGGAGCATTCCCCCGGCGGCTGCGCCCATCAGGAAGCACATGCCGATATTCCAGGCGAGCGAGGGCATCGCCCCGCAGATCGAGGTG
>CAZBYE010000118.1:0-9603 GCA_964496045.1 uncultured Stakelama sp.
ATCGCCGCCTTGCGCGCCGAAATCGACGGCCTGCCGCTCGACGCCATCATCGCCAATGCCGGCATCAGCGGCGACATCTCGCTGCCGATGGCGGCGGTGACCTATCCCGAGATGCACCGGGTCATCGACACCAACACCCTCAGCATCGTGCTGCTGATGGCCGCGCTGAAGCCGAACCTGCTGCTCGGCGAGCGCCGCCTCGCCATGGGCATGTCGAGCCTGATGAGCTCCATCTCCAGCAACGACTGGGGCGAGCAATATGTCTACCGCGCCAGCAAGACCGCCCTCAACGCCATGTGGCGTTCGCTCGCCGACGAGTGGCGCCTGGATGGCATCTCCTGCGTGCTGCTGCGCCCGGGCTACGTCAAAACCGAGATGACCGAGGGCAGGGGCATGGACGTGGAAGTCAGCGTCGCCGGCATGCTCGGCGTGGTCGAGGGATTGGGCCTCGCCGATAGCGGCCGCTGCATCGGCTACGACGGACTGGACGTACCATGGTGACGTTCCATCACGTCGCTCTCGCCGGCAGCGAAAGCCCGATCGGCGCCGCCATCGCCGCAAACCTCGCAGCGCGGGGCGTCCGCGTGACCCACGTCGACCTGGCATCGGTCGAGGCGGATGCGCTGTCGCGCGAACCCGACAGCCCGGTCGATCTCCTGATCGTCGCGGACGGACACACCGCCGCTCGTACCGCCGCAACCGACATTGTCCGAAGCGATTTCGAGGCGAGCCTCGCCCGCCTGACCTTCGCCCCGTTCCGCCTCGCCAACCTGATCCGCCCACACCTGTCGCCCACGGCCCGCCTCGTGCTGCTGAGCCGCAGCGATACCCGCATGACAGTCCCGGACCTCAACGGCGCCTATCTCGAACGCCCCTTCCGCGCCGCCGCCCACGCACTCTGGCGCTGCATCACCGTCGAGTGGAGAAAGGACGGAATCACGGGCGCCATCGTCGCCATCGACCACCCCTCCGACGCCGATCGCCTGATTGACCTGCTGCCGCAGCTCCCAACCGACGGCCCCGGATGCCGGCTGCACGACATCGACGGCAAGGTCCTCGATTGGTAGGGCGACGTCAGACGGGGTTCAAGTCCGGGCGACTGAGCTTCCGGCCGAACGACCACCACACGCCGCCAAAAGCCAGCGCCGCCGCGCACCCCATCAGCGCCACCAGCGCCTCCGCGCCCGGCGTCGACCATCCGGCCGACACCGCCGCGAAAATGAACGGTGCCAGCGCCGCCGCTACGAGCCGCGCCGAACTGATCCACCCCAGCCGCTGCCCGTAACCCTCCGTCCCGAACAGCGCCAATGGCAGCGTGCCCGAAACGATGCTGGACAGCCCGCTGCCGAGTCCGAACAGCAGCGCAAACGCCGCCGCGATCCACAATGCTGCCAGTCCGGCCTCGGCGATCATGGCTCGATCGACTTCGAGACGTGCTGGTTGCCGCTCATCTGCGGCGGCATGTAGCGCTCGTCATGCTTGGCGAGCAGATTGTCGGCCACGAAGCCGCCGTCCGCGGTGAACTTGCCTTCGGCCACGACGCCGGAGCCTTCCTTGAACAGGTCGGGCGCGACGCCGGTGAAGCGCACCGGCACCTTGGCTTCCTTGTCGGTAACGACGAAGCTGATCGTAATCCCGTCGGGCAGATGCCTGATCGAGCCGCTCTCGACCATCCCGCCCAATCGAACTGCCTTGTCTACCGGCGGGTTCTTGGTCGCGACATCGCTCGGCGTGTAGAAGAACGCTGCCTGATCCTTGAGCGCGGACAACGCAAGTCCGCTCGCTCCGCCGATCGCGACGAGTGCAGCAAGCCCCAGCATCAGGCGTTGGTGCTTGCGCTTCATTTGCGATCCCTCAGCGCGTCGGCTGCGCGTTCGGCGCCACGCATCGCCAGCCAGCTTACGACCGAAAGCCCGCCGACGCCGGCGGTCACCACCGCGTAGGCGGCAAGAATAAAGGGCCAGTGGTTCATGCCGCCATCCGCCGCAACCGCGCTTCGACGCGTTGAGTCGCCAGCGCCGCGCGCATCCGCATCAGCACGATACCGCCGAACATCAGGCCAAAGCCCGACGACGTCATGAACAGCGGCCACAGCATCGAATCATGGATGCTTGATTGGGTCAGGGTGATGCTCTGTCCCTGATGCAGCGTCTGCCACCATACCACCGAATAGCGGATCACCGGCAGCAGCGCCGTTCCCGCGATCCCGAACAGCGCCGGGATACGCCCGTCGCCGCCCCGCTCACGGTCGGCGCGTTCAAGCGCGATCCACGCGATATAGACAAAGAACAGCAGCAGCATCGACGTCAGTCGCCCGTCCCATTCCCACCAGGTACCCCAGGTCGGGCGCCCCCAGATCGATCCGGTGATCAGGCACAGCGCGGCGAACACGGCCCCGACCGGTGCGATCGCGCGTGCCGCGAGATTTGCCAGTGGATGCTTCCACACCAGATACGCGAAACAGGCGATGGCGAGCGAGGTCCAGCCCCCCATCCCCAGCCATGCGCTGGGCACATGGACATACAGGATTCGGACGCTCTCCTTCTGGAGATAGTCGGGCGGTGTCTGCGTCAGTCCACCCCAGGCGCCGACAAGCACCAGCAGCAGCCCGCTCCAGAAGAGGATGGGCGTCAGCGGGCGCGCAAGCTTCAGGAAGCGCGTGGGGTTGGCGAGTGCGTGGATCACGGCGTTTCGCCGCCTTTAAGCGGATTCGCCGCTCAAGTCCAAACCCCGATTCATGTGATTGTCACGTTGGCGCGCACTCAGGCGGCGAGTTTGTCGAACTCGTCTTCGGAGAGTGATATCTGGAATTCGAGGCCAGCCTCGAAATCGGTGGCCCATACGACTCGCGCGGCCCAATGGCCGACATGCGGCAGCGTCAGCCAGATCACCGAATCGCGGCGCAGCGCGGAGAAGGTCTCGATCTTGGCGCCGTGGAGCGAGAGGTCCACTACTTTGCACAACGCGCGGTCGAGACCGCCGCGGCCTACCCGCGCATCGAGCGAAACGGGCGCACGCGGCGCGCGCCGCCGGCCCAGAACCGCGGGTTCGAATTCAGCTGCAAAGGAACGCTTGCCCGGTGTCATCATCGGGCAAGCCTAGGCAATGATGGCTAACGGCGCGTTAACGCCGTCAGCCCGCATCTTACTTCTTGGAGAGCGAAAGCCCGCCGAAACGCTTGTTGAAGCGTGCCACCTGACCACCGGCATCGAGCATCTGGCCACGGCCGCCGGTCCATGCCGGGTGCGCCAGCGGATCGATGTCGAGCTGCATCGTGTCGCCTTCCTTGCCCCAGGTGGTGCGGGTCTCGAACACGGTGCCGTCGGTCATCTGCACCTTGATCATGTGATAGTCGGGGTGCGTGTCTTTCTTCACGGGTCTTTATCCTTGGATAGGCCACCGGTTTCCGACCGGCAGCAAGAGGCGCGGCCCCTAGCAGAGCCGCGCCCGTGTTGCAATGCGGAGGGTCAGGCGCCCGAAATCAGGCTGAGGGCGGGTCCGTGATCATCGCGGTAAACTCGCACTCGGTCGCCAGATCGTCACCCAGATACGCCTTGCCCGCAAACTTGCAGACACGCGAGCGCTTCTGGAGGAACTCGACTTCGAGACGCAGCAGGACGCCGGGCTCGACGGGCTTGCGGAACTTCACGCCGTCGATCGACAGGAAGTAGACAAGCTTGCCGGTGCCGGCGAGGCCCAGGCTCTCGACCGCGAGCACGCCCGCGGCCTGTGCCAGCGCTTCGATCTGAAGCACGCCGGGCATGATCGGCCTTCCCGGGAAATGTCCCTGGAAGAACTCCTCGTTGATCGTCACCGCCTTGATCGCGACGATGCGCTGGTCGGGGATCAGGCTCTCGACCCGGTCGACCAGCAGCATCGGGTAGCGGTGCGGGAGCGCCGCCATGACCCGCCCGATATCGAGCGGACCGATGGAGCCTCCCGTCACTGCCGGATCGGTCACCGGCCCGGCGCGGCCGGGGCGGGCTGCTGTGCCGGCTGCTGCGGCGGCGGAGCGGTGGTGCTGACGCTCGGCAGCTGCTGGTTCAGCGCAGCGAGGACCGGATCGGTGATGTCAGCCGCAGTGGCCGAGAACAGCAAGCTGCTCTTCGCAACGGCGATCGTCGCGCCGCGCTGGTTCGCAACCTGCTCGATAACCGGCACCAGACGCTGTGCGATCTGCTGCTCCACATACTGCGCATTGCGGCGCAGGGTCTGCTCACGCTCGGTGATCGAGCGCTGGATGGGCTCCGCCTTCTTCTGGAAAGCCTGGACACGCAGGTCGAGCGCGGGGTCCTGCTTGCCGTTCGCAGCGCGCAGGGCGGTCTCGATGGCGGTGCGCTCGGCCTGCAGCGGCTGGCTCTGCTGCTGCGCGAACTGCTGGAACTGCGTCTGCTGAGTCTGCAGCTGCGTGCGCGCGGCGGCGCAGGCGGTGCACGTGCTCATCACACGCTCGACATCGACAACGGCTACCTTGGCGTCGGCGAGTGCCTGCGCTGCGGCAGTACCGGCACCCAGCGAGGCACCGGCAATCGCCAGTGCGGCGACAATGATCTTGGTTTTCGACATTAGAAGGAAGTCCCCACGTTGAAGCTGAAGAGTTTGTCGTCGTCGCCCTCGATCTTGGTGAGGGCGTAGGCGAGATCGAGCCGTAGCGGGCCGAACGGCGAATTCCAATTGGCGCCGATGCCCACCGAGACGCGCGGCCGGGGCGAGTTGCCCAGGAAGCGCTCCTGGAAGGGAGCGGTATCGATGGTGTAGCGCGTGTTGATCGACGTACCGGAACACGCGCCGCCCGCGGTCGCCGAATAGCCGATAACGCAAGTGGTGGCCTGACCCGGCGCGACCGCGTCGCTGGACGGGACGATATAGATCGGGCGATTCTCTGCATCGAACTGCGGCGTCTGGATCGGCAACAGCGACGGCGATCCGTCGGCGTTGAACAGCTTGTTCCCGGCGGAGTCGGTTGCCTGGGTGAAGTTCGCGGCCTTGGCGGGCTGGCGAACACCCCAGTTCGCGCCGGCCATCACGAAGATCGACGGACGAATACCCATTTCGCGGGCGCCGGCGCCCAACGGGATCTCAAGTTCGAGCTTGCCGAGATAATAGGCGCGCCCGCCGATCGCGTCGTCGAAGATCTGGTCCTTGTCGGTGACCAGAGTCTGATTCCCTGCCGCCACCGAGCCGGTGTAGCTGAGGCGCTGTACGCGCGGGCCAACGCCACGGATGTCGAAGCCGCGGAACTGCGGTTCGCCCAGGAAGAAGCGGTCGGTGATGCGCACCGGATCGATGCTGCCCGTGGTCTTCTCGAGGCTGTGGATATAGCCACCCTCAAGCCCGGCCGAGAAGATCCAGCCGCCGCCGATGTTCCAGTATTTGTCGGCGTCGAAGCGGGCGCGGGCGTATTTCACGTCGCCGCCGAGACCCGCGAAGTCGGTCCCCAGCACCAGTCGCTGACCCGCGGTCGGGCGCAAACGGCTGTTGAGGCTGTCGTAGATCAGCGACAGGCCGACGCTCGACGTCCAGCGCTTGCCCAGCGCTTCGCAGAGATAGCGGCCGGCCTTGAGCGGGTCGCAGACGCCGTTGGTGAAGAAGCTGCCCTGATCGAGGCCAACCGAATCGTGCGTGAGCGAATAGCGGGCCGATGCGGTCCAATATTCGGTCAGCGGGACACCCAGCACCAGCTGACCACCGGTGGATACCTGCTGGTAGGTCGTGCGCCGGTCGGAGCCGAGATAGTTGAACGAGTTATAGTCGCGGCGGAAGATCGTGCCGCCCAGCGCGATGTTCTGGTCGAACAGATAGGGTTCGGTGAACCCGACCTCGATCGACTTCGAATAGCTCGAATAGTCGACCGACAGGCGCAGATCCTGGCCCTTGCCGCGGAAGTTGCGCTGGCGGATCGATCCCTGGAAGATGAACCGCTCGAGACTCGAGAAGCCCGCCGACAGCGTCAGTTCGCCGGTCGACTTTTCCTCGACATTGGCGGTCAGCACGACGCGGTCGGGAGTCGAGCCTTCCTTCTGCTCGATCTCGAACTTCTCACCGAAATAGCCGAGCGAATTGATACGGTCCTGCGAACGCTTGACCAGGAAGGTGTTGAACGCGTCGCCCTCGGCCAGGCGCAGCTCGCGGCGGATCACCTTGTCCTGCGTCTGGGTATTGCCGACGATGTCGATCCGTTCGACATAGGTGCGGCGCGCTTCGGCGATGTTGAAGTTGAGCGTCATCGTCAACTTCTCGCGGTCACGCTTGAACTCGGGCGAAACGTTGGCGAAGGCGTAGCCGAACATGCCTGCCGTTTCGGAGAGCTGATCGACCGTGTCCTCGACCATCTTGGCGTTGTACCAGGCGCCTTCCTTGATCGCGAGGTTGCCGGCCAGCACCTTGTCGTCAAAGTCGCGAATGCTGCTGTCCACCGTCACCGGCCCGAACTTGTAGCGCGGACCTTCCTCGACGACGTAGGTGATGATGAAGTCTTTTTTGTCGGGCGTCAGCTCGGCGACCGCCGAAACGACCCGGAAATCGGCATAGCCCTGCGTCAGGTAGAACTGGCGCAGCTTCTGCTGATCATAGGCCAGCCGGTCCTGATCATAGCTGGTGTTCGAACTCATGATGGTGGTCAGGCGCGCCTGCTTGGTCGCCATCTCGCCGCGCAGCTTGCCGTCCTTGAACACCTCGTTGCCGATGATGTTGATCTGGCGGACCTTGGACTTGGCGCCTTCCTCGATTTCGAAGATCACATCGACGCGATTCTGGTCGAGGCTCACCATCTTCGGCTCGACCGTGGCGGCAAAGCGGCCCTGACGGCGATAGAGTTCGACGATGCGGGCCACGTCCGCGCGCACTGCGGTGCGCGTGAACATCTGGCGTGGCGCCAGCTTGATTTCCTTGACGATCTTGTCGTTCTTCAGCCGCTTGTTGCCCTCCAGCACCACGCGGTTGATGATCGGGTTCTCGCGCACGCGCACGACGATATCGCCGCTCTCGACGCCTTCGATCGTCACGTCGGCCAGCAGCTCGCTCGCCAGCAGATCACGGATCCCCTGGTCAAGGCTCTCGGTGGTGTAGGGCTGGCCCACGCGGATGCGCGTGTACGACAGCACCGTTTCGGGCTCGAGACGCTGAGTTCCCTCCACGCGCAGCGAACGGACCGTCCGTGCCGGTTCGGGAATCGCGACCGGCGTTACCGGCGCCTGCTGGGCGGCCGGAGCGGGTGCTGGCTGCTGCGGCGCTTGCTGCGCGAACGCGACTCCCGACAGGACCGTGCCCGTCAGGAGCAGCGCAGTGGCGCGCACGCCGATTTTCGTAACCTTGATTGCAGTCACTATCCTACCCCAGTCGGACTTAATGAGTTTTTCTGGCCGAAACGTGGGCCGGCGGCGAACCGCCCTGCCCTAACCGCGTCAGCCGATCAACCCGGCCAGATTTCTCCACACGCCAAAGGCGCCGAGATCGTTGAATGTCACCACAAGCATCAGCACCAGGATCGCCACCATCCCACCGCGAAATGCCCACTCCATCACCTCCGGCCCAACGGGTTTCCGCCGGACCGCTTCGACCGCATAGAACAGAAGATGGCCACCATCCAGCACCGGGACTGGCAACAGGTTGATGAATCCCAGATTAATCGAGACGAGCGCGATCAGGAACACGAACTCGGTCAGCCCAAGCGCAAGGCGCTCGCCGGACGCCTGCGCAATTCGCAGCGGACCGCCCAGTTCGGCGACCGAGCGCCGGCCGGAAATGATCTGGCCAAGCCCGTCGATCTGCGTTTGGATCACGCTTCCGGTGATACGAATTCCAGCGGGAATCGCCTCCAGCACGCCGACCTGAACCTGTACGGGTGCGCCGGCGGCAATGCCAAGCCGACCTAGCCGATACTCATTCCCGAACCGGTCCTTCTCGATCCGCACGCCGACCCGCACGGGAAGCACGATGCTCTCGCCGTTGCGATCGACCGTAAGGTTTACCGTCTCCTCGGGGCGCAGCAGGACGTAGCCGCTCAGATCGGTGAACGATTTCATGCCGCGTCCGTCGATCGCGGTGATCCGGTCCCCTGCGCGCAACCCCGCGCTGGCCGCGGCGCTTTGCGGAGCGACCGCGGCGACCAGCGGAGGCGTCCGGTTTTCGCCGAACACCGCGACGAACGTCGCCAAAATCAGAATCGCCACCACGAAATTCGTCACGGGCCCCGCCGCGACCACGATCGCGCGCTGCCAGACCGGCTTGGCCTGGAAGGTTTGTGCACGTTCCGCGGCTGGAAGCGACAGCCATGCCGGATCGGGCTGGCTTGCCGGGGTCATGTCACCTGCGAACTTGACGTAGCCACCCAGTGGCAGCCACCCGAATTTCCAGCGTGTCCCGCGCTTGTCGGTAAAACCGGCGATTTCTCGCCCGAACCCGATCGAGAAGGCGTCCGCCTTGATCCCGAACATGCGGCCCGCTGCATAATGTCCCAGCTCGTGCACGAAAACGAGCGGCCCGATCACCAGCAGGAATGCGATAATGTACAAGAAGAAACCGGGATTTTCGGTCAAATGACGCAGTCCTTCACACGCTCACCCGCGATTGTCCGCGCTTCCGCATCGATCACCAACAGCTGATCGAGCGTTTCCGGCGCGGCCGGATCATAGCGCTCCAGCGTATCCGAGACGATTGCGGCAATTTCAAGAAAGCCGATGCGCCGTGCGAGGAACGCGGCGACCGCCACCTCGTTCGCGGCATTGAGCACGGCAGGCCGGGCTCCGCCCGCCGCCAGCGCCTCGCGCGCGAGCTTCAGGCACGGGAATCGATCATAATCGGGCGCCTCGAAGTCGAGTCGTCCTATCCGGGTAAGATCCAGCCGCTGGCATGGGGTCTCCATGCGGCGCGGCCAGGCAAGCTTATAGGCGATCGGAACGCGCATATCGGGCGATCCCAGCTGCGCCAGCACCGATCCGTCGGCATATTCGACCATCGAATGGATCACCGACTGGCGATGGACGATGACGTCCAGCTGTTCGGGTGCCACCGGGAACAGGTGAAACGCCTCGATCAGCTCCAGCCCTTTGTTCATCAGAGTCGCCGAATCGACACTGATCTTGGCGCCCATCGACCAGTTCGGGTGCGCCACCGCCTGCTCGGGCGTGATCCCGCGCATGTCTGCCAACGCCCGTTCGCGGAACGGTCCACCGCTCGCGGTCAGGATGATCTTTGAAACCTTGTCTGCATTATCGGATTCAAAGCATTGAAATATAGCATTGTGCTCCGAATCGACGGGAAGCAGCGTTGCACCGTGCTCGGCCACGGCGCGGGTGACGACTTCGCCCGCTGAAACGAGTGATTCCTTGTTTGCCAGCGCAACGGTTCTGCCGCCCTCGATCGCTGCCATCACCGGCTTGAGGCCCGCGGTGCCGACGATCGCCGCCATGGTCCAGTCCGCGCCCATCCGTGCAGCTTCGCATACGGCGCTCACACCGCCGGCAGCTTCGATCCCGCTTCCAGCCAGCAACTCGCGCAGCGTTGGCAGGCGACTCTCGTCCGCGACCACGGCAAGCTTCGCCCGCACGCGCTTTGCAGCAGCGGCCAGTCCGACGGCGTCGCTATTGGCGGTCAGCGCGGTCA
>CAZBYE010000119.1:0-9512 GCA_964496045.1 uncultured Stakelama sp.
TACATCGCGAACACGCTGGTGACGCCCGGATCGAAGCCCGAGCCGAGCAGCGCCATCAGGCCAGCCGATTTGAAGCGGTCCTGATAATCCCACTGCCAGCCATAATGGAACCGTGCCTCGTCGCGCGGCTCGTAATTGGCGGTGTCGAGATAGTCGGTGCCGGTGTTGAGGCACGCGTCCATCAGGTTGAGGTCCTGATAGGGCAGCGCCAGATTGACCAGCAGATTGGGCTTTACCGCTTCGATCAGCTTGCTGGTCGCCGCGACATCGTCGGCATCGACCTCGGCTGTGTCGATGGTGACGCCGAAACGCGCCTTCACCGATTCGGCGATCGCGTCGCACTTGAACTTGCGGCGGCTGGCGAGCGTGATCTTTCCGAACAGATCCGGATTCTTCGCCATCTTGTGCACAGCGACCGACGAAACGCCGCCTGCGCCGATTACGAGAACGTCCTTCACGCCTTGTCCTTCCTTCTAATGTCCCATTGGGAATGGCGCCCCCATATTTGAGCAACGCCCCGGATGCAAAGGGCGATGGTACCACCTGTAATCAATCCAACCCGCCACGGAGAGGATTGAACCCGGACGACAATCCGCCCTAGCATTGTGACATGGTAACGACGATCGGCCGCAGGGCACTTATCGGGGGCGCCGCGGCGCTTGGATTCGCAGGACAAGCCAGCGCGCAGAGTCGGCCGAAGGTTTTCGCCCCCACCCCGCTTTGGCCGCCCCACGAGCATTTCATGCTGTGGCCGGGCCTCCCGCCCGGTGCCCCGCCGGGGTTTACCGCATCCAGCTTCCCCGTCCCGCTTCCGCTCGGCACGCCGCAGCGCTGGGAGAAGGGCATCCGCAACCCCTATGTCGGCGTATTCCGCGCGACCCGGCCCGACGGGCGCGCCGCTTTGGTCATCCCCGGCGGCGGCTATGGCATCGTCAGCCTGATCAATGAGGGGGTGAACGTCGCCCGCGCGCTCAATCCGCTGGGCATCACCGTCTTCGTCCTCGCCTATCGCCTGCCGCCCGAAGGCTGGCTCAACCGCAGCGAGGTGCCGCTGCAGGACGCGCAGCGCGCGATGCGGCTGATCCGGTCGCGCGCGGCGCAGTTCGGGATCGATCCGGCGAAGCTCGGCATTTGCGGCTTTTCCGCCGGCGGGCATCTGGGCGGCACGCTGACCGTGGGACATGACGATCCGGTCTACCGCCCGGTCGACGCCGCCGACCGGCTCTCGGCGCGGCCGGCATTCTCGGGGCTGATCTATCCGGTCACCCAACTCTCCACGGTGGGACCCAATGCCCGGTCTGGCCCCAATCTGCTTGGCCCCAACCCCGCGCCGAACGCCGGCGCGCGCTTCGACCTGATCACGCGGGCGAGCGCCGCGCTGCCGCCGCTGTTCCTGCTTCACGCGATGGATGACGAGACCGTGCCGGTTTCGCAGAGCATCGGCCTGATGGAGGCAGCGCGGCGCCACAAGGTACCGGTCGAAGCGCATTTCATCGAACGCGGCGGCCATGGCTTTGGCGCGGCGAGCCTTCCGAAAACCAATCCAGCGGCGAAGTGGATGGACTGGTATGCGGCGTGGACCGCTACGCATGTGAAATAGCTTTTGTTCTTGAAATGTTCCGTTTGCGGGCGTAGCGTTCGCGGATGGCTAAAACCCGCCCCGTGCGCGGGGCCACGCACAACCGTGAGAGCGCCCGCTTCAACCTGCCTGCGCGGGAGGCCGATGGCGACTGGCTCGACGCGCGCGAGGGAATCGATGGCGAGCCGCCGCCGCTGCGGACCACCGTTACGGTCGAGAAAGCGAAGAGCGTCCTGACCCGCAACCAGTCGCCCGACATCGCTTTCGACCGATCGGTGAACCCCTATCGCGGGTGCGAGCATGGCTGCATCTACTGCTTCGCGCGGCCCACGCACGCCTATCTCGATTTGTCGCCGGGGCTGGATTTCGAGACGAAGCTGTTCGCCAAGCCCGATGCGCCCGCCCTGCTGCGCGCGGCGCTGAGCAAGCGCGGCTATGTCTGCCAGCCGATCGCGTTCGGGACCAACACCGACCCCTATCAGCCGATCGAGGCCGAGTGGCGGATCACGCGCGGCTGTATCGAGGTACTGGCGGAATGCGGCCACCCGCTGACGATCACCACCAAGTCCGACCGGGTGACGCGCGACATCGACCTGCTTGCCCCGATGGCGGAGCGCGGGCTGGCGGCGGTGATGGTCTCAATCACCTCGCTCGACCCGAAGATCGCCCGCACGGTCGAGCCGCGCGCGCCGCATCCCGAGCGTCGGCTGACGGCGGTGGCCAAGCTGCGCGACGCGGGCATTCCGACCTATGTCTCGCTGTCACCGATCATCCCACAGATCACCGATCACGAGATCGAGCATATCATGGAGCGCGCGGCGGAAGCGGGCGCGCTGGGCTGTTTCTACCTGCCCGTGCGGCTGCCGCATGAGGTGGCGCCGCTGTTCCGCGCCTGGCTCGACGAACATTTCCCGGATCGCGCGAGCAAGGTGATGGCGACGATCCAGTCGATCCGCGGCGGGCGCGACAACGATCCCGATTTCCACAGCCGGTTCCGGGGGAAAGGTCCGTGGGCGGAGCTGCTGCGTACCCGCTTCAAGATCGCCGCGCGGCGCTTCGGGCTCGACAAGGAACATATCCCGCTGCGCCGCGACCTGTTCCGCCCGCCGGCCGGACCGCAGGGGGAGCTGTTCTAGAGTGTCGCGTTATGAAGGAGGGCTACGGGAAACGCCTCCATTGCTGTCATCTCGAAAATCGATCATCCTGACCGGGTGATGCTCCGACGCCTCAGCAGAACCCTTGTCAGGTTTGTCCTCTTCGAGATCGCAGCGCTCATCGGGGTTATCGCGTATATCTTCCTCCCGCCGACAGGAGGGCATATAGTTGCGGGTCTGGTCGTCTTCACGCTGCTCGCAGCGCTGATCTGCCGCCTCATCCAGGTCATCAGGGATCCAGTTGGATCTGTCTCGTGGCGTTCGGATCGGTGAACACCGCAACCGCTTCCGACCCTGTCCCGGTCATTCCACCTCAACGATAATAGCAGTCGCTCACGCGTTCGCAGCATGGTTGCGTGCGCCCTCTACCCGCGCGATGATCGGGGGCATGCGGACGATGCGGCTTCCCTCGAACGGCTGGTGGCGGCAGGTGCTGCTCTATGGCGGCCTGCTCGCGATCGGCACGGCGTTGCTGCAATGGCTCGACTATCGCTGGCTGATGCAGGCGCATTCGACCGAATTCTATTTGTTGCTCGTCGCGGGCGGCTTCCTCGCGCTTGGGCTGCTGATCGGCACGCGTGTGATGGGTTCGACCGCGCCGCCGCGGCCCGAGGGCAACCCGGCGGCACAGGCATCGCTCGGGATCAGCGAGCGTGAGATGACGGTGCTGCGCGAGCTTGCCGCGGGTCATGCCAACAAGCAGATCGCGCGCAACCTCGATATCTCGCCCAACACGGTGAAGACGCATGTCGCGCGGCTGTTCGAGAAATTGGGCGCGCGCCGCCGCACCGATGCGCTGGCGCGGGCGCGGGAACTTGGTCTGCTGCCCTGACATGCGTTTGGGCGAAACCGCCCAAATCACCCCTTTGGGCGATTGCCGAGCTTCATGTGGCGACCGATCGTCAGCGCATCAAACACACGCATAAGGGGAACATGACATGCAGCGCCTGATCCTGACCTATGGCCTCATCGCCGGTGTGGTGGTGGGCATCCAGCTCTTCCTGATCGTCACGCTGTTCGGCGACAATCCGCCGACCGGCCCGGCGGGCATGGCGCTCGGCTACCTCACCATGCTGATCGCGCTCAGTGCCGTGTTCGTCGCGATCAAGCGGCGGCGCGACCATGACCTGGGCGGCGCGATCCGATTCTGGCCCGCCTTCGGGCTGGGGGCCGCGATCTCGGCGGTCGCGGGACTGCTGTATGTGCTGACTTGGGAAGCGCTGCTCGCGATCCACGGCACCGCCTATCTCGAGACGATGATGGCGGCCGAGGTCGAGCGGAAGCGCGTCGCGGGCGCCA
Source organism: uncultured Stakelama sp. (assembly GCA_964496045.1). Classification (GTDB taxonomy): domain Bacteria; phylum Pseudomonadota; class Alphaproteobacteria; order Sphingomonadales; family Sphingomonadaceae; genus Sphingomonas. Next base: position 4,033 of record CAZBYE010000119.1, read on the forward strand.
GCGCGGCGGAGCTGGCGGCGTTGCGGATGTGGATCGCGGACTTCCTCAAGAGCTACGCCAACCCGCTGTTCCGCCTGCCGATCACCTTCAGCGAGATCCTTCCGGCCGGGCTGCTCGTGTCGGCGGTCTCCGCCGCGCTGCTGCGCAATCCGCGCTTCATGCCGCTGCGGCGCTAGGCCCCGAATGGGGCGGATCAGAACCCGATCCGCCCCATCCCGCCCGGCTTCGCCGCCACCTCGTCGCGCAGGCGATCGAGGATCCAGCCGGTATCGCCACCGCTGAAGCGCAACTGACGCTTCACCACCGCGAAATCGCCCGGCGTTAGACCTGCGATCTGTGCGAGACCAGCGGGTGCCGGCATCGCGAAAAACCGCTCGAACGCGCGCGCCGCGCGCGCCGGTTCCAGCGGCCCCAAGTCGAGCTTGAACACGAAACGACGCAGCGCCGCGGCATCGAGCTTGCCGCCATGGTTGGTCGCCGCGACGAACGGCAGCGGATGGCGATCGAGCCAGGTCAGCAGTTCGTTGACCTGGCTGACCTCCCAGTTCGCCTTCGCCGTGTTGCGATCGAACAGGATCGAGTCCGCCTCGTCGAAGAATAGCATCCCCTCACGCCGCTCTGCCTCGCGGAACGCCTCCGCGATGTTCGCCTCGGTCTGGCCGACCCATTTCGAGAGCAGGTCCGAGGCGCGCTTGACGATCAGCTGCCGCCCCAGCCCGCGCGCGAGATGCGCGGCAAGGCCGGTCTTGCCGGTGCCGGGCGGACCAGTGAGCAGCAGCGACACATCGGTCGGCGCGCCGCTCGCGGTGATCGCGGCGAACAGCGCGGGGATGTCGCGATCCGCCTCGAACAGGTCGAGGTCGATCGCATCTTCTACCGCACGCGCCGGTTCGCCATGACGCAGTGCCGTCACCAGCGACGCCGCGGCGAGGCCGATATCATCCGCCTCGCCAGCCAATTGCCCCGCCCGGGCCGCGATCCGCGCGACGCTGGCGGTCTCCGGCGCCGACTGGGCGAGCGCATGCACCGCGGCGGGCATCGCCACCCGCTCCTCATCGGCAACGCGGTCGATCATCGCGGCAGCGCCACGCCCGGCAGGCGGGTCGAGGCGAAGCACGAAGCTCATCCGCCGGAGAATCGCCGGATCGATGTTGCCGACCGCGTTGGTGGTCCAGATCACGGGAACGGGGTTGGTTTCGACCAGCCGGTTGAGCCACAGCTTCGACCCTTGCCGCCCCTTCATCCAGCCGCCCTCGACCGGGCTCGCATCGCCGATCACGTCCTCCATCTCGTCGAACAACAGCATCGCGCCGCTGCGCCGGGCAAGCATGCGGTGGGCGAGGCGCAGAGCGCTCACCCGTTCCCAGCGACTGGGCTCCTCGCCATCCTCGTCAGCCTCGCCGACGCTGAACATCACCACGCCCGCCGCAGCGGCAAGCGTACGCGCGAGCTCGGTCTTGCCGGTGCCCGGCGGCCCGTGGACCAGGATGTTGACGCCCTCGGCATGCTGCTCGACCGCGCCGCGCAGCAGGCGCACGAGGAAGTCGATCTCGCGCGCTCTCCCGTCGAAATCAGCCACACCGAGCCGGGCCTGCTGGCGCGGGCCGATAGCGATTTCGAGCAGTTCGTCGGCACCGCCCTCCGACCGTTCGAGCAGGCGCTCGAGCGTCCAGCCGATCTCGATCTCGACCCCGCCGCCGCGCCGGTCGCGCAAGCGGACAAGCCCGAGCCGCACCGGCTGCGCCCGGCGCAACGCGAGCGGTTCGATCCCGGCAATCTCCGCCAGCATCGCGCCCAGATCGGCCTCCTGATCGAGGAGCAGACGGGCAAGCGTGCGGACGCGCGGGCAGCATTCCATCGCCACCGCACCTACGAGCACGCGCGTATCCATCTCACCGAGGCACAGCGCCTCGGCAAGCTGTGCGCTGACCGCGAGCGCGCGCACATCCTCGCCGTGCGCCGCGATCTCCGGCACACGCCGCTTGAGCTCGGTCCAGCCGAGCGACTTCACCGGCACGCGCAGCAACCAGCGCGCATTCGTCCGCGCCCAGCCCAGCACCGCCTTTGCGAGCGGCGAGGTGCCCGGCACCTCCCGCCCGGTCCGCAGCAGAATCGCGCGGACCACATCATGTTCGTGCAACATACCCGTCCCTGCCCGCAGCCGACGCAAGGGTCCTGCGGGTCTTGTTCATTGATTTTGGGATTCCGCAGGGGTGCCTTCACCCCCGCGGCGCCTGGGCAGGCGCGTTTACGGAAGGGTGCTGGCGATCCTGGGGACAGACCCCGACAGGAAATATCGATTCAGCAACACACGTCTCCAATCGGCCCGGACAGGGGTCCGGGCGGACGGGCCAATAGCGGTTTCGTTCCGCTATCGCAAGGTTATGCGTCCTCGGCCGTCACGCCGCCGCGAACTGGAAGCCCTTATACTGGTCACGGATCGCGGTCTTGAGCAGCTTGCCGGTGGCGGTGTGGGGCAGCGCCTCGACGAAGTGGATCTCGTCGGGCAGCCACCATTTGGCGACATGGTTGGCGAGATGCTGCTGGACCTGCTCGGCGGTCACCTCGCTGCCCGGCTTGCGGATCACCAGCAGCAGCGGACGCTCGTCCCATTTGGGATGATGGATGCCGATCGCCGCGGCCTCGGCCACGCCGGGACAGCCGACCGCGGCATTTTCGAGCTCGACCGAGCTAATCCACTCGCCGCCCGACTTGATCACGTCCTTGGCGCGATCGGTGATCTGCATGATGCCGTCCGGGTGGATCACCGCGACGTCGCCGGTGTCGAACCAGCCGTCCTCCGTAAGGCACGGGCCGCTCTCATCCTTGAAATACTGCTTGATGATCCACGGGCCGCGCACCTGAAGGCTCCCGGAACTCGCACCATCGCGCGGGAGGATGTTGCCGGCATCATCGACCGTGCGCAGCTCGACACCGAACGGGGCGCGGCCCTGGCACACCATCTTGTCGACCTTGGCGTCGAAGCTGAGGTCGTCCCAGTCGGCGCTGGGCGAGCCCATCGTCCCGATCGGCGAGGTTTCGGTCATTCCCCAGGCGTGATTGACGCGTGCGCCCATCTTCATGATCCGCTCGATCATCGCGCGCGGCGCGGCCGAGCCGCCAATCGTCACGACCTTGAGATGCGCGGGCACGTCGCCGGTCTCGTCCATATGCTGGAACATCGCGAACCACACGGTCGGCACGCCCGCGGTATGCGTCACCTTCTCGCGGTTCATCAGCTCGCACAGCACCTTGCCTTCATTGATCGCGGACATGACGAGCTTAACGCCGACCATCGGCGCGGCGAAGGGCATGCCCCAGCCGACCGCGTGGAACATCGGCACGACGGGCAGTACCACCGACTGGGTCGACAGGTCGAACACCGCCGGCTGGATCTCCGCCATCGCGTGGATCACCGAGGAGCGGTGGGTGTAGAGCACACCCTTCGGGTTCCCGGTGGTGCCGCTGGTGTAGCAGAGCATGCACGGTTCGCGCTCGTCACCCTCGACCCAGGCGAAATTGCCGTCCTCAGCGCCGATCACCGCCTCGAAGCTGTCGGGGCCGTCCCCGTCGAAGACGATGTAATGCTCGATCGTCTTCCACTGCGGCTTCATCTTGTCGATGATCGGCTGGAACATGCGGTCGTACATCAGCACGCGATCCTCGGCATGGTTGCCGATAAAGGCGAGCTGGTCCTCGAACAGGCGCGGGTTGATGGTGTGGATCACCCCGCCCATGCCGATCGTGCCGTGCCAGGCGACAAGGTGGCGGCTGTGGTTCATCGCCATCGTCGCGACGCGATCGCCCTTCTTGATGCCCATCCGCTCAAGCGCCTGCGCCAGCCTGCGCGAATCCCGCGCGATTCCGGCCCAGTCGGTGCGCGTCTCGCTGCCGTCGAACCAGCGGCTGACGATCTCACGATCGCCATATTCGCGCTCCGCATGATCGATCAGCCGCGGTACCCGAAGCTCAAAATCCTGCATCGCGCCCAGCATCACTCTCTCCTTGTCAGCACCTGATCCGCACGGGTTTCCGTGTCCGTAAAGACATCCTGCGGATTTGAAGGGGCGGATGCAAGGGGCGAGCGATCAGCTCGCCAGCGCGAGCCTGGGCAGTTCGGTCGGCTTGAGCTCACACGCGGCAACGCCGGGGAGGTGTTCGATCCGGGTCGCCAGCTCGCCGTCGATGCGGAAGTTGCGGCCGAGCACCAGTTCGGCCTCACCACCACCGGGCAGAGGCGCATCAAGGATCACTTCGCACCGCCCGCCGCGCGCATCGGCGAGTTGGTGGGCGATGGCGGCGAGCGCGCCCGGTTCGGTCGCGGTCAGGCGAAGGGTCAGGCGGACGTCCTTGGCCATCCCCTCGAACGGCTGGACCTTACGCACGGTGACGCGCGCGGAGTCCTCGCCGGCGCGGCGATCGAGCTCGAGCGTCAGGATACCGCAGCCGCCGATGCGCGCGGCATCCTCCATTTCCTTGGCGGTATGGTCGTCGAAGCAGGTGCACGGCACGGTGCCGCTGGCGTCGGACAGCGTCGCCATCAGGTAACGCTTGCCGCGCGCCGAGGTGCGCCAGCGCGCATCCTCGATCAGCGCGGCGATGGTCGCACCGGCACGGCCGCCCTCGGCGATCTCGATCGCGTTGAGGCTGACGATGGTCCGCGCCGAATGGAGCCGGGCGAGATGCTGGTAACGATCGAGCGGGTGCGCAGAGAAGAAGAAGCCGAACGAGTCCTTTTCGGCCTCGATCTTCTGGCCCAGCGTCCAGCGCGCGCTCTTGGGCAGCTGGATCGCCGAACCGACCGGCTCAGCCTCGCCGAACAACCCGCCCTGCCCGCTCTCGCGATTGGCATGCGTGCGCTGCGCGACGGCAAGGATCGTCTCGGCCGCGGCATAGACGCCGGGCCGGTCGGGCGCGATGCTGTCGAAGCCCCCCGCCCCCGCCAGCGCCTCGACCTGGCGCTTGTTGAGCAGGCGTGGATCGACGCGGCGGGCGAAATCGTCAAGGCTCTGGAAGCGGCCCTTGGCGTGGCGCTCCTCAACCAGCAGTTCCATCGCCTTCTCGCCCACGCCCTTGAGGCCCGCGAGCGCATAACGGACGGCGAATCCGTCATCGACTGCCTCGACCGAAAACTCGGCCTCACTGGCGTTGATGTCGGGCGGCAGGCAGGAAACGCCGAGCCGCTTCATATCCTCGACGAAAATCGCCAGCTTCTCGGTCTGGCCGAGTTCGAAGCACATCGACGCGGCGTAGAATTCGTGCGGGTAATGCGCCTTGAGCCAGGCGGTGTGATAGGCGAGCAGCGCGTAGGCGGCGGCGTGCGACTTGTTGAAGCCGTAGCCTGCGAACTTGTCGATCAAGTCGAACAGCTCGTTCGCCTTGCCCTCGGCGATATTGTTCACCTTGGCGCAGCCCTCGACGAACAGCGCGCGCTGCGCGTCCATCTCGGCCTTGATCTTCTTGCCCATCGCGCGGCGCAG
>CAZBYE010000120.1:0-4928 GCA_964496045.1 uncultured Stakelama sp.
GCGGAAAGGGCGGAGGCTTCTTCCAGCCCGCCGGGCTGGACCGCGGTCTCAGCGGGAAGCTTGCGGTTGAGCTTTGCGTAGTTCTCAAACTGATCGACGACCGAGCGCATCAGCGCCTGGACCTCATTGCCCTCGACCGCCTTCTCATCGACCGGCGAGACGGTAGCTGTCAGGAAGCCACCGCTTTCTTCCATCGTCTCGAGCTTGCCGCGCTCCTTGCCCGCGACCAGCACACGAACGGTGCCGTCGGGGAGCTTGAGCAGCTGCATCACCTCGGCTGAGACACCGATATCGTAGAGATCGTCGCGGCCCGGATCGTCTTGGGCGGGATCGAGCTGGGCGACGAGGAAAATCTCCTTGTCGTCGTTCATCGCCGCTTCGAGCGCGGCGACCGACTTGTCGCGACCGACGAACAACGGCACGATCATGTGCGGGAAGACGACGATGTCGCGGAGCGGAAGGACGGGATAGGTGGACTTCATGTGTACTCCAGTACCCGCCACGAAGGGCGGATTCGTCCAACTATATGGGGTGCAGGGGCGTCGCATCAATCGGCTCTTGAGCGCTGCGCTGATTCTTCTTGCTTCCCCGGCACTTGCGCAGAAGGGCGAACCGCCGATCACGGCGGTGACGATGCGGTCGGGCGGCGAGATCGAGCCGGAGCGCGCGGCGCTGCGAATGGAGCATGTCGCGCTCAATGTTTGGATCGCACCGGAACGCAAACGCCTCTCCGGAGTGGCGGAACTGACATTGTCGACAAGCATCACGCAGACCCGGCTGCTGATCGACCTCGACAAGAATTTCGCCGTGTCGACAATCAGCATCGACGGCACGCCGCTCAAGGCCGGGAACTGGCGTAACCCCGACGGACGGCTGGTGATCGATCTGCCCAAGCCGGTTCCGGCGGGCGACAGGGTGGTGGCGAAGATCACCTATTCGGGTACCCCGCACGAGGCCGTGAATGCACCGTGGGACGATGGTTTCGTGTGGTCGAGCTGGCAGGGCAAGCCGTGGGTCGCGACCACCGCGCAGGGCTATGGCTGCGACCTGTTCTGGCCCTGCCTCGACTTCCCCGCCGGCGAGGTGCCCGAAATCAGGCTGACGATCACCGCCCCGCGCGGAACCCAGGCAATCGCCAACGGCGAGCTGGTATCGGTGGAGCCGGTCGCGGGCGGCACGACCCGCTGGACGTGGGAAGCGAAGAACATCAACCCCTATCTCGTCGCGATCAACATCGGCCCCTATGGCGAGATCAAGGGCAGCTACGACAGCCAATTCGGGAACAAGGTGCCGCTGCACCTGTGGCACCTGACCGGCAAGGAGCGCCAAGCCGCAGGACTGTTCGCCGAATTCGCCCCGACACTCGATTTCTTCGAGAGCATGATCGGCCCCTTCCCCTTCGCCGACGAGAAACTGGGCGTGGTCGAGACGCCGCATCTGGGCATGGAGCACCAGACGGTGAATGCCTATGGCAACGACTATCGCAAGGACGAGATCGGGTTCGACTGGCTGTTCCAGCACGAGCTGGCGCACGAATGGTTCGGCAACCAGATGACCGCGGCCAATTGGGACGATTTCTGGCTGCACGAGGGATACGGCCAGTACATGCAGCCGCTCTATGGCCAGTGGCGCGAAGGCGAGGCGCGCTATGCCGCGATGATGGCGCATCAGCGCAAATTCGTCCTCAACGGCAAGCCGCTGGTGTCGGGCAAGGTCCGGGCATCCGAGGATGTCTATCAGGCCGAACGGGGCGGACCGGGCCAGGACATCTACTACAAGGGTGCGTGGGTGCTGCACACGCTGCGCTACCTGATCGGCGACAAGCCGTTCTTCGATGCGACACGGCGACTGGTCTATGGCCGGCCCGACCCGAAGCCGGGCAATTTCAAGCCGCGCTTCACCTCTACCCAAGAGTTCGAGACGCTGATGAACGCCGCGGCGGGGCGCGACCTGAGCTGGTTCTTCGACGTCTATCTGCGCGAGGCGGCGCTGCCCGAGCTGATCGAGACGCGGACGAACGGCAAGCTGACGTTGAGCTGGAAGACGCCGAAGGGCGTACCCTTCCCCCTTCCCATCGAGATCACGGTGAACGGCGAAACGCGCAGGCTGGCAATGGCGGGTGGGAGCGAGACGATCAGCCTGCCCGCGAACGCACATGTGGTGATCGACCCGATGGCCCGCGTACTTCGGCAGAGCGCGGCGATCGAAGCGATGCAGCGGAAATGAGAATGCTCCTGTCCTCAATCGGCGTCGCGCTGGCGGCCATGTCCGTCCCGGCTGCGGCGCAAGCGCTGGACCTTTCGGCGATGTCGGCGGAGATCGAGGCGGGCCAGTATCGCAAGATCGAAGCCATCCGCGTGATCCGGCACGGGCGGACGGTGTTCGAGGGGGATTATCGCGGCAATACGCCGGAAAGCCGCATCGACGCGCGCTCGAGCGGCAAGTCGATCACCGCACTCGCGATCGGCATGGCGATCGACGACGGCAAGCTGGCGAGCGTCGACCTGCCGGTGTTCGGCTTCTTCAAGGACCGCGAGCCCTTTGCGCATGACGGCCCGGCGAAGCGCGCGATCACGATCCGCGATCTGCTGACCATGTCCTCGGCGCTCGACTGCGACGACTGGACCGACGCCAGCCCGGGCAATGAGGAGCGGATGTATGGGACGCGCGACTGGACGCGGTTCGCGCTCGATATCCCGATCGCCAAGGATTACGCGCGTGGTCCCGGCGGGCTGGGCCGCTATTCCTATTGCACCGCCGGGGCGTTCCTGCTCGGCCGTATCGTCGAACGCGCCACGGGCGAGCGGTTCGACGCCTATGTCCAGCGGCGGCTGTTCGATCCGCTGGCCATCACCGGCGCACAATGGAAGACCTCCCCCAATGGCGAAATCCAGAGCGGCGGCCAGCTGAGCCTGCGCGCGCGCGACTTCGCGGCGATCGGGCAGCTGATCCTGGATGGCGGCAAGGCGGGCGGGAAGCAGATCATCTCCCGCGCGTGGCTGCGCGAGATGCTGACCGTGCGCGCCAAGGCGACGACGCTCGACGGCTATGGCTATCTGTGGTGGGTCCGCGACTATCGCGCGCCGGACAATGCCCGCCCCTGGCCGGGATTCTACATGTCGGGCAATGGCGGCAACAAGGTGGTGGTGTTCCCCGACCTCAAGGCGGTCGTGGTGATCCTGAGCACCAACTATAACCAGCGCGACATGCACCAGCTGAGCAGCGCACTGATCGAGCGGCACATCCTGCCCGCGCTGGTAAAGGCCGAAGCGCCACGCTGACACGGCCAGAACCGGGAAACCGGGGGGCGGCGCGAACCGCCCCCCGGCCCTTACTCAGTGCTTATGCTCTTCGGGCTTGCCGTCCTTCGGGCAGCAGCTGCAATCCTTCATGTCCTTGCAGCATTTGCATTCGGCCTTCGCACCATCGGCGGCAAAGGCGACAGAGGGAAAGGCGATGGCAATGGCCACGCCCAGAATGATCTTCTTCATGTGTTTAACTCCGTTTGATGCTGAACGTTGGAAGTTCAGGCGGCGCGCGGAGGGGGATAGTCGGGCGGATCACGCAGACCCGTGAGCGGCCGGACCGACTGGGGTGCGGAGAACTGCGGCACCGCCGCGAGCCCGACCGGGGCCGGAACGGCGCCGATGACCAGTACACAGGGTGCGCGGCAGATCGCGTTGCCCGGCTTCGCCTTGTCGGGCGTCGAATCGCCGGAGGGCATTCCGGGCATCGAGGCTTCGCATTCGCTCGCGGCGGCGACCGGCGCAGCGGTCGCGACACCGCACATCAGTCCGCTCGGCCCCGACACCAGCAGGAAGAGCGGTGCGGCGAGGCGGAACCAACGGGACAGGCTCAGCGAGAACATGGCGCGAGCTTATCCGTGAACCACGCGCCGATGCAATCGCGGAGCGGCCTTGCTTCGAAACTCACAGGGAGACGGGCGACTGCCCAGCGTTTCGAGGGCACTGCCCCGGGGCGGTGTGATCCCGGCACAAGGCCGGGATGACGATTGGAGCGCGGTTCAGGCCTGTGGGCGGAGCATCGACCAGAAATGCGGGCCGCCGCCCGGGACGTCCCATTCGTCGACGACGCGAAAGCCGAGGCTTTCGTAGAAACCGAGATTCTTCGGCTTCGACGTTTCGAGATAGACCGGCGCGTTGCCGATGCGGTCAAGGCCCGCCTGCACCACCGAACGGCCCAAGCCCATGCCGTGGTGCGCGGGATCGACGCCCGCGATCTGAAGGTACCAGAAGGGTTGCGGCGGGAAATGCGCCTCGACTGCCTCGCCCACGCGCTTGAGGCGGAAGATGGCGCTACCCGTCGCGCGCCACATCCGCCAGGCTGCGCGCAAGCTGATCTCGCCGGGCGTGTTCGGTGCCTGCCACAGCGTTACCGCAGCGCAGTCCGGCGTGACGAGGCGCATCCCGGGCGGCGTGTTTCCCGCGAAGAACAGGTCGAAGACCTTCGGCACGGACCGCACGCGGGCAGCGGCATCGGGGAAGACCCAGTCGAAGACCGGATCCCTTTCGAACGCTCGGCTTAGCGTCGCGACGACGCGCGGTGCATCCGCCGGCGTGGCGTCGCGGACCTCAATGGGCAGCGGACTTGCCATGGAAAAGCTTCCCGATGACGAAGGCGATGACCGCACCGACAGCGAGGCCGACAATGCCGGAGCCGGTGGCGGTGACGATCCACGTAATCACGCCATTGTGCGAAATGGCTTCGGCGACGTGGTGGATCACCTGCTCGGGGGCGTGCCAGCCGAGTTGCGCGGCGCCATGGACGAGAATGCCGCCACCGACCCAGATCATCGCCGCGGTGCCGATAATCGACAGCGCGCGCACCACCACCGGCATTCCCCTGACCAGCCCACCCCCGATCCCCTGGGCGAACTGCGACGTCCGGGCGGCGAAATGCAGGCCGAA
>CAZBYE010000120.1:4938-9485 GCA_964496045.1 uncultured Stakelama sp.
GGGGGGGGGGGTGGCAGGCGAAACTGGCCAATTTTAACGTTCGGCCGGAGGAGGCCATAGACGGGCGCGGTGATGCCGATGCCGAAAATGGCCAGAACGACGCCGGGCTCCCATAACGGCTTGTCCGCGACGTCGGCGAGCGCGATCGCCATGATCTCCGCCGAAAGGATCAGGTCGGTGCGGATCGCGCCCGACACCTTGCTCGCCTCGATATGCGCGGGGTCGCCGATCGCCTCATCCTCAGCGCCGTGATCGCCGGCGCCGAACGCCTCGATCACCTTTTCCGCGCCCTCGAAGCACAGGAACGCGCCGCCGAGCATCAGCAACGGGGTGATCGCCCAGGGGATGAGCCAGCTGAGCAGCAGCGCGCCGGGCAGCAGCAGCAGCAGCTTGTTGCGCAGCGAGCCCTTGGCGATCTTCCAGATAATCGGCAGCTCACGATCGGGCGAAAGACCGGTGACGTAGCGCGGGGTGACCGCCGCATCGTCAACCACTACGCCCATCGCCTTGCTGCCCGCCTTACCGGCGGCGGCTCCGACATCGTCGAGCGACGCGGCAGCGAGCTTGGTGATGGCGGCGACGTCGTCGAGAAGCGCGGCGAGACCGGATGGCATGAAATCCCCTCTTAACTGACCGCGCGGCGGCGGAACCCGCCGTCTCTATGCCGGGCCAAAGCGATCCTGCACAGGGTTTCTACCCAAGTCAGCGATACGGCCCCGGGCGATTGGCTATATATTGATCTTGCACTGGATATGATGAAATATTCCCCTTCGATCGATTGGGAGGGGGAAATGAACTATCTGATCGCGGTGGCGCTGCTCGCGTCGCCGATCGCCGTGGCATATGGCCAGACGGCGACCGCGCCCGTCGTGCTCAACGAGCCGAGCGCCAACTGGAATGTCTTTGGTGCCGGGCAGACGCACAAAGGGCGCAAGGACCCCGCCGTGCAGGGCGGCGGCGCGATGCGCGTGACGATCGCGGCCAAGCCCGCAAACCCCTGGGACATCGGCGCCTCCTCCACGATCAAGGCCCCGATCGCCAAGGGCGACAGGCTGGTGCTGGCGTTCTGGGCGCGGCTCGCGGACGGCGGGATCGCGGGCCGCACGCACATCGCCGGGAGCATCCAGCAGGCGGCAGCACCCTATTCCCCGGTGATCAGCGGCTCGGTCGAGCTGACAGGGGAATGGAAGCTGGTGCACATCCAAGGCGTCGCCGCGAGCGACCATGCGGCAGGCGCGGCGAACATCGCGCTGACACTCGGCACCGCGGCGCACACCATCGACCTTGGGCCGGTGTTCGTACTCAAGAACGGCTGAGCGGGCTCAGGCGACCGTCGCCATCCGGTAGTCGCGGGCGGCGGTCTTGCTCGGCGCGTCTGCCGGGGCGCCGAGGTAGAAGCCCTGCACCTCGTCGCAGCCTTCGCTTTCGAGCATCTGGAGCTGAGCGGCGGATTCGACGCCCTCGGCCAGCACCGGCACGTTAAGGCTCTGCCCCAGCGCCAGCACGGCGCGGATGATCGCCCGCGCCTGAGGGCTTTCGCCCGAGCCCAGCACGAACGACTTGTCGATCTTGATCTTGTCGAACGGGAAGGAATGGAGCGTGTCGAGCGACGAATAGCCGGTGCCGAAATCGTCCATCGCGATGCTGATCCCCAGCGCCTTGATCCGGCGCAGCACCTGAAGCGCGCGGATCTTGTCGCTGATGATCGCGCTCTCGGTGATCTCCAGTTCAAGGCGAGACGGCGAGAGGCCGGTTTCGAGCAGGATTTCGGTCACGCGCTCGGCCAGGTCAGGCTGCATGAGCTGGACCGGGGAGAGGTTGACCGCGATCTTGGTGTTGCCCGGCCAGCGTCCGGCTTCGGCGCACGCCTCGCGCAGCACCCATTCGCCGATGCGGAAGATCTCGCCGGTCTCCTCGGCGACCGGGATGAAGTCCGAAGGGGAGATCCAGCCGCGCGTCGAGTGGTTCCAGCGCAGCAGCGCTTCATAGCCACTGAGCTCGCCGTCGCGCAGCGAGTGCTGCGGCTGGTAGGCGAGCGAGAATTCGCCGCGGTCGATCGCCTGGCGCAGGTCGTTGGCGACCTGGCGGCGCGCGCGCGCAGTCTCGTCCATGCCGGGCTGATAGTAGCAGGTCGCCGCAGTGCCGATGCTGGCCTTGGCGCGATACATTGCGAGATCGGCGTTGTTGAGGATCGTCTCGCGATCGTCGCCATCGGCGGGCCAGGCGGCGACGCCGATGCTCGCGCCGACGAGAAAGCTCGAATCGCGGTTCTCGAACGGCGCGGCGAAGCAGGTTTCGAGACGCCTGACGAAGGCTTCGAGCTCGGCGTCGCTGGCGAAGGTCTTGGCGGCCGCGAACTCGTCGCCGCCGAGGCGGGCGACCACCTCCCCTTCGCCGAGCGCCGCGCCGAGCCGGGCGGCGAGCGCCTCGAGCAACAGGTCGCCGGCGGCGTGCCCATGGGTGTCGTTAATCTCCTTGAACCCGTCGAGATCCATGACGACCACCGCGAGCCGCTTGTCCGTGCGCTTCACTTGCTCCAGTTCAAGGTCGAGCCAGAAGTTGAAGCGCGCGCGATTGGGCAGGCCAGTGAGGCCGTCGTGCATCGCGAGGAAGGCGATCTTCTCCTCCGAGCGGCGGCGTTCGGTGATGTCGTCGAAGGTGCTGACCCAGCCGCCATCGGGCAGCGCGCGGCTGGCGATCGAGAGGACGAGGCTGTCTCCGATCTCGGAAATGACCGGCGCGGAATCGGGGTCGGCGAGATTGACCGAGAGCGCACCGTGCATGCGCTCATACCAGTCCGGCTCGGCCGAAAGCGCATCACGCCCGCGCATCGCAGTGGCGGCGACCTCCCGCAAGGTCATGCCCGGCGTGCAATCGTCCTCAGTCAGGTTCCACATCTCCAGGAAGCGCTGGTTGCGCAGAATCAGCCGCGCGTCGCGATCGAACAGGCACAGCCCCTGGTGCATGTTGGACAGAGCGAGATCGAGCTGGACGCGCAGCGCCGCCTGGGTCCGCCGCGTCACCAGCACCGCGGCGCAGGTCAGCAGCAGGATGCCGATGGCGCCCGCGGCGAGCGAGACCGACATGGTTCCCGACGAGAGCAGCATGCCGGGCATTGCGTCCCCTGGGATGGGAATGATCTTCAGCGCCGTCATTGCGGTGAAGTGGAGCAGGACGATCGCCAGCGTCATCAGCCCCGCCGCCGCAGCGCCGCGCCAGAGCTTGCCGCCGTCGAGCGTCAGTCCCAGCGCGGGATAGATCGGCAGCACTGCGAACAGCAGCGACATCGCGACATAGCCCGCATGCCATGAGAAGGTGCCGGGGAACTCGACCGCCGACATGCCGACATAGTGCATGGTGGCGATCCCGCCGCCGATCATGAACGCGGCCACAGCGCGACGAAACCGGTTACGGCGTTGAATTGCGAAGACAAAACCGGCCGTGGTCAGCGCCATCGCGATCACCAGCGACAGCGCCGTGCGCTCAAGCTCATACCCGACGACGATCCCCGGATCATAACCGAGCATCGCGACGAAATGGGTGGTCCAGATGCCGAGCCCGGTGGTGATGCCCGAGACGATCGTCCAGTGGAGGCGCCCGCGCCCACCCGACACTTTGGCCTGACGCAGCAGCAGCACCGCCGACGCGGTCGAGACGAGGCACACGATCGCTGCCAGGACCACCAGCCGGAGGTCATGTTCGCCGGTAATGCAATAATAGAGATCGAACATGAACGCCCCTCGGAACAGCAGGGCTTCAAGCGGCATTCGCGGTAAAGATTTCGTCAAACAACCAGAATGGAGCGGACAAATCCGCTGGTTTTGCGACGAACCGAGGTCCCCGCTTACTGAGAATGAGAAACCATATCCATTCCGAGTAGAAGGCATGCGGCAGCCCCGGGGCACATGATCGCCCCGGCGCGCGGTGTTCCTTCGTCTTCAAGGGCCCCCTGACGCAGAACGGGCGCCGGTTTGACCCGACGCCCGTTCGCATTTCAAACCGTCTGGCGGATCAGGCGGCGTCGCCCGTGGCTCCCGCCTTCTTCTTTTCGGCATAGACGCGGATCGGTTCCTTGCGGCCCTCGACCACATCCTTGTCGATCATCACCTCGTCCACGCCGTCCATGCTGGGCAGGTCGAACATGGTGTCGAGCAGGATGCCCTCAAGGATCGAACGGAGGCCGCGAGCACCAGTCTTGCGCTCGATCGCCTTCTTGGAGACCGACACCAGCGCGTCGTCGGTGAAGCTGAGCTTCACATTCTCCATCTCGAACAGCTTCTGATACTGTTTCACCAGCGCGTTCTTCGGCTCGGTCAGAATCTGGACCAGCGCCTTGATATCGAGATCCTCGAGCGTCGCGACGACGGGCAGACGCCCAACGAATTCTGGGATCAGGCCGAACTTGAGCAGATCCTCCGGCTCAGTCTGGCGCAGCGTCTCGCCGGTGCGGCGTTCCTCGGGCGCGGCGACATAGGCGCCGAAGCCGATCGACTTGCCCTGAAGGCGATCGCCGATGATCTTCTCAAGGCCGGAGAACGCACCGCCGC
>CAZBYE010000121.1:0-9401 GCA_964496045.1 uncultured Stakelama sp.
CGATGCCGAGGCGGATGCGGAGGGCGAGGCGCTCGGTACCCAGCTCGCGGCGCGCTGGCCGCTGCCGACCGCGCTTGCCTTCCTCGCCTGGTTCGTGTTCGCGCCGCAATGCCTCTCGACGATCGCGGTTGCGCGGCGGGAGACCAATGGCTGGAAATGGCCGACGGTGATGATCGTCTATTTGTTCGCGCTGGCCTATATCGCGGCGGGCATCACCTATTGGACGGCCAAGGCAATGGGGCTTTAGCCGCGGGCGTCAGAAACCATTTTCCTACACGGGCGGCAGCTGTCATCCTCGGCTCCGCTCTTTGAAAATGACCGCTTCGGCACGCTTCGCATGAAGGCGCTAAAGTGAAAAAATGACGCGACATGCCTTCACTTAGCGCAGGGTTCAGTCGCGCTTCGACTCGTCGATCGCCCGCTCGATCCGGGCGCGTTCGGTGTCGTCGCGGGCCTTTTCGGCCTTGGTGCGGCCGAACTTGGCGCGGTTCTCCACAGCCTTTGCGGCTCCGGCTGCCCTGGCTTTGGCCTTCCGGGCCTTGTTCAGGTTGATGATCTCGGCCATTCCTGCCGCAACTTTTATCGAATTCAAGGCGGAGTTGAAATGGCTGGCAGCGTCAACAAGGTGATCCTGGTCGGCAATCTCGGGCGCGATCCCGAAAGCCGGTCCTTCTCGAATGGCGGCAAGGTGGTCGAACTGCGCGTCGCCACGTCCGAAAGCTGGAAGGATCGCAATTCGGGCGAGAAGAAAGAGCGTACCGAGTGGCACACCGTGAAGCTCTTCTCCGAAGGGCTCGCCAATGTCGCCGAGCGCTATCTGCGTAAGGGCTCGAAGGTCTATCTCGAAGGCCAGCTCCAGACCCGCAAGTGGCAGGACCAGTCGGGCGCCGATCGTTACTCGACCGAGATCGTGCTGCAGGGCTTCGATGCCAAGCTGGTGATGCTCGACGGTCCCGGTGGCGGCCAGGGCGGCGGCGGTTCGGGTGGCGGATCGCGGGACGACTGGGGCGGCGGCGATGCCGAATTCGCCGGCCAGTCGAGCAGCCGTGGCGGCGGTGGCGGCTTCGGCGGCGGTTCGTCGGGCGGTGGCTATGGCGGCGGCAGCCGTGGCGGAAGCAGCGGTGGCGGTGCGCCTGCCGGCGGCGGCTTCCCCGACGATCTTGACGACGACGTGCCCTTCTGAGGGCGCGTCACGCCGCCAGCGGCGGCGCCTTGCAGTGGCGGTCGATAAAGGCCTCATGGGTCGGCATCGCCGCCGCGACCTCGGCATTGACCTCCTCGATGTCGTGCATGAACTCGACGACATCCTCTTCGGGGATCATGTCGACCATCGGGTCATAGGCCATCTCGAACCCCTGGCCGATCAGCACCTGAACCCAGCTTTCCTCGCGGAACAATTCGGCCTTGCCGTGGACGAAGAAGCGGGCCGAGGCGCGGAACAGCTCGAGCCGTTCCTTGAGGCTGTCGGGCACGTCCATGTTGCGGACATAGGCCCAGAACGGCGTATCCTCGCGGTTGGTGACCTTATAGTGCGCGATGATGAAGTCGCGCACATCGTCGAACTCGAAATTGTGCTGGCGGTTATACTCGGCGATGTCGGCGGCGTTGAAGCCCTGACCCGGAAACAGCGCCACCAGCTTGAGGATGCCGGTCTGGATCAGGTGGATGCTGGTCGATTCGAGCGGCTCGAGGAAGCCGCTGGCCAGCCCGATCGCGACGACATTCTTCTCCCAGGCCTTGCGCCTTTTGCCCGGTGCGAACCGTACCGGCCGAGGATCAGCGAGGGCTTTGCCGTCGAGATTGGTGAGCAGCGTCTCCGTCGCCGCCTCGTCGGACAGATGCGCACTCGAATAGACATGGCCGTTGCCGATCCGGTGCTGGAGCGGGATTCGCCATTGCCAGCCCGCGCCATGCGCCGTGGAGCGGGTATAGGGCGTCAGCGGCGACACGCTCTCGCACGGTACTGCCAGTGCGCGGTCGCACGGCAACCAGTGGTTCCAGTCCTCGTACCCCACGCCCAGCGTCTGCCCGAGCAGCAGCGAGCGCATTCCCGAGCAATCAACGAACAGGTCGCCCTCGACTGATCGACCGTCGGCCATCATCACGCTCTCGACGAAGCCGTCTTCCGCGCGTTGCTTCACCTCGACGATTCGGCCCTCGATCCGCGTCACCCCCTGCGCTTCGGACCGGCCGCGCAGAAAGCGGGCGTAGAGCGACGCGTCAAAATGATAGGCATAGTCGAGATGCCCCATCGGGGATCCCGGATTACGTGGATCGGGGAAGCAG
This sequence comes from uncultured Stakelama sp., assembly GCA_964496045.1. GTDB lineage: Bacteria > Pseudomonadota > Alphaproteobacteria > Sphingomonadales > Sphingomonadaceae > Sphingomonas. The sequence continues at coordinate 2,287 of CAZBYE010000121.1, forward strand.
AATTTGTTCTGCCGCGCCGCGAGCGTGTTGAGCGAATAGAGATCGAAATGCTTGGCCCGGCCCATTGCGGCGAGTTTGAGCCACAGCTGGTGCGGGTGGAGCCACATCAGGTCGGTGCCGATCTTGCCAAAGCCATGGATGTAGCGGGCGCCCGGCTCGCGCCAGTTGACGAATTCGATCCCCAGCTTGAACGTCGCCTGCGTGGCGCGGATCATCTCGGTCAGGTCGATGCCGGCAAGGTGGTTATAGTCCTTGATGCCGGGGATGGTCGCCTCGCCGACGCCGATGATCCCGATCTCATCCGATTCGATCAGCGTGATCTCGTAGCCGCGGAACAGAAGCTTGGAGAGCAAAGCCGCTGTCATCCAGCCGGCGGTGCCGCCGCCGACGATCACGACCCGGCGAATCGGCGGATTCCCATGCTCCATGCGTCCATCCCCTCATCTACCGGCTCTTGTGACCGGGCACGCTGTATAACGGGGACTGTATAGAGGGGCACTGGCGGGCGGTAAACGGTTACACGCCACCCGCCAGCGCGACGGGCGGGGTTGCCCCCGGCCCGTATCTTAAACGCTTTTCAAGAAATGGTGCGGTCGAGAAGACTCGAACTTCCACGGGCTTTCGCCCACAACGACCTCAACGTTGCGCGTCTACCAATTCCGCCACGACCGCACTGATTTCGTCCACCGGATCAACCCGGTGGTTGGTAAGGCAGCGGCCCCTAGCAAAGGGTTGTGGGGCTTGCAACCTCCCTTTCTGCGATCTTTCTTCTGAAATGCAGCCGGGCTAAGCCCGCCGGCCCATGCGCTTACCTGAAGACATCCGCGACGAGACGCGCCGCATCCTTGCACTGGCCTGGCCGGTGGTGCTGACGGCGCTCACCTGGACGATCATGCACGTCACCGATGTTGTGGTCGTCGGGCTGGTCAGCACGCACGAAGTCGCGGCGCTCGGCGCCAGCCGCACGCTCACCTTTATCGGCATCGTGGTTGCGCTGGGCTGGCTCACGGGCGTGCTGGTCTTTTCCTCGCGTGCCGACGGCGCGAAGGATCTGCCCGCGACCGGCGCGGTGCTGCGGCAGGGGCTGGTGCTCGGCTTTCTCCTCGGACTGGTCAGCGGCGGCACCTTGTTCACTTTCGCACTGCCGATGCTGCTCGCCGTCGGGGTCGATCCGGCAATTGCGCCGGATGCCGCGCGCGTCGTGCGGATCATGGCGTTTGGCTATCCGTTCCAGCTGCTGCTCGTCGCCGCGACCTTCTTTCTTGAAGGCGTTAGCCGCCCCAAGCGGGTGATGGTGGTCGACGTGGCGATCCTGCCGATCAACGCGGTACTCGCCTGGGTCCTTGCCACCGGCCAGTTCGGGTTGCCGGCGATGGGCGCGACGGGGGCCGCGACCGCGACGGTGATCGCGATCCTGATCGGCGCGGTCGGTATGATCGTTGCGGCGCTGACCTTGCCGCGCGCCCGTGAGCGCGGGGTGCGCGACTGGCGTGACTTCGGATCTCCGGCGATGTGGCGTGGTGTGTGGGCGCTGTTGGGCTTCGGTTTCGTGCCCGCAATCGCGTCGGGGCTGGAACTGGCTGGCTTCTCCATCCTGATCGCGCTCTCGACCCAGCTGGGGGAGACGGTGACCCACGCCTTCCAGATCGTCTTCTCGGTCCATAACGTCACCTTCGCCTTTGCACTCGGCCTCGGTTCCGCGGCGGGCGTGCGTGCGGGCAATGCGGTGGGTGAGGGTGATCCTGCGCAGGCGGGGCCGCGCACCGCGATCGCTGCGGGCCTCGCCGCGATCATCCTCGGGCTGCTCGCGCTGCCGCTGGTCTTTGCGCCGATGCTGATCGCCGGCAGCTTCCCCGCCAGTGCGGCGGTCGCCGCCGCCGCGGTGGTGATGCTGCCGCTCTGGGGCCCGTTTATCCTGTTCGACGGGCTCCAGGTCGTCTTCATGTACGCGCTACGTTCGCTGGGAGATCAGGTGGTGGCCGGGCTCAACGGCATCGTCGCCTTCTTCCTGCTCACCGGCGGGATCGGGCTATGGACCGTCCATGCCGGCTGGGGCGCGACGGGTCTTGTCGCGGCGTCGGCCTCGGGAATGGTCGCGGCGGCGCTGCTCAACGGCGGCCGGCTATGGTGGGTTACTCGGCGGCTTCGCCCGAAAAGCTGAGCTGGATCGTCTTGCCGGTCGCCGGCACGTCGAGTTTGCCGCTGTTGAATTCCAGGCTCCCGCCGGGCGGCAGCGCGCGCGGCTCAGGGGTGATCGTCCAGTTATAGACGACCGCATTGTTGCCGTCGCGCAGCTCGGCCAGGATGTTAGGCACCCGCTGGCGTTCCTTCGTCGGATTGATCACTTGCCCGCTCACGACGAACAGCTCGCCACCGTTGAGCCGCGGCTTGCGGTCGACCAGCTGGTTGGCAAAGACCAGCGATGTCTTTGCCTCGCCGCCCGGCAGTCCGAGCTGAGAGGCGATGCCGGGCGCGCCGAGCCACAGGATCGCGCCTGCGCCCGCCGACAGGGAAAGGCCGATGATCAGCGCCGCCGCGGTCCAGCGTCGCTCCGGATTCTTGCGCGGCTTGAACGGCGGCTCGTGCGCGAAGGGGTCGAAGTCGCGGTCCGGTTCGGCTGCTCTGGCCGGAGCCGGGGGCGGAGGGGGCGGGGCCGAATAGGCGTCTGCGCGGATAACATCGGGTGCCGGTTTCGCCACCGGCGCATTTGCGGGAAGCTGGTGCCAGCTATGCCGGCAGCTCGCGCAACGCACGGTGCGCCCTTCGGCCCCGATCGCACTGTCGGGAACCAGATAGCGGGTGCGGCACTCGGGGCATTCCAGGATCATCGCGGCACGTCTTGCTCAGGTACTGGGCGCGGAGATCGCCAATCCCGAATCTAAACACCCGTCGAGTCGGCTTGGCAAGGGGCAAGGGCAAGGATGGGAGGTCGAGTGCCACCGCTTGAGCCGGCTTCGCGCCTGTGCGATGGCTGGGGCCTTCGGGGCAGTTATTATTTCAGGAGCGGCCGGGCGCCGGCATGGCGAATATCGTTCAATTCGAGAATGTCGGTCTGCGCTACGGAACCGGAGCGGAGACGTTGAGCGACGTCAGCTTCACGCTCAGCGCCGGTTCCTTCTATTTCGTCACCGGCGCATCGGGCGCAGGCAAGACCTCGCTGCTCAAACTGCTCTACCTCGCTCAGCGGCCGACCCGCGGCATCGTGCGGCTGTTCGGCGAGGATGCGGGTGCCTTGCCGCGAAAGCGTCTTCCGGGCTTTCGGCGCCGCATCGGCGTTGTGTTTCAGGATTTCCGTCTGCTCCCGCACCTTTCCGCCTATGACAATGTCGCGCTGCCATTGCGTGTCGCCGGGATTCCGGAGGCAGATGTCGATGGGCCGGTGCGTGAGATGATCGCCTGGGTCGGCCTCAAGGATCGCGATACCGCCAAGCCGCCCACGCTGTCGGGCGGCGAACAACAGCGCATCGCGATTGCCCGCGCCGTCATCACCCGACCCGAGATCCTGATCGCGGATGAGCCAACCGGCAACGTCGATCCCGACATGGCCGAACGGCTGTTGCACCTGTTCGATTCCCTGAACCGGCTCGGCACCACCGTGGTCGTCGCGACGCATGATTTTCAGTTGATCAGCCGCATCCCCGACGCGCGGATGATGCGGATCGAAAAAGGGCGACTCAACGACCCCACCGGGTCGCTGCGCTATCCCCCCGGAATGGCGCCGGCATGAGCTCGTTCTTGCGCGACAAGCCTGAGCGCCGGCTGCTCCACGAAAGCCGGCGTACGCGCGGGATGCGGTGGGTGATGGCGATCATGCCGTTCCTGACGGTGCCCGCCGCGGCGCTGGGGCTGGGGATGGCGGGCCCGAGCCGCACCCTCCACCGCCAACGCGCCGGGCGGCCCAGCATCCGGGCGGTCGAAGGCGCCGCCCCAAAGCGCGACGCTTCCGCGAAAGCGATCGTGCAGCGCGTCCGTACGCTCGCTGGCGTGACCCGGGTCGCGGAGGTCGATCGAGCACGACTTGCGGAGCTGCTTGCGCCATGGCTGGGCGAAGCCGGACTCGATGCCGATCTGCCGATGCCCGCGATGATCGATGTCGATCTTGCCTCGGGCGACACCGTGGCGATCGAGCGTGTCCGCGCAGCCGCGCGCGCCATCGTGCCCGCGGCGCAGATCGACCGACACGCGCAATGGCTCTCGCCGGTCAGTGCGTTTCTCGACACGCTTACATGGTTTGCGGTGGCGCTTGTCATCCTGATGGCGACCGCAACGGCGATCGTCGTGCTGCTTACCGCACGTGGCGGGCTCGATTCGCATCGCGACACCATCGCGGTGCTTCACATTCTCGGTTCGACCGATATGCAGGTCGCGCGGCTGTTCCAGCGGAGAATCGCCCTCGACACGCTGCTCGGCGGACTGCTCGGCACCGCCGCCGCGCTCGGTATGGTCTGGTTGCTCGGCCAGCAGGCGGCGGGGCTGGGGTCGGAACTGCTCGGCGGGGTCGCCCTCGCCCCGCTTGACTGGCTGCTGTTATTGCTTCTTCCCGTCGTCTTCGCGCTGATGGCGCTGCTCGCCGCGCGCGTCGCGGTGCTCGGCGCGCTGGGGAAGACGCTGTGATGAAACTGGTCTGGCGGATCCTCGCGCTGCTCATCATCGCCTGGGCGCTGGGCTTTGCCCTGTTCATGCTCTCGCTGGGCAAGCCGCTTGATCCCGGGGTGAAGACCGACGCGGTCGTTGTACCCACCGGCGGCGCGGGGCGGATCCCGCGCGGAATCGCCCTGCTTCAGGCGGGTTCGGCCAGACGGATGCTGATCACCGGGACCGATCCTGCGGTGCGTCCGATCGAGCTTGCGGTCGCACACCGTGCGCCGCCCGCGCTGTTCCGCTGCTGCATCGATCTGGGGCATGAGGCGGTGGATACCCGCTCCAATGCGGACGAGACCGCGGCATGGGTGCGCAAGCACGGCTATAAATCGGTGCGGCTCGTCACTGCCGACTGGCACGTGCCGCGCGCCCGGCTCGAGCTCGGCAATGCGCTGGGCGGCGAGGTCGAGATCGTCGGCGACGGAGTGCGCACTAACGCCCGCTTCACGATGCTGCTGCGCGAGTATCACAAATATCTGGTCCGCCGGATCGCGCTGTTGTTCGGGGTCGGCAATGGCTGACCGGTTGCGCAACCTCGCCTTCGCGATCGTTTTCTACGGACTATCGGTGCCGATCGTGCTTGCGACGCCGATCGCTGCATTATTGGGCACTCGCATCTTGCGCGCCGTTTGCATGAGCTGGGCACGGCTCGGCGTGTGGTCGGCGCGCCATATCCTGGGAATCCGCGTCGCGGTCGAGGGCCAGCCTGCTGCCGGTCCTGCGCTCTACCCCGTTAAGCATCAGGCGATGTTCGAGACGATGGCGGTCGCGGTGCTGCTCGGCGCCCCGGCGATCGTCATGAAGCGCGAACTGGCGCGGATCCCGGTCTGGGGCTGGGCCGCGCGGCGCTATGGCGTGATCGTGGTCGATCGTTCCGCCAACGCCGCGGCGTTGCGCCAGATGATGCGCGAAGCGAAGGCCGCGAAGGCGGAGGGCCGGTCGGTGCTGATCTTCCCCGAAGGGACCCGCGTCGCGCCGGGTGAGGCGCCGCCCATCCTTTCGGGCTTTGCCGGACTCTATCGCGCGCTGGGTCTTCCGGTCGTACCGGTGGCGCTCGACAGTGGGCGCCTGTGGCCGCGGCGCGGACTCAAGCGGCCCGGCATCGTCACCTTCCGCTTCGGCGCGCCGATCGCGCCGGGGCTTGAGCGCGATGACGTCGAAGCGCAGGTGCATCGGGGAATCAACGCGCTCGAGTCCTGAGGCGGACCGGAACTCAAGGGAGACGGATGATGATTGGTTTGCTCAAGCTTCCCGTCCTGATCGCCGCGATCGGCGCCTTTATCATCGGCGGTGTGTTCTACGGCTTCTCGACCTTCATCATGCAGGCACTTGCCCGCGTGCCGGGGCCGGAGGGCATTCGTGCGATGCAGGCGATCAACATCACCGTCATCAACCCGTTCTTCCTCGTTGCCTTTATCGGCACCGCGCTGTTGTTGCTCGGGCTGGCGATCGTTGCCGGCCTCAATTTCGGACAGCCCGGCGCGACGTATGTGCTCGCCGGCGCAGGCCTCTATGTCATCGGCTGCTTCGCGGTGACGATGGTGTGCAACGTTCCGCTCAACAACGCGCTCGCCGCCGTCGACGCGTCGAGCGCGGAAGGCGCGGCGCTCTGGGCGCGCTTTCTGCGCGACTGGGTGTTCTGGAACCATGTCCGGACCGCAGCGGCGCTCGCGGGGGCGGTGGTACTGGTGCTCGGGTGGAGCCAGTCGCGCTAGGCTCTTTCAGCTTCCGCGTTCGGCTCAATCCACCGCGCTGCGATTTCCTGCCTTCAGGCTCTCCGCCAGCAGGCCATTCGCCTCGGCGATGAACTGACGGGTGATTTCCTCGGCATAGGGGTTGAGGTTCTGAATGGCGAAGAACAGCTCCTTGCTGTCGTCGCGGATCAGCCCGCACAGCTCCAGCAGATGCTGGTAGCTGTTGGTCTTCAGCTCCTCGTCGGGGATACGGATGTTGACCAGCGCGCGCCCGATCAGGTGCGTCAGCGCCTGGACATAGGCCATCTCGCGGTCATGTTCTTCGGCGGTGGTGATCGAGACTGCAAGGCCAAGGCTGCGCCCGAATTCGGCGACCTTATGATGCCGCTCGCCGCGCACCGCGCAGACGACCAGAGGCTGCCCCTCAAGCCCGTTTCGCGCGCTCTGCGGACCGAACAGCGGGTGGGTCGCGACGATGTCCACGCTTTGCGGCAGCGCCTCGAGCATCCAGCGCGCGGGCAGCATCTTGACCGACGCGACGTCGAGCACCAGCGCACCGGGGCGAACCAGCGGCGCGATCGCCGTGATTGTGGCGGCCATCGCCTGCACTGGCACCGCGAGCATCACCACGTCGCAACCCGCCGCATCCGCCAGCGTGCCGGTCGCGACTCCGATCGACCCCGCAGCCTCGTCGATATCCGCCATATCGGTCACGACGACGGCGAAATGGTCGCGCAGATGCTTCGCCGCGAGCTGCCCGAAGCGGCCGAAGCCGATGAT
>CAZBYE010000122.1:0-9313 GCA_964496045.1 uncultured Stakelama sp.
TTGGCGACCACGGTCGCGACGCCGTCGAAATGGCCGGGGCGGGTGGCGCCATCGAGCGGCTCGCTGACCCCGGAAACCGCGATATTGGTCGAATGACCCTCGGGATACATGACCTCGACCGGGGGCAGCCACAGCAGATCAACACCAGCGTCGCTCAGCAGGCGCGAATCGACCTGCTCCTTGCGCGGATATTTGGCGAGATCCTCGTTCGGCCCGAACTGTTTGGGGTTGACGAAGATCGAAACGACGACGCGATCCGCCGCCAGCTTCGCCTCGGCCACCAGCGCCATGTGGCCGGCGTGCAGCGCGCCCATCGTCGGCACGAATGCAACCCGCTCTGCGGCAGCACGGAATCCCGAAATGGCATTGCGAAGTTCGGGAAGCTGACGGACGGTTTGCACGCGAATGAGGCCTTGGATATGGACGGGAAGCGCGGCCTTCTATGGGGGGTAGGCCCGGGGATCAATCAAGGAAGTTCATTGGTGGGTGAAGCGTCGAACCCGTTGCATGTGATCGTCTTCGCCAACGAGAAGGGCGGGACGGGCAAGTCCACCACGGCCGTCCATACCGCGATCGCGCTGGCGGCGCGGGGCGCGCGGGTCAGCTGTCTCGACCTCGACCATCGCCAGCGGACCCTGGGTCGCTACCTCGACAACCGGCTCGAATCGATCAAGCGCAGCGGCCGCGAATTGCCGATGCCGCGCTACGAGACGCATGACGGCGAGAGCAACGACCTCTTCTCGGAATCGCTCGAGCAGCTGGGCACCGGCAGCGATTTCCTGATCATCGACACGCCAGGCCGCGACGACAAGTTCGGGCGCATCGCGATCACCAATGCCGATACGCTGGTGACGCCGATGAACGACAGCTTCGTCGATTTCGACCTGATCGGGCATGTCGATCCCGACACGTTCAAGGTGGTCCGCCCCAGCTTCTATTCGGAGCTGATCTGGGATTCGCGCAAGCGCCGGGCCAAGGCGGATGGCGCGACGATCGACTGGGTCGTCCTGCGCAACCGCATGCAGCATATCGAAGCGCGCAACATGAAGCGTGTGTCGGAGGCGATCGACCAGCTCGCCAAGCGCGTCGGCTTCCGCGTCATCCCCGGCCTGTCCGAACGCGTGATCTATCGCGAGCTGTTCCCCAAGGGGCTGACGATGCTCGATGCGCGCGAATTCGGACAGATGGGTCTCGCCCATGTCGCCGCGCGCCAGGAATTGCGCGAGATGATGGCGGGTCTGGCGCTGCCCGAGACGGTCAGCACCGTCCCGGTCTTCGCATGAGGTCGCGGGCGTGATCTGGAAGCTTCTCGTCGCGGCTACGATCGGCTGGCTCGGCTGGCGGATGTGGCATGGCTGGGGGCGTCCCTTGCCCGGCACGCCCAAGCCGGCGCCGGTTCCCACCGCACCCCGCGGCCCCGACGCGGACGCGCGTGCGATCCTGGGCGTCGGGCCGGATGCGGGGCCGGAGGAAATCCGTGCCGCGCATCGCAAGCTGATCGCCAGCGTCCATCCCGACCGCGGCGGCTCGCCCGAGCTGACGCGTCAGGTCAATGCCGCGCGCGACAAGCTGCTTCCTAAAACTGGCGATTGAACTTTCCGCGCTGCTCGCGAATTGGGCGGTTACCGAATCAACCGGAGGCTCATGTGACGCACCGCTTCGACCCGACCTCGCTTCGAGAATATGACATCCGCGGCATCGTCGGAAAGACGCTGGGGATCGAGGATGCGCGCGCGATCGGCCGCGGCTTCGCGACCCTGCTGCGCCGGTCCGGCGGGCATCGCGTGGCAGTTGGCCGCGACGGGCGGGTCTCCTCGCCCGCGCTCGAAGCGGCGCTGATCGAGGGTCTGAACGCATCGGGCTGCGATGTGGTGCGTGTCGGCATGGGGCCGACCCCGATGCTCTATTATGCTGAAGCGATCCTAGAAGTGGATGGCGGCATACAGATAACCGGCAGCCACAACCCCGGCGATTATAACGGGTTCAAGATGGTGTTTCAGCACCGCCCCTTTTTCGGCCAGGACATTCAGGAGATCGGCAAGCTTGCCGTCGCGGGCGATTGGGAGGTCGGTGAGGGGAGCGTCACCGACGCCGATATCCTCGACGACTATGTCGGTCGCCTGCTCGCAGGCTATTCGGGCGGCACGTTCCGTATCGGCTGGGATACCGGCAACGGCGCCGCCGGCCCGGTGATCGAGAAGCTGGTGAAGCTTCTGCCGGGTGAGCATCACACGCTCTTCACCGATGTGGACGGCAATTTTCCGAACCATCACCCCGATCCTACCGAAGAGAAGAATCTGGCTGACCTGCGGCGGCTGGTCGCGGAGAAGAATCTCGATTTCGGACTGGCTTTCGATGGCGACGGCGACCGGATCGGCGCGATCGACGGCGAAGGTCGCGTGATCTGGGGCGATCAGCTTCTGTCCATTCTGGCTGAACCCGTTCTCAAAAAGGCGCCCGGGGCGACGATCATCGCCGACGTGAAAGCCTCGCAGATGCTGTTCGACCGCGTCGCCGAGCTGGGCGGCCAGCCGCTGATGTGGAAGACCGGCCACAGCCTCGTGAAGACCAAGATGAAGGAAACCGCCTCCCCGCTCGCGGGCGAGATGAGCGGCCACATTTTCTTCGCGCAGGATTATTACGGCTTTGACGACGCGCAATACGCCGCGGTTCAGCTGATCAACGCCGTCCATCTGAGCGGCAGGTCGCTGACCGAGATTCGCGGTAACATGCCCGCCTTCGTCAACACCCCGGAAATGCGCTTCCAGGTTGATGAAAGCCGCAAGTTCGCTGTGATCGACGAGGTGCTGGAGCGGCTCAGGGCGGCGGGCGCCGATGTCAACGATACCGACGGCGCGCGCGTCAGCACGCCCGATGGCTGGTGGCTGTTGCGCGCGTCGAACACGCAGGACGTGCTCGTCGCGCGCGCCGAAGCGCTGAGTCAGGAGGCGCTCGACCGTCTGCTCGCGCAGATCGACGCGCAGCTCGAGGCGAGCGGGCTGGTTCGCGGGCCTCAGGCCGTCCACTAGAGTCTGCGCCTTGAACGACGCGCTGCTGTTCGGCTGGCTCGCGGCGCGCTCGATCGCGCGCGGGCTGCCGGCGCCGGTGGCGGATCGTGGTGGATTCCGGGTCGATACCGGCGGCGAGGTGGAAATCTGCCGCTGGGCATTCACCCGGCCCGGCGAGGGCTTGGCGGAGCTCGGACGCACGCTCGATGCGCCGGGCTATTTCCTCAAGCTGTGCGGTGATGGCGAGGATCTGCTCGCCGCGCTTCCCGCGAAGTGGCGGCTCCAGGGTGAGCCGGGCTATGTCATGCGCGGACCGCAGACCCCGCCGCCGCCGGCCGCATTGCCGGCAGGCTATCGGCTGCAGCTCGACCGCGATGCGCGCGGCAGCCGCGTCGCGATCCTTGCGCCGGACGGCGCGCTCGCTGCGAGCGGCACTGCGGCCGAGACCGCAGGCGTGTTTGTCTATGACCGGATCATTACCGAGCCGGATCATCGCCGCCGGGGATTGGGTCGCGGGGTGATGGCGGCATTGCGTGAGACGCGAGCGGATCAAAAAACGACCGAATTGCTCGTCGCCACCGACGACGGCCGCGCGCTCTACACCACCTTGAACTGGACGGTACTCTCGACGTTCGCCACCGCAGAAATCCCGCCCGCCTGATCGGCGTTTCGACTCGCTTTTCGGCGCACTACCTCCCACTTAGGCTGCCATGGCTACTGCCCCTCAGATCATCCGCGTCATCGATCTCGAAACCACGGGGGACAAGCCGCCAATGCATGCGGTGTGCGAGATCGGCTGGCAGGATGTAGCGCTGGGCGCGGACGGGCGGTGGGCGCTTCAGGGCGAGGGCGGCAGCCGGATGGTCAATCCCGGCCGTCCGATCCCGCCGCTTACCATGGCGATCCACCATATCCGCGACGAGGATGTCGCGGACGCGCCGTGGTGGCATGATGTGGCGCGCCCGATCCTCGATCCCTGGCCGCGCCGGGTGGCGCTGGCGGCGCACCGCGCGAGCTTCGAGGAGCAGTTCTGCACCCCGGCGCTAACCCGCGGCGCGGACTGGATCTGCACCTATAAATGCGCTTTGCGGCTGTGGAGCGATAGCCCGGGCTTTTCCAATCAATTCCTGCGCTATTACCGCATGCCGGAGGGGCTGGAGCATGAGCGCGGCCTGCCTGCGCACCGCGCCTTCCCCGATTCCTATGTCACCGCGCATCACCTGCGCGACATGCTCAACACGGTCAGCGTCGCGCAGCTGATCGAATGGTCGAAGCTGCCCGGACTGCTGCCGCGCGTCCGCTATGGCCCCGATCGCGGCAAGGAATGGAGCGAGATCGACGACGATTCGCTCGACGGCTTCCTGCAGGATCGCGATCCCGACATCCGCTACACCGCCGAGGTCGAGCTGGAACGGCGGCGCGGGCATGGACGTGTGGTGCGGCCGGATCGGCAACCCGCGCTGTTCTGACACGCAGGCTGGACGCCGCGGCGTTCCTTATTAGTATGATTATATGCTCAAGCCTGCTCTGCGCGCGCTGGTCGCGCTCGTCCTGACCTTGCCCATGCGCGCGGCCGCCGTTCCGCAGGAGGCGCCCTCACCGGTGCTGAGCAGTGGCTTCACCTTTACCACAGCGCCCTATCCCGAGGTTCACGCCTCGACGATCGTCGAGACGCGCGCGGGGGCGATCCTCGCCGCGTGGTTCGGGGGCACGAAGGAGCGGAATCCCGACGTCGAGATCTACGTCGCGCGCCTCGCCGACGGAGCATGGCAACCGGCGGTGAGCGTTGCCACTGGCCTTCAGCCCGATGGCACCCGGCTGCCAGCGTGGAACCCGGTGTTGTTTCAGCCGAACAACGGCCCCCTGATCCTGTTCTACAAGGTCGGCCCCAGTCCGCGCGAATGGTGGGGATGATGATGACCTCGCCTGACGACGGGCGGACATGGAGCAAGCAGCGTCGTCTGCCCGGCGGCATCCTTGGCCCGGTCAAGAACAAGCCGGTCGAGCTTCCTGACGGCAGCTGGCTGTCACCGTCGAGCACCGAGAAGGAGGGCAACCACTGGGCCCTTCACTTCGAGCGTAGCAGTGATGGGGGCAAGAGCTGGCAGGCGAGCGCTCCGGTCGAATCGCCCGAGGGGGTCGACGCGATTCAGCCGAGCATCCTGTTCCACAAGGACGGACAACTTCAGACGATTGCCCGCACGCGTGAAGGCGTGCTGGCCACGAGCTGGTCGAAGGATGGAGGGAAAAGCTGGTCGGTGCTGTCGGCGATCGACCTGCCCAATCCCAATTCGGGGACCGACGCCGTGACGCTCGCCGATGGGCGCCAGCTGATCGTCTACAACCACAGCGCACACAGCCTTGGCCGGCCGAGCAAAGGGTTCCGCTATCCGATCAACGTCGCGATTTCGGATGACGGGGTGCGCTGGCGCAAGGTGCTGACGCTGGAGAGCAAGCCGCTCGATGCGGGCTATGCCTATCCTGCGGTGATTCAGGCGCGCGACGGGCGCGTTCACATCACCTATACTTGGGATCGCAAACGCATCCGCCACCTCGTGCTCGATCCGGCGCGGCTGCCGAAGGGCGATTGGGCGGACAAGGATGCCGTGACCGGCGGCTAAGGGGCAGCCCCAGCCCCCGGCCACGGCGGCGTCGCGATCAATAAAGGATGCGCGTCGCCTTGATCTTGCGCTTGGCAAGATAGGTCTGGACGCTGTCGGCGCCGGCCAGATGCCCGGCGCCGACGGCGACGAACACCACACCGGGCTTGTCGAGCCGCGTCTGAATCCATTCGGCCCAGCGCGCATTGCGGTCGGCGAGCAGCACCTTGCCCACCTGCGGTGCCGCCTTGAGACCTTCGTTCATCAACACGGCGAGTCCGTCTGCGTCACCCGCGCCCCATTCGGCAACCATCTTGTCCAGGACCGGTCCAGCCTCGGGCAGCTTCTCGACTGTCTCGATCAGAAACGCGATCTGGGATTCTTCGGAAAGCGAATCGAAGAAGCCGAATTGCTGCTCCATCGTCTCGAGACCGGCGATCGGCTTGTTCGCGGCCTTTGCCGCGGTGTGCAGCGCTTCTTCGACTCCGCTCTTGGGATCATAGCCAAGCCGCATCACCGACAGCATCGATATCTGGACCGCCGCCAGCCACGGGTCGAAGCGGTCGACCGCGGCTTGCGGCAGGCCGAGACCGGCGACCGCCTTGGTGAACGCCGCGCGCTTGTCGGCCGGCAGACGCTCGGTCAGCGTCGGTCCGGTTGCGTTGAAACCATACTTCATGATCAACGGCTGAGCTGCGGCCGGATCGGGCATCACGCCGATTTCGGTGACGAGCTCGCCACTCTCGTCGAACGCTTTCTTCACCGCCTCATCGAACCAGGAGAGGCCAGGGCGCAGGATGTGGATCGTACCGAAGAGGTAGATCGTGGTGTCCTCATCCTTGACCACCCACAAAGCGGGGTCGGCATCCTTGGTCTCGATTGCCGCGACTGGCGCCGGGGCCGCCTGCTGGGCGAGCGCGCCGGGCGCGGCGAAGAGGAGCGCGAGCGCAGAACCCGCACGCAGGAACATATTGGTCATTCAGGCCTCCAGTTGATTGGGATTCGAAGGAAAGGGTTCAGGGCCGCAGTTTCTTGTAGCCATAGGCGAGCAGCATCACGGCCATCGTGACGACGAAGATCGTCTCGTGCTGCGGCTCGGGCACCAGCCCCCCGCGCCACCACAGATACCAGCTGGCATAGCCGCCGAGGTAGACGTTGAGCGCCATCGCCCCCGCCCATTGGTTGTCGCGCCGGTCGAGTTCGTCGGTCGCCAGATGGTAGCGCCAGCCGCCATAGCCGATCGAAACGAACAGGATCACTGACGCGGCGATCGCCCAGCCGGCCGGGATGCCTTCCATGAAGCCGCCGCCGTCCATTTCGAACATCGCGGAAAAGAAGCCGATCACCGCGCCCGCGCCCATCAGCGCGGCGATGATCAGCTGCAGCCGCCGCCTGCGCATCTTCGCCGCAACCAGACCGTCGCGGGGTTCAGGCTGCATCACCGTCTCCATCCTCGAAAATCTCCTCGATCGGCAGGCCGAACAGCCGTGCGATACGGAAGGCGAGCGGGAGCGAGGGATCGTACTTCCCCGTCTCAATCGCGTTCACCGCCTGTCGCGACACGCCGAGATGGCCGCCAAGCTCGGCCTGGCTCCAATTGCGTTCCGCGCGCAAGACTCGCAGCTTGTTCTGCATCCTGTGTCAGTTACCCGTGACGATTTGTCATCGATGGCTGACTATATGTCATGTACACATGACACATGTCAAGCGCCCCTGACACGCGGGATGGCTGTGACGAGCGCGGATACCAGGGTTCCGATGCAAAGCTGATAGGGGAAGGCGAGTCCGGTCGGGCCAAGGATGAAGGGCTGGAGCAGCAAGACCGTCACAAACCCGGCAGCAAGTCCGGCGATCACCGATGCGCTGTTGCCGCGCTGTGTGAACACGGCGACAAAGTACACGCCGAGCAACCCGGCATAGGCGAACACCATCACCTGGAGCGCGAATTCGAGCAGCGGCATGTCGGTGTAACGCTGCCAGTAGAAACTCAACACTGCCATCGCGAACATGGCGACGCCGACGATCGCCATCCCCCATCTGCCGGCGTGCACATAATGTTTGGCGTCGGCGACATGCCGCCGCTCGCGCCACGGTTTGTAGAAGTCGCTGATCATCACCGACGACATGGCGTTGAGCGCCGAGTTGGTGGTCGCGACGGCCGCTGCGGTGACACCGATCGTGACCAGCCCACGCAGCCCCGGCGGCACTTGGGTCAGGATATAATGGACAAACACCGTGATCTTCTCGCCCGCAAAGCTCGTCGCCGCCTGATTGTCGGCGCCCATCAGATCGGGGCGATTGTAAAAGACATAGAGCAGCAGACCGATGGTGACGAACATCGCGATCAGCGGGATGCTGGCGAGCTGCGAGTAGATCAACCCGCGCGCGCCGGTCTTCGCGTCCGGGCTGGCGAGCAGCCGCTGGGTCGTGTCCTGATCGAGCCCGGCATTGGCGACGTTGAGCAGGAACAGACCGGTGAAGATCGCCAATACGGTGAAGGGCTTCGACAGATCGGTCGAGAAGTCGAGCAGCCGCAGCTTGTTCACCCCCTCGGGCGTCATGCGCAGCGCGTTGAACAGTTCGCCGTTGGTGACGGGGATCGACAGGCGCAGGAAGATCAACACCGCAACCGCTGACCCGGTATAGATCACGAACTGGATGAGGTCGTTCCAGATCACCGACTTCAAACCGCCGTGGAAGGTGAAGAGGAAGCTCACCAGCATCACCGCTGCGGCGGACAGGATGATCGCCTGCGCGTCGATGCTGCCGAACGCAACCATCGCGATCGCGATCGCGGCCAGATAGACGCGCGCGCCGCCTGCGAGCACCCGGCCGATCAGGAACATGCCGCCCGCCCAATGTTTCGCGCGCGCGTCGAACCGGGCTTCGAGCAGCTCGTACACCGTCGTCGCGCGCATCGCGTAGAAGCGCGGGATTAGAACATGCGCGACGAAGAACGCCGCCAGCACCGGCGCAATCACCGCGCCGAGATAGCTATAGTCGCCGCGATAGCCCTGATCGGGCGCACCGAGGAAGGTCGCCGCGGACTGGGTCGCGGACAGCACCGACACCGCCGCGAGCCATGCCGGAACGGTCCGCCCGGCGAGGAAATAGTCGCGCGCGTCATCCGCCTTGAAGCGCGAGAACAGCCAGCCGCCGATCAGCAGCACCAGCACGTATAGTCCGACCACCAGCCAGTCGAGCGGAGCGAATTGCGGGTTCATTCCAAGTGTGTAGCAGAGCTTTTCGCGCCGTCACGCGGATCGTTGCGCGGAACGACTCCCGCGCTCGCGCTTTGAATCGGCCACGCAACGATGGGAATCATCCACATGGCCGCACGCGCCTATTGGCAGGGGCAGATCCGCCTCGCGCTCGTTTCGATCCCGGTTGAGATTTACACCGCGACCAAATCGGGCGCGCAGATCGCCTTCCATCAGGTCCACGAACCTTCGGGCAAGCGGCTCAAGTACGAGAAGGTCCTGCATGGCCTCGCCCCGGTCGACACCCAGCAGTTCGGGATCCGGGAACATGACGCCCGAGTCGACGAGAATCGTCGTCTCGTTCCAACTGATGGCCATCATGTTCATGCCGAACTCGCGCAGGCCGCCCAGCGGGACGATCTCGAGGATTCGTTCCGTTCAGAAAAACACAAACCCTCGCCGGCGCGGTCCCGTGCGGGACTCCCACCGGGCGGGGGCGCGTGCG
>CAZBYE010000123.1:0-9301 GCA_964496045.1 uncultured Stakelama sp.
CCTCACGCCCGCCAGCGAAACCGAAGGTCTTGAAGCCCATCGATTCCAGCGCGACGTTGCCGGCCAGGATCATCAGGTCGGCCCAGGAGATCCTGTTGCCGTACTTCTGCTTGATCGGCCACAGCAGGCGGCGCGCCTTGTCGAGGTTGACGTTGTCGGGCCAGCTGTTGAGCGGCGCGAAGCGCTGCTGCCCGCTATTGGCGCCGCCGCGACCGTCGGCGGTGCGGTAGGTCCCGGCAGCGTGCCAGGCCATGCGGATGAAGAACGGGCCGTAATGCCCGTAATCCGCCGGCCACCAGGGCTGGCTGTCGGTCATCAGCGCGGTGAGATCGGCCTTGAGCGCGGCATAATCGAGCTGCTTGAAGGCTTCGGCATAGTCGAAATCGGCACCCATCGGGTTCGACGCGCCATTGGGATTGAGGATTTCGGTGGCCAGCATCTCGGGCCACCAGTCGCGGTTGGTGCGCCCAAGCAGGGCGCGGACGCCGCCGTTAAACGGGCAGCCGCCGCCGTCGATCGATCCGGTTTTCGCGTCCATGTGCCTGATCCCTCCTTATGGTGTGGTTCTGAGGGAAGGCTATCGGAACCCCACCCAGCCCGGAAACGAGATAAACAGGTCAGTACGAATGAGAGAATCGATCACGTAACTGGATTGTCATCGATTGATTCGAACAAGCATCCCCTCCCCCTTCGTCACCCCGGCCTTGTGCCGGGGTCCACCGGGCCGCGAGGGATGCCCGATAGGCTCGTCGGCATAGCGGGAGGCGGGGTGGACCCCGGCACAAGGTCGGGGTGACGGCTGGGAAGTTTATCGCCGCCGATCAACGATCGCGAATCGCGGCAATCAGCTCGTCCTTATCCATGTCCGAACGGCCCTCAATGCCGAGTTCCTTCGCCTCGTCGTACAGCTCGTCCTTGCTGCGATTCTCGAGATGCGTGCTGTCATGGTCGAGCGTACCGGCGGCATAGGCGTTGGCGATGCGCGCGGCCTTTTCCTTGCTCGCACCGGCCTCGCGCAGATCCTCATAGACTTTGTCGCTCTTGATCGAAGGTCCGTGATTTCGGGCCATTTTCCGTCTCCTTCGCGCAACCAACGCGAATGGAAACGGTGAGGTCCGATCGTTGATGTTACAAAAGGGCGACAAGTGCCAATCGAGCGCCTATATGCGCGCCCATCGACCAACGATTCCCCCGCGAAGGGCCGATGCAGACCACGAATCCGTTTGATGACGACAAGCTGCGCGAAGAGTGCGGCATCTTCGGCGTTTCCGGCGCCGACGGTGCAGCCGCGCTCGTTGCGCTTGGCCTCCACGCGCTCCAGCACCGCGGCCAGGAGGCCGCCGGGATCACGAGCTGGGACGGCGCCCATTTCCACACGCATCGCGCGATCGGCCACGTCGCCGGTAACTTCGACCGCGACGAGGTGATGCGCGCGCTGCAGGGCAGCGTCGCCTGCGGCCATGTCCGCTATGCGACCACGGGCGATTCGGGCATGCGCAACGTTCAGCCGCTCTATGCCGAGCTGGCGAGCGGCGGCTTTGCAGTGGCGCATAACGGCAACATCTCGAACGCGCTGCACGTGCGCCGCGAGCTGATCCAGCGCGGGTCGATCTTCCAGTCCACCTCGGACACCGAGACGATCATCCACCTGGTCGCGACCAGCGGCTACAAGGACCTGCTCGACCGCTTCATCGATGCGTTGAAGCAGATCGAGGGCGCCTATTCGCTGATCTGCATGACGCCCGAAGGCATGATCGCATGCCGCGATCCGCTGGGCATCCGCCCACTGGTGATGGGCCGCCTTGGCGACGCCTATATCTTTGCTTCGGAAACGGTCGCGCTCGACGTGGTCGGCGCCGACTATGTCCGCGATGTCGAACCGGGCGAGCTGGTGATCGTGCAGGACGGCGAGCTGCGTTCGCTCCGCCCCTTCACCGCGATCGCGCCGCGCCCGTGCATCTTCGAATGGGTCTATTTCTCGCGCCCCGATTCGATCTCCGAGAATCGCTCGGTCTATTCGGTGCGCAAGAATATCGGCGCAGAGATCGCGATCGAATCGCCGGTCGAGGCCGATCTGGTGATTCCCGTTCCCGATTCGGGCGTGCCCGCGGCGATCGGTTATGCCCAGCAATCGGGGATTCCGTTCGAACTGGGCATCATCCGGTCGCATTATGTCGGCCGGACCTTCATCCAGCCGAGCGCCGAAGTGCGCCGTCTGGGCGTGAAGCTGAAGCACAACGCAAACCGCGACCTGATCCAGGGCAAGCGCATCATTCTGGTCGACGATTCGATCGTGCGCGGCACCACCAGCCTCAAGATCGTCGAGATGATGCGCGAAGCGGGCGCTGCCGAGGTGCATATGCGCATCGCCAGCCCGCCGACGACGCACAGCTGCTTCTATGGCGTCGATACGCCCGAGCGCTCGAAGCTGCTCGCCGCCCGGATGGATGTCGCCGCCATGGCCGCGTTCATCAAGGCCGACAGCCTCGCCTTCGTCTCGATCGACGGGCTGTACCGCGCGCTGGGTCAGGCGGAGCGGACCGACGTGCTGCCCAAATATTGCGATGCCTGCTTCACCGGCCAGTATCCCACGCAGCTGACCGACCATAATGAGCAGGCCGACAGGCAGCTCGCCCTTCTCGACGAACCGGCCTGAACCCCATGACCCAACAGATTCTTGCAGGGCGCGTCGCGCTCGTCACCGGCGCAAGCCGCGGCATCGGCGCTGCGACGGCCATCGCGCTTGCCGCGCGAGGCGCGCATGTCGTGCTGACCGCACGCACTGCCGGGGGCCTCGAGGAAGTCGAGGAGGCAATCTTTGCCGCGGGCGGCAGCGCGACGATCGCGCCGATGGACCTGCTCGAAACCGATTCAATCCCGCGACTTGCCGCTGCGGTGACCGAACGCTGGGGCAAGCTCGACCTGCTGGTGCTTAATGCTGCCGCGCTCGGTTCGCTCTCGGCGATCGCGGCGTTCGACCCCAAGGAAGTGGCCAAGGTGCTGGCGCTCAACGTCAGCGCGCAGGCGGCGCTGCTCGGCGCGTTCGATTCGCTGCTGCGTAAGTCGGATGCGGGCCGGGTGATTGGCCTGACCTCCACCGTCGCGCGCAAGCCGCGCGCGTTCTGGGGGCTGTACGGCGCGACCAAGGCAGCGTTCGAGACCCTCGTGCTGAGCTATGGCGAGGAAGTACGCAACCTGACCAAGGTGCGCGTCGCCTTGCTCAACCCCGGCGCCACCCGCACCAAAATGCGCGCGCGCGCCTATCCGGGCGAAGCGCCCGAGAGCGTCAAGCCGCCGGAAGTCGTGGCGGAGCGAATCCTTGCGTTGCTGGACAGCGATTTCGAGACCGGAGCGTTCGAGACGCTCGACTGACCGGTCGGGCGCAATCGGACTCAGTTCATCGCATTTGCGGCGCCCAAGCCTTCCGAACCGCGGATCGCTTCCTAACTAGCTCTCGAGAGGGAGAGCAGGAATGCATGCGCCGCCAGCGACGATCGCACCGGAGATCATTGCCTGCATCGCTGAGGGGAGGCTTCCCACAATGGGCGAATTGCGCCGCGTCGCCCGGCGCATCCGCGACGAACTTCGCGGCGCGCGGAGCGTGTTCCGTTGGGAACGCAACGCCGACGCGCGCGAACGCCGCCTGATGTTGCGCGCAGCCCTGGCGGCGCTGGCCGGCAGTACGGTCAGGCGGCGCGCTGCGGTCGCCGCCTGAGCCGTCCAGCTCAGGAAGCGGGTTCGATCCCGAGCAGTTCCACTGTGAACAGCAAGGTTGCGCCGCCCGGAATGGGGCCTCGCCCCTTCGGGCCGTAGGCGATCTGCTGCGGGATCGCGAATTCGACCTTGTCGCCGATGCCCATCAGTTGAACCCCTTCCGTCCAGCCGGGGATGACGCGGTTGAGCGGGAAGGTCGCGGGCGTGCCGCGCCGCACCGAACTGTCGAACTCGGCGCCATCGCTGAAGGTGCCGACATAATGGACCGTGACGCTGTCCGTGGGGCCGGGGTGTTTTCCGCTGCCATTGCCTGCGACCAGACGCCAGCGCAGCCCGCTTGCCGTGACGTTCCAGCCATTGCCGCCGTGACGCTCGGCAAGCGCGAGCATCTGCTTGTTATGCCAGGCAGCATCCTGCGAGAGGTCGGGTGCCTGGGTCTGCGCGACCGCCGGAACCGCGGTGAGCGCGCATGCGAGCGTAATCAAAGAAGCCTTGAACATGTTCCGCATCATTCCCTGTAAAATGCGCTTACGCCGCGAGGAACGCCTTGACCTCTGCCTGGAAGAACGGGGCGTTGTCCCACATCAGAAAGTGCGCGGCGTTGGGAACGCGCTTGAGCGCCACCCCCTTCAGCGGCGCATAGGAGGTCTGATAATAGCCGTCCATCTGTGCGTCAGTCACCGGAACCCCTTTGGGCGTGACGTAGAGTACGAGCGTCTTCGCGGTGATCTTCGAAAGCTCCGGGATGAGGTTCGTCACGATAAGCTCGCCATAGGAACGCGCCGAAACATCGCGGTCGGACTTGATCGAATCCTCAAGCGCTCCGGCGCGCATGCTCTCGGTTGCAACCATCGAGGTGATCGTCAGCTCGAGCCGCTTGGCATAGGCATCGGCGGGCGCGGTCCGCATGTTGGTCATGATCCCGTCGGCGAACGGCTTCACCGTCTCGGGGGTCGCGCTGGGGCCGCCCAACATCGCACCCACAAAGGGGAACATGTCGACCACGATCAGCTTCGACACGCTGGCGGGATGGCGCGCGGCGAGCATCATACCCATCGATCCACCCATCGAATGGCCGATCACAGAAACCGGCCCCAGCTTCTGCTCGGCGATGTAGCGAGCGATTTCTTCCGCGACCGGCGCGGCGACGTTGCCTTCGCTGTTACCGCCCTTGTCGGTGCCGGCGAAGCCGTGGACCTGCACCTTGTGCCAGCGATAGCCGGGCACCGCCGCGATCATCTCCTGCCAAACACGCGGCGATGAGGATAGGCCCGGGATCAGGATCACGTCCTTGCCCGTCCCTTCCACGCTCACGGTGATGCGAGTGGAAGCGAAATCCTTCGCAGCGGCCGGCGCGGGCAGCAGCGTGACGGTAAGCAGCAGCGTGACGAACGCGAACAGGCCGCGGCGGTGAATCATGGCAATCCCTCCCGATTTCGTGCGAAACCTATCGAGGGGTGATCGGCCAGTCTATCCCGGTTGCTCCATCTCGATCACGATGTCTTCGTCGACTGCGGCTTCCTCATCCAGTTCCTCAGTGGCGAAGGCCTCACGGTTCATCACGAAGTTGCCATGATAGCCCGAGAAGCGCCATTCACCGGTCACTTCGGTCCCGTCATCGTTGATGGTTCCGGCATAGGCAACCGAATGGGCGAGCGGCCCCGCCGGATCATATTGTTTCATGAAGCGCAGACGGGCACCGGCGCGATCGCCATCGACGAACGCGCGGCGGATCTCCGCCTCGCCGCTGTTGTCAGGCTCGGTGATCGTTCCGCTCACTTCGCCGCCCATTTCGTCGAGGTGCGCAATGAAGCTGTTCTCATCCGCGCCAAACGAGGATGTGAAATAGCGGCCGTACCAGACGCCCGTCACATCCTGCGGGTCGGTGATCAACTGCTGTGATCCGCGACGATCTTCCAGCCACGCGCCTCACGGCGGAAGAGCAGTGACGTCATCCCCGTCTGCGCCGCACCGCCCGCCGCGGGGGTCAGCGTCCAACGCGCGATCAGGTGGGCATATGTCCTGCCGATCAGCCGGAAATCCTCGAACCCGAAGCTCAGCAGCGTGTGCTTCGGCCGTTCGCCGGGGCCGAACTGGCCGGCATAGTTCTTCGCATAGCGCGCACGGATCGGCCCCAGGCCGCGTTCGACGCCCTTGGCGCCGGTGAAGCTGGTGCCCGGATCGTGAGAATAGACAGCAAGGAAGGCATCAAGGTCGCCGCGATTCCAGCCCTGTGCGCTGTCCGACATTGCAGCCTCGATCTGCGCGCGCGGTGAAGTCGGCTCCTTCGCGACAGCAGGCAGCGCCACGAAGACCATGACCAGCGCGAGCAGCCACTTCATCCGCGTTCCTCCATCAGCTTCTCAAGCTCAGCCCCCGTCAGCGGCTCGGCGCAGAGATAGCCCTGATAGAATTGGCACCCCTCCTTCGCGAGCAGCTCAAGCTGTTCCTGCGTCTCCACCCCCTCAGCCACGACCGCAAGGCCGAGCGAGCGCGCCATGTCGATCACCCCGCGCACCACCACCCGGTCGCGCGCCGATCCGGTGATGTCCTGGGTCAGCTTGCGGTCGATCTTGAGATAGTCGAGCGGCAGCGCCTTGAGATAGGCAAGGCTCGAATAGCCTGTACCGAAATCGTCGATCGCGACGCGGCAGCCCGCGGTGCGCAGCTCCGCGAGCAAACGCGCGGCTTCGCTCAGATCGCTGATCAATCCGCCCTCGGTGATCTCGACCGTCAGACGGCCACGCGGGAAGCCGCTCGCATCCACCCAGTCGAGGAACAGATCAGCGAAGCCGGCGCGAGTGACATCGGCGGCGGTGACGTTGACCGACAGGCGCAGGCCCCGCAGCGCTGCAGGCCAGCCCGCGGCCTGATTGAGCGCGAGCCGCTGGACATGCTCCGACAGCGCGAGTTCGAGTCCGGCGCGCTCCGCGGCGGCGAACAGCATCTCCGCGCCGATCTCGCCCGTCGCATGGTGCCAGCGGGCAAGCGCCTCGACCCCGGCGATCGCGCCGGTCGAGACCGCGACCTGCGGTTGAAAGCGTAGCGTGATCTCCCCCGCATCCATCGCCCGGCGAAGGTCGACCGCGAGCGTATCGACCGGCACGGTCCCCGTGGGGGCGTCGTTCCCGGCGAGCGTATCGCTTACGCGGCGTAGGAGGGTTGCGGCGGTATCGTCCGGTTCGGATGCCGCAATTGCAGTGCGTGCGCCGAGTGGCATGATCTCATCCCCGATCACGAAGGGCCGTGACAGCGCCTCCTCAATCCGGCTGGCGACTGCCTCAAGCAGTTCGGGCGCAGCGCCTTCCGATGCGACGATGAATTCGGCCCCGGCGATGCGCGCCGCGACGAAATGGCGGCCCAGCACCTCGCGCGCCGCCTCTCCCAGCCGGCCCGACGCCGCGCGCAGCAGTGAATCGCCCGCGGGGCGGCCATAGGCGGTATTGACCATCTCGAACCGGTTGAGCGCTGCGAGGACCACCCCCACAGTCTGGCCCTCGCCAAGCCGCCGTTCGATCCAGCGGCGCACGCCCGCGCCATCATGCACCCCGGCCAGCGCGTCGCGGACTGCCGCACCCGCATCAATCTCGCCCAATCGCTCGATCAGCGCGTGGACCCGGCCGGTGCGGGCATCGCGCTGAAGATGCTCGACGACGCGGCCCGCGCCCTTGAGTTCGTGCGCAAAGGCGGTTGCGGCCAGGCCGCCGCTCAGCCGCCCGAACGCGGCACGCAGCGCGCCGTGGTCGCCCGCCTCCACCCGGCGCAACATCGCGCGCACCGAAGGCTCTTCGCCCAGCCCCAGCATCCCGGCCAGAGCAGGCGTCACCTGAATCGACGCGAGCGCCGGATCGTAGCGCCAGCCGAGCGGTTCGGCATCGCCGACGATCACCGGCCCCTCGCCGCTGACACGCTCGGCGTGACGCGCCGCGAAGCGCAGCGCCTGGACGAATTCGGCCTCACGCATCGGACTGGCAAGAAAATGCGTGGCGCCGGCGTCGTAGAACGCGCCGAGCCGTGCGGAATCGTTGCGCGAGACCAACGCGAGCAGTGCGCCGCCGGTCGCGCCGGCGACCCCGGCCAGCGCGCGCACCGCCGCCAATCCTTCCTCGACCGCGCCGCGGGCGTCGACCACTGCGACCGACGCACCGCTTGCCAGCAGCCGCCGCTCGGCCCCGTCGGACCGCCGCGCGGCGACCACCCGCCAGCCGGCCCCGGCGGCAAGCGCAGCCAGTTCATCACGCTGGCGGAACGACAGCAGGAAAACCGGCCGTTCGCGCCCGGTCATTGGCGTGATCTGGATGGGCGCGGCTTCGGTCATCGCCCTATCCCTAACCCAAGGCTTGCTGCGAAGTCATCAACGGCTTAGCTGCTTATTTCATGGCGACCGCGCCCGCCCTGATCGACCGTCACGGCCGCACGATCCGCTACCTCCGGGTATCGGTGACGGACCGGTGCGATCTGCGCTGTCGCTATTGCATGGCCGAGACGATGACTTTTCTGCCGCGCAGCGCGTTGCTGACGCTGGAGGAGATCGCGCTGATCGCCGAACGCTTCATCGCGCGCGGGGTCACCAAGATACGGCTGACCGGTGGCGAACCGCTGGTGCGCCGCGATGCGATCGACCTGGTGCGGCGGCTGGGCCGGCATGTGGGTAGCGGCCTCGACGAACTGACGATGACCACCAACGGCACGCGGCTGACCGAATATGCGCAAATGCTCGCCGGAGCAGGGGTGCGGCGGATCAACCTCAGCCTCGACAGCCGCGATCCCGAAACCTTTCGCCACATCACCCGCCATGGCGACCTGCGCCAGGTGCTGGACGGCATCGCCGCGGCACAGGCGGCTGGTCTTGCGGTCAAGATCAACATGGTCGCGCTCAAGGGGCTGAACGATCACGAAATCGCGCCGATGCTCGCATGGGCGGGTGCGAACGGCATGGACCTGACCCTGATCGAGACGATGCCGGTCGGCGCGATCGATGAGGATCGCGCCGACCGCTTCCTTCCATTGACACAGGTGTTCGATGATCTGTCGCGCCGCTACACGCTGACGCCCGACCAGCACCGCAGCGGCGGCCCCGCGCGCTACTGGCACGTTGCGGAGACAGGCGCGCGGCTCGGTCTTATTACGCCACTCACGGGCAATTTCTGTGAAAGCTGCAACCGCGTTCGGCTGACCACGGAGGGAAAACTGTTCACTTGTCTCGGTCATGAGGACCAGGTCGATCTCAAAGCCGCGATCCGAGGCGGCGGACTTGCCGCAGTCGATGCCGCGATCGACGATGCGCTCGCCACAAAGCCCGCGCGCCATGATTTCAACGTCACGCGCGGCGCGGCGCCTTCTGTCGGCCGCCATATGAGCGTGACCGGCGGATGAGCGGTATCCGCCGGGCACTCGTCGCCTCCCCCACCAACCCCGCCGAGGTTGCCGCGCACGAACTGCTGGCGGCGCATGACTGGGTGCACCCGGACGAGGCCGAGATGATCGTCGCATTGGGCGGCGACGGCTTCATGCTCCAGACGCTGCATATGCTGCTGGAAAAGCATCGTAACCTGCCGGTGTTCGGGATGAACCTCGGCACGATCGG
>CAZBYE010000124.1:0-9139 GCA_964496045.1 uncultured Stakelama sp.
CGCCGCAAAACCGCATGCTGCGGCATAGGTCCGCGCCGTTTCCGCCGCGACCGCCACGCGCGCGCCGTCGAGCGCGGCCTGAGCCGCCTCGGTATCGCCGCGCGATGCTTCGATCGAGCGGCTCACCCGCCCAAACAGATCGACCTCGTACGAGGCATCGAAGCCCAGCCGGAAGAAGTCGTTCTCGATCCCGTTCACACCCGGCGGCAGCGCGCCCTGCGCACTCTCTGCGCCGGTCCGCTGGCGGGTATACTGGCCCTGAAGCGTCGTTCCCGGCAGACGCTGCCCGCGCGATTCCGAGAGAATCGCACGTGCGCGCTTGAGGTTCGCCGACGCCTGACGAATGTCGGTGTTGTGGGTCAACGCCTCCACCACCAGCCGGTCGAGCACCGGGTCCTTGAACAGCCGCCACCATTCGCCCTCGACCGCACCCGGCGACACCTTGGTCAGACCGGGATCGACAAAGGCCGCGGCCGCGGCAGGCGGCGTTGCGGGGCGCTCATAGTTCGGCCCCACCGCGCAGCCCGCCAGCAGCGAACCCGCCAGCAACGGAGCAATCAGACTGAGGCGCTTCATTCTGCAGGCTCCACTACGGGTTCTTTGGGGTCGTGGGGTTTGTGACGCAGCTGCTTCATCCGGGCCGACGACCAGTCACCGAGTTTGCGGCAGATGACATAGAAGGCCGGGGTGAAGAGCAGGCCGAAAATCGTCACGCCGATCATGCCGAAGAACACCGCGACGCCCAGCGCCTGGCGAAGCTCCGCCGCCGCCCCGCTCGCGATCACCAGCGGCAACACGCCCAGGATGAACGCGATCGATGTCATGATGATCGGGCGCATACGCTGGTGCGCCGCATGCTTCGCGGCCTCCCACATATCCATGCCCTCATCCTCGTTCTGGCGTGCGAACTCGACGATCAGGATCGCGTTCTTCGCCGCCAGACCGATCAACACGATCAGGCCGATTTGGGTCAGGATGTTGTTGTCCATCCCCATCACGTTGACCCCCACGATCGCGGCGAGCAGACACATCGGCACGATCAGGATCACCGCCAGCGGCAACACCAGGCTCTCATAGAGCGCGGCGAGCAGCAGGAAGACGAACACCACCGCCAGCGCAAAGGCGAGGACGCCGGTATTGCCCGCCTGGCGTTGTTCGAACGCCAGTTCGGTCCATTCGAAGCCCATGCCGCGTGGCAGGGTCTTTGCCGCCAGTGCCTCCATCGACTCGAGCGACTGGCCGGTCGAATAGCCAGGCTTGGTGTCACCCATCAGTTCGGCCGCGGGGTAGAGGTTGAAGCGAACGACACGATAGGGGCCACTGTCGCTCTTGAGCGACATCACCGAGCTCATCGGCACCATCTCGCCCGACGCCGAGCGCGTTTTCAGCACCTGGATATCGGACGGATCGTCGCGATAGGGCGCGTCCGCCTGCGCCGTCACGCGGAACGTGCGGCCCAGATAGTTGAAGTCGTTGACATAGGCCGAACCCAAATACGAGCCGAGCGTCGAGAAGATGTTCTGAACCGGCACGCCCATGCGTTCCGCCCGCTCGCGGTCGACATCGGCGGTCAGGCGCGGCGTCCCGGTGTTGAACTGGGTGAAGGCATTCGTGACGCTTTCCTGCTGGTTGGCGCCCATCATCATGCCCATCGCCGCTTGCGCCAGCGCGTGATAGCCCTGTCCGCTACGGTCCTGGACCATCATCTTGAACCCGCCGCCGGTACCGATTCCCGGCACGGGTGGCGGCGCGATGATGAACAGATTGCCACCCTTGATCCCTGCGAACGCGCCATAAAGCGCGCCCTGGATCTCATCGGCAGTCTGGTCGCGGTCGGCGTGCGGCTGCAAGCCGAAGAACACGACGCCGGCGTTGGGTGCGGTCGAGAAGCTCGCACCGTCGAGACCCGCGAAGCCCACCGAGTACTTCATCCCCGGCACCTTGCTGGCGGCGGCGATCGCCTCGCGCACCACGGCATCGGTGCGCTGGAGCGAAGAGCCCGGCGGCAACGAGACCACGCCGATCAGATACCCCTGATCCTGCGCCGGGATGAAGCCCGACGGGGTAGCCGTGAAGCGCCAGCCGGCAACAAGGATCAGCGCGACATAGACCACGCCGACCAGCATCAGCGCGCGGACGAGCTTCGCGGTAAGCTGGCCGTACTTCTCCGACAACCAGTTGAAGCCGTCGTTGAACTTGGCACCGGCGCGCGGAAGGAACCCGCGCCAGCCCTCGGGCGGCACGCTGTCATGCCCCCTATGCTTAAGCACGAGCGCACACATCGCCGGCGAAAGCGTCAGCGACACAAAGGCCGAGATAATCGTCGCCGAAGCGATGGTAATCGCGAACTGCTGATAGAAGGCGCCGGAAATGCCCGGGATGAACATGGTCGGGATGAACACGCCGACCAGCACCAGGCTGATCGCGATGATCGCTCCGGACACCTCGTCCATCGTCTCGTGCGCCGCCTCGCGTGGAGACAGGCCCTTCTCTTCCATCAATCGTTCGACATTCTCGACCACGACGATCGCGTCGTCGACGACGATACCGATGGCCAGAACCAGGCCGAACAAGGACAGCGTGTTGAGCGAGTAGCCGAAGATCAGCAGCACCGCGAAGGCGCCGACCAGCGATACCGGGATCGCGATGATCGGGATGATCGCCGCGCGCCAGCTCTGGAGGAACACGATGACCACGAGAACCACCAGGATCAGCGCTTCGATCAGCGTCTTCTCCACCGCGGTGATCGACTCGTCGATATACTCGGTCGGGTTGTAGTCGATCGAGTATTTCATCCCCTGCGGGAAGTCCTTGGCGAGGGTGTCGAGCTCGGCCTTCACCGCGGCGGCGGTCGCCAGCGCGTTCGATCCGGGCAGCTGGAACACACCCACGCCAACGGCGCGCTTGTCGTTCAGATAGCCGTTGAAGCTGTAATCCTGTGCGCCCAGCTCAATCCGCGCGACGTCGCGCAGATGGGTGAGCTTGCCCTCGGCATCGCGCTTAATGACGACGCTGCCGAACTCTTCCGGGGTGGTCAGGCGACCCTTGGCCTGTACGCCCAGCTCGAACGCAGGGCTGGCCTTGCCATAGGGCGGCTGACCGACCGCGCCGGCGGCAACCTGCACGTTCTGCGCCCGGACTGCGTTGACCACCTCGTCGACGGTCATGTCGCGTGCGGCGGCAAGGCCGGGATCGATCCACAGCCGCATGTTGTAGTCGCGGCCACCGAACGCCTGCGCCTGGCCTACGCCCGGAATACGCGCGATGCGGTCCTGCACCTGCAGGGTCACGTAGTTGGAGATATACTGGATATCGAGGCTGTTGTCGGGCGAGGTGAAGAACGCGACCATCAGGAAGTCAGGCGAGTTCTTGTTCACCGTGATGCCCATACGCCGGACATCCTCCGGCAGACGCGGCTCGGCCTGCTGGACACGGTTCTGCACAAGGACCTGCGCCTGATCGACGTCGGTGCCCTGCTTGAACGCGATCGTGATCTGCGTCTGGCCGTTACCCGTCGAAGATGATGTCATGTACATCATGTTCTCGACGCCGTTGATCGCCTGTTCGATCGGCGCGGCAACGGTCTCCGCCAGCGTCTCCGCGCTCGCGCCCGGATAGGTGGCGGTCACCACCACCGTCGGCGGGGCGATATTCGGATATTGGGCGATCGGCAGCGACGGATAGGCGATGGCGCCAACGATCACGATCAGGATCGAGAGCACCGCCGCGAAGATCGGCCGCTCGATGAAGAAATGCGGAAATTTCATCGTGTCGGTCCTTTAGCGGACGGTGGCCTGGCCGGATGCGGGTTCGGCGGTCGGGGCGGTCGGAGCGGCCTGCTTGGCCGCATCCGGCTTGATCACGCCCTTCTTCGGCGAAACCGGCATGCCCGGCTGCAACATCCCGATACCGGCGATGATCACCCGATCGGTGGGGGCAAGCCCGTCGCGAACGATGCGCAACCCTTCCACCTTGGCACCCACTTCCACCGGACGCGGGGTCGCCTTGTTGTCCTTGCTCAGGACATAGACGAGCCGGCGGGTCTGGTCGGTGACAATCGCCTCATCGGGGATCAGCATCGCCTTATAGGTGCCCGATCCCAGCAGGCGCGCACGGCCGAACATGCCCGGCGTGAGGAAGCGGGTCGGGTTCGGAACCACCGCATAGGCGCGGATCGTGCCCGAATTCGGATCGACGGCGCTGTCGAGGAACTCCATCTTGCCGTTCCAGCGATACTCGTTCTCGTCCGCGAGCTGGATCTGCACCGGGTTGGCGGTGTTGCGCGACGAGCCGCGCTCGCCGCGCTGATCCTGGCGCAGATTCTTGAGGTAGAAGCTCTCGGCGCCCTCGAACTCGAAGCGGATCGGATCGATTGAAACGATGCGGGTCAGCACCGTCTGGCCGTCGGCGACCGAGTCGCCCATGCTGACCTTGCGGTCCGACATGCGGCCGCTGAACGGTGCGCGGACAGTCGTGAAGCCGAGGTTGAGCTGCGCTGCGTTCGCCGCCGCGCGGCCCGCCGCCATATCTGCAGCCGCGGCACGTTCGGCTGCGACATTGGTCTCGAGCTCTTCCTTGCTCACCGCCTGTGCGCTCGCGAGCGCACGGCTGCGTGCCGTCACCTGACGGGCATTGGTCAGCGCGGCCTGAGCGCGGGCGATCTGCGCCTCTGCCTGAGCGAGCTGCGCGCGATAGGGGCGCGGATCGATCGTGAAGAGCGGCTGGCCCTGCGCCACGTCCTGCCCGTCACGGAAATGGATCGCGGTGATGACACCGTTGACCCGCGCGCGGATCTCAACGTCCTGCGGCGCGACAAAGCGGCCGGTATAGTCGTCCCAGTCGACGACTTCACGCTGCAAGGGGGTAGCGAACGTCACTTCGGGCGGCGGCGGCGCAGGCGGCGGCGCTGCACCTCCGCAAGCCGAAAGCACAGTAAGAGCCAGGATGGCGATTGCAGACCGCATTGTTCTTATTCCCCTTTGCTGCGTCGCGGCAATTGGGGGGACGAAGCGAAGGTTTCAACCCCGCAACGGATAATTTCTGAAATTTTCCGTTCAGTAATTCATCTGACGATTCAGGCTGCTGCCACAACGCTGGGCATAAGTGCCGCGGAATACTCGCTTTCCGCCAGACGGATCAGGTTGCGGTCGTCATGATTCCATGGATGGAAGCCCGGCAGGAAGTAGCTCGACCAGGCCGGAATCATGCGACGCACGACCCCCGGCGAAACAAGCAGATACCGCGCCAGCGCCGCCTTGGCCCGCCAGCCGGTGACACCGTCCTGTGCCATCAGGTCCAGCGTCCCCTCGATCCGGTGCTTCCAGAAGGTTCCACTGATCAGCAGCATCGTCAGTGCCTTGATCTTCCAGCGCCGCCAGCGGCTCATGTCGCGAGTCGCGTGCAGGAAGGTGTCGTAGGCGACGCCCTTATGCTCGATTTCCTCGAGTGCGTGCCAGCGCCACAGGTCGCGGCTCTCGACATCCGCGCCCTCGAGGTGCTTCGGGTTGCTCAGCAATTCGGAGGCGATAATCGCCGTATAATGCTCGAGTGCCATTGTCGCAGCGAGCTGAACGATCGCGGGACGCGCGCGGGCGATCTCCAGAACCTGATCGACCCGCGCCTCGAGCCGGCTGATATCATAACCATGGTCGAGCACACGCTTGTTGAACGCGACATGCTCGCGGCTGTGCACCACTTCCTGAATGGTGAACGCCTTGATCTCGCGCGCGAGCTTGCCATCCACGCCTTCGCGGAACGCCTTAACGCTCTCGATGAAGAACGCTTCGCCCTTGGGGAATGTCACCGACAGCGCATTATAGAATGCCGTCCCGACCACATCGCCGCCCAGCCAGAGCCGGTCCTGCGCCTGCCCGCGCCCGAAGCGGCGGTCGCGCGGATTGATCGTCAGATCGGCGGGAGTCTTTGCGTTCGCCACCATTTTCCTCCAAGGCAGTTGCAAGTGAAATTATGCACTATTTACATCCATGTCAATAACCACTGCCCCCGAGCGCAAACGCCTCACCCCGGAGGAATCACGCGACGCCGCGCTCGAGGCGGCGCGCGCGATCCTGATCGAGGCGGGGCCACAGGCGGTGACGCTCAAGGCCGTCGGCGCGCGGATCAACCGGACGCACGCCAATCTGCTCCATCATTTCGGCTCCGCCGCCCGACGCCAGCGCGCGCTCGCACGCAGTCTGGCGGAGAGTGTCTGCGCCCGCATCGCCGACCTGATCCAGGAAGCGCGCGCCAACCAGAGCGCGCGCACCGAGGACAAGGCACGGCAGGTGGTCGACCTGACCTTTGACGCGTTCGATCGCTCGGGCGCCGGCGCGCTGGCCAGCTGGATGATCCTCACCGGCAACGAGGACGCGCTCGACCCGATCCTTGATACGATCCATCAGCTCGTCGATCAGATCGCCGAAGGTGAGGAAGAAGAATGCAGCGTCGACCTGCGGCAGGACACGCTTAGCCTTGTGCTGATGGCGCTGGGCGACGCCCTGCTCGGCGAGCCGCTCGCCAGGTCGCTCGAGCTGCCGCGCGGTGCGGCCCGCGAGATCGCACTGCGGCAGCTCACCACCTCACCACGTTTTCAGAAAATCTGGGGCTAAACCATGTTGCTTGCCGTGATGACCGCCGGGCTGTCCGTTGCTGCGCCCGCTTCCCCGCCCACCTCCTCGCCCAAGTCCCCGCCATGCGTCCCCGGCGTCTATGCCGGCCCGCAAGAGCGCTACCGCGTCGTGCTGGAACGCACCGACACCGCACAGACCGGCGCGTGGCGCTGGGCCGCCGAGGATGGACGCTTCGGCCTCTCCAACGACGGCAGCGTCACCTGCCGCGGCGACACGCTCGATGTGAAGGATGGCACGACCATCGTGCGCTATTCGAAGGTCGCGCTCCGCCTCACCCCGAGCAAGTTCAAGAGCGGCGACCTGACGCTCAACGGCCTGCTGATCGAACCCCCCGTCACCCCGGGCAAGAAGCCGCCGCTGGTCGTCGCCGTCCATGGCTCGGAGCGGACCGCAGCGGTCAAATACGCCACCTATCCGTGGATGCTCGCCGCGCAGGGCATTTCCGCCTTCGTCTATGACAAGCGCGGAACGGGTGACTCGCAGGGCACCTACAACCAGAATTTCCATGCGCTCGCCGGCGATACCACCGCGGCGTCAAGGGAAGCGAAGCGCCTCGCCGCCGGCCGCTATTCGCGTTTCGGCCTGCTCGGCGGAAGCCAGGGCGGCTGGGTCGCCCCGCGCGCGGCGACTGACGCGGGCGCCGATTTCGTCGCGGTCGGCTTCGGCCTGCTGATCGACCCGCTCGAGGAAGACGCCTCGCAGGTCGCCGCCGAACTGACCGAAGCCGGCTATGGCGCCGATGTGCTCAGGCAGGCGCGGGAGATCACCGACGCCACCGGCACCGTCATGGCCGAGCATTTCAAGCAGGGTTACGAAGGGCTCGCCGCAGTCAAGGCTCGCTACGGCCAGCAACCCTGGTTCGCGAAGATCAAGGGCGAGTTCACCGGCGATATCCTCGCGCTCGACGAAGCCACCTTGCGCCGCGAGGGCGCAGCGAAATTCGACAATCTCGAACTCGACTGGCGCTATGATGCGATGGGCTGGCTGCGCAAGGTCAAGGCGCCCCAGCTCTGGGTGATCGCCGCCGAAGACCGCGAGGCGCCGCCCCAGACCACGATCGACCGCCTCCAGACGCTGCGCCGGGAAGGCCATGACATCGCCATCGTCCGCTTCCCCGCCACCGATCACGGCATGGGCGAGTTCACGCAAGCGGCGGACGGCGAGCGTACCACCACCCGCATCACTGACGGCTATTACCGGCTGCTCGGCGATTGGATCAAAGGCCAGAATCGCCCGCCCTATGGCCGCGGTGAATTTTTGACTAAGTAGAACGGCACCGGCCCACTCCCCCACCCGGCCACCCAACGCCAGTATCCTATGGGTGGCCGGGTGGGGGAGCGGGCCGGTGCCGCAACCCAATTCAGGTAAGCCATGCATTTTCTCGATCAAGCCAAAATCTATGTGAAATCCGGCTGGGGCGGCGGCGGCGCCGTCGGCTTCCGGCGTGAGAAGTACATTGAATATGGCGGTCCCGACGGCGGCGACGGCGGCAAGGGCGGCGACATCATCTTCGAGGCGGTCCCCGGCCTCAACACGCTGATCGACTTCCGCTACACCCAGCATTTCCGGGCGCAGCGCGGACATGGCGGGTCGGGCGGAAACCGCACCGGCGCGGGCGGCGACGATCTCGTGATCAAGCTGCCGGTCGGCACGCAGATTCTCGCTGATGATGAGGAACGCACGCTGCTCGCCGACCTGACACAGGCTGGCCAGCGCATCGTTTTCCTGAGAGGCGGCGACGGCGGGCGCGGCAATGCCAGCTACAAGACCAGCACCAACCGCACCCCGCGCCAGCACGGCA
Source organism: uncultured Stakelama sp. (assembly GCA_964496045.1). Lineage (GTDB taxonomy): Bacteria > Pseudomonadota > Alphaproteobacteria > Sphingomonadales > Sphingomonadaceae > Sphingomonas. The sequence continues at coordinate 8,431 of CAZBYE010000124.1, forward strand.
CCGGCTGGCCGGGTGAGGAAATGTTCGTCTGGCTCCGCCTCAAGCTGCTGGCGGACGCAGGACTTGTCGGCCTGCCCAATGCGGGCAAGTCGACCTTCATCAATGCCGTGACCAACGCGCAGGCTAAGGTTGGCGCCTATGCGTTCACCACCACCCGGCCCCAGCTCGGCGTGGTACGTCACAAGCACAATGAATTCGTCATCGCCGACATCCCCGGCCTGATCGAGGGTGCGGCGGAAGGTGCCGGAATCGGCGACCGCTTCCTCGGCCATATCGAGCGGTGCAAGGTCCTGCTTCACCTCGTCGATGCGAACGACGAGGACGTCGCCACCAGCTACCGTATCGTCCGCGACGAACTCGAAGCCTATGGCGCCGGCCTGCTCGACAAGAAGATCATCGTCGCGCTCAACAAGATCGACATGCTCGACGACGAACTCATCGCCGCGCTCTCGGCCGAGCTGGAGGAAGCCAGCGGCGCCGAAGTCATCGCCATCTCCGGCGCGGCCGGCATCGGCGTCGACTGGGCGCTCGACAAATTGCTCGAGGCGATCGGCCCGGACCATGCGCGGGTCAGTGACGCGGGTGAGGGCGAGGACGAGATCGAGTGGTCGCCGATTTGAATCGCCCCTGTAAATTTAATCGCCGAGCGACTAGATTGCGAGTATGGCAACGCAGGTCCGATATCCGCTGCTGACCGGTGAGGAGTTCC
>CAZBYE010000125.1:0-9099 GCA_964496045.1 uncultured Stakelama sp.
AGCAGCGCATCGCGATACCCGAAACCGCTCTCGCTGCAGCCGCAACCGCCGCCCGCTGGCCCGCCCGCATGCAGCGCCTCTCGCCCGGCCCATTGCCCGACCTGCTTCCGTCCGACAGCCAGCTCTGGCTCGACGGCGGTCACAACGAAGCCGCCGCCCAATCGGTCAGCATCGCGCTGGCCGAGGTCGCGCAGGGCCGTCCGGTTCACCTCATCCTCGGGATGCTCTCCAACAAGGATGCGGCAGGCCTGCTCGCCCCCTTCGTCCCGCTCGTCGGCTCTCTCACTGCGATCCCCGTTCCCGGTCACGCGCATCACGCCCCGGTCGATCTGGCCGAGGTTGCACGCGGCCTTGGCATCGCGACCACCGATACCGCCGAAGACCCCAAATCAGCCCTTCGCAAAATTGCCGCCCACCCCGGCTCCGATGGCGCTGCTCCCATCGTTCTCATCCTCGGCTCGCTCTATCTCGCAGGTGAAGCGCTCCGGATGAACGACGAACTCCCCGAGTAATTCTTATTGCGATTGACTATCAATAACAGAATGTCAGGATAGCCGGACGAATCGAATCCGGAGTCCGCCGCATGACCGCAATCGCCACCCTTGGCCTCGCTTTGCCCCGCCTTCAGCCCGACGATCCCGGCGCGCGGCTGCTGCTGTTCGGCATCCGTCAGATGGGCGCGGGCGGTCTCCATGACGCGGCCGCCGCGCATGCCTTCGTCACCGCTTTTGGCCGTGACTTCCGCCGTCCGCTGATCCTGCTGCGTTCGCTGATGGCAGAGATGTCGACCGCCTCGGCCGGCCCGATCCAGATCGCACCCTGGTGCTGCGCGCGGATGACCGCTGCAGAAAGCGCGACGATCGAGATCATCGCACGCGTCACGCACGATATACCGCGTGCCCGCGTCCTGCTCGCCGATCTTCTCGGGGTGCGTCAGGTCGACGGCGTCCTCGCCACCGCCCATGCCCTCGCCAACGCCTTCACCGATCTGGGACTGCCGCTGGAGGCCTAGGCGTCCTTCGCGCGCAACCGGGCCAGCGTGTCCGCCGCCCAGCGGTACATCTCGCCTTCCGCCGCACGCTGCTGCCGGTCGAGCCGCTTCGCCCGCGACTCGATCTCTTCGAGTTGCTTGCGCGCCTTGTTGTCCCAGCCTTCGGCCAGCAACAGCGCGGCATAGCGGCACCGCGCCTCCTCACCCGGCAGCCGCGTCACGATATCGGCATAGAGCGCCAGCGCTTCTTCGTTCCGGCCAAGATGCTCCAGCATCCGCGCGCGCAGCAATCCCTGCCGGTCCCGCTCGCCCTGCCCGGAGAGCGGCTCGAGCGTGTCGAGCAAGGCCAGCGCCTCACCCGCATGCCCCTGCTCGAAGATCGCGCGCGCAAGCTTCGCCCGCGTCCCCGTGTCTTCAGGCGATTTCGCCTGAGCCTCGCGATACGCCGCCTCGGCCTCGCTCCATCGTCCAAGCTCGCTCGCGGCATCGCCCAGCCGGATGCGATTGGCCACCGTATCGGTCAAATCCAGCGCATCGCGCGCCGCGCGCAACTCGCGCTCCGGATCGATCGCCGCCACGGCTTTGGCACGCGCCGTGCGCACATGCCGGTTGCCTTGCAGACCGGGCAGTATCTCGACGATGAAATAGGCGACCGCACCCACCATCGGCAGAAAGATCAGCGCCGTCAGCCACAGCGGATTGCGCCCGGTCTTCACCAGATGCACGACGCAGGTCACGTGCACCGCAAGAATGGCGAGCCAGACGATCATCGCGCGGGGCCGGTCTCCGGATCGGCTTCCGCCCGCGCATCACCTTCACCCTCGGTCCCGGCGTTGCCGATCGACCGGTCGACCAGCCCGGTGCGCATCATCCACCAGAAGAGCACGATCCCCGGCACCGCGACGACGCCTGTCAACAGGTAGAAGTTCACATAACCCATGGCTTCGATCAGCGATCCGGCGCTGGTGCCGGTGATGAACCGCCCGACGATGCTCGCTGCAGCCGAAATCAGTGCATATTGCGCCGCCGTATAGCGCAGGTCGGTAAGCGCCGAGAAATAGGCGACCAGCACGACGCCGCCGATGCCGCTCGCGAAATTCTCGAAGCACATCGCCGCCGCCATCATCAGGTTCGAATGACCCACTGCCGCCAGACCGGCAAAGGCCAGGTTCGAGACCGCCATCAGCACCAGGCTGAGCAGCACGGACCGTTTCATGCCGATGCGCGCATAGAGGATGCCACCGACGAAGATGCCGATCATCAGCGCGAAGAAGCCAAGGCCGACATCGTAGAAGGCGATCTCGTCATTGGTGAAACCGAGATCGTCGAACAGCAGCCGCACGGTAAGCTGACTCAACGTGTCGCCCAGCTTGTGGACGAGGATGAACAGCAGGACGATCAGAGCGCCCTCGCGCGTGAAGAACTGCTCGAACGGACCCCAGATCGATCGTGCGACCTGACCGATGCCCTTGCGCTGCGCGGCTTCGCGGTGCCGCGGCGGCTCGCCGACGATGATGCCCGCGATCACCGCCGGCAGCACGAACAGCGCGCAGGCGATATAGGCCGCTTCCCAGCCCAGCCGCGCCGCGATCACCAGCGCCAGCGCGCCTGCGCTCGCCGATCCGATGCGCCAGCCATATTGCGACATACCCGAACCCACGCCCAGCTGGCGCGGTTCGAGGATCTCGATACGGAAGCCGTCGATGACGATGTCATAGGTTGCGCCCGCGACGCCGACGAGGATCGCGGCGGTGATGATCGGCATGATGTTGTTGGGATCAGGCGGGGTCAGCGCAAGGTTGATCACCGCTGCAGCAACCAGCACCGCCGACACGATCAGCCACGAAACGCGCTGCCCCAGCCGGCCCAGCACCGGGATTCGCACGCCATCGACGATCCACGCCCATAGCCATTTGAGGTTGTAGACCAGGATCGCCAGCGTGAAGGCGGTGATCGTCGACTTGTCGATCCCCTGCTGCGCCAACCGGGAAGTCAGCGTCGCGCCGATCATCGCATAGGGGAAGCCCGATGAGATCCCGAGCGCCAGTGCCGCCAGCGGCGCAGTCTCGAAATAGGGGCGCACCGCTTCGGGCAGTTCGTCGCGCCAGTTCGCGGGTGCTGAGGCGCGTGCGGCGAAGAACGCCACGATCAGTGCACCCGCGCCGACGAATAGTCCGAACGCAGGCGCGAATACCGCACCGGCCTCGCGCAATGCCTTGGGCGGCGCATAGATGGTGTAGAGCGCAGCGATCAGGATCAGCGCGAGCGCGACCACGCTCCCCGCGACCAGCATCGATGCGCCGCCGCGCCGCCGCCAGATCAGGCTCGCACCCAGCGTGATCAGCACGATCATCAACGCGATGTTGAAGGTCATTGACGGGGCAAGGTTGATCCCCGGCCCGCGCAGCCCGCCTGCAATGTCGAGCCCGCGGCCGATCACTGCCTGCGCGCCCGGAAGGGTTGCGGACATCCATGGCAGCATCAGGGACGCAAGCGCGCCCACCAGCCCCAGCTGAGCGATCACATAACCGAAACCGCTCTTCTCTTCCGTACGCTGCATCCCCGCCCCTTTATCGGCAATCGGGCGACCCTAGCGGCAAAAACGGCGATGCAAAGCCCTTCAGGCGACGGACTGGAACAGCTTCAGGCTGGCTGGCACGCGGCGCGGCGTCTTACCGTCCAGCAGCATCTCGACGATCTTGATCGCGCGCAGCAGATCGCGCTGTGGGTAGGGTTTGGACAGACAGCCCAGGCCGATCGCGTTGACCTCGTCCAGCTGTCGACCGGTGACGATCAGCACCGGCACGCCCTTTGCCTGCGCGGCATGCGCCACGTCGCTGCCGTCTCCATCGCGCAGGCCGAGATCGACCAGCACCAGATCGATCGGCTTGCGGCCACCGATATGCCCGATCGCCTCATTCACCGAATCGGTGGTGGCGACGACGGCAAAACCTTCTTCGATCAGGAAATGCTCGGTATCGAATGCGACCAGCGGTTCATCCTCGACGATCAGGAGCCGTGTGATCCGCCGGGTCTTCTTTCCGAACAACATAACCCACCCACAATGTTACGCGGCCAGAACGCACTAACCCGTCCGCGGCTCCCGTCGCACAAGAATTTTGCGCCGGAGGCCAACCCGCTGTATCGCGTGGCGAATGTCTCCAACATCACCTCAGGACTCGCCCACACAAGGCGCCAAAGCCGGCGAACGCATCGCAAAGTTGCTCGCCCGTGCCGGAATCGCGTCGCGCCGCGAGGTCGAGCGGATGATCGCCGAAGGTCGCGTCGCGATCGACGGTGAAGTCCTCACCACTCCCGCGACCGTTCTGACCTCGCTGCACGGCGTCACCGTCGACGGTGAGCCGGTTGCCGCCGCGGCGCCCGCGCGCCTGTTCCGCTACCATAAGCCCGCGGGCCTGCTCACCGCCGAGCGCGACCCCGCCGGCCGCCCGACTATTTACGACCGGCTACCCAACGGCTTGCCGCGTGTCATTCCCGTCGGCCGCCTCGACCTTGCGACCGAGGGGTTGTTGCTGATGACCACCGACGGCGAGCTCAAGCGCCAGCTCGAGCTGCCCGCCACCGGGGTCGAGCGGAGCTACCGCGCCCGCGCCTATGGCGAGATCAGTCAGGCCCAGCTCGAAGACCTGATGCTCGGGATCGAGATCGAGGGCGTGCGCTACGGCCCGATCAACGCCAATCTCGAACGCCGCACCGGCGCGAATGTGTGGATCGAACTCACCCTGACCGAGGGTAAGAATCGCGAAGTTCGCCGCGTGCTCGAGCATCTCGGGCTCAGGGTCAGCCGCCTGATCCGCACCCGCTACGGCCCCTTTCACCTCGACGACATGCTCCCCGGCGACGTCGATGAGGTCCGCCAGCATGACCTGATCCTGTTCCGTAAGGCGCTCGCAGGACCGAACGGCGGAAAGATTGCGTCGAACCTGCAATTGTCGAACAAGCCCAAGGCGCTGAAGGCCGAGGCTGCGCCGGAGGCGGCGGATGTTGCCGCAGAACCGCTAAACCGTGCCGAACGCCGCAAGGCTTCGGCTCCCGTTCCTGCCCGCGACGGGGACCGCGATGCGAAACGCGGTGATCGCAGCGGCGCGAGGCAGGCGAGACCGCCGCAAGGACGCGCAACCTCGCCCGGCGCTGCACGGTCACCCGCCGGCAGCGGCCGGTCCGAGAACGCGCGCGGCAGCGACCGGCCCGACAACACACGTGGCGGCGGTCGCCCCGAGAACGCGCGCGGCAGCGCCCGGCCTGACAGCGCCCGTGGCGGTGATCGGCCTGACAACGCACGCGGCCCCGGCCGGCCCGACAACGCACGTGGTCCCGGCCGGCCCGAAAGCGCAAGCGGCGGCACAGGCAAGCCGCTCGTGAAGAAGACCTCCGGTTTCGGACAACGCCAGCGGCTCAACGCTGCGCGTAGCGCGGCCGCCAGGGCCGGAGACGATCGCTCTTCATCCGCGACCCCGGCAAGCGCGAGGGGGAAACCGTTCAAGAAGCCGGCGCCCCGCATCGACGACGATGCCGGTCCGCTGCTTGATCGCCCCAAACGGTCCTATCGCCCGAGTGATCGCGGCCCGCGACCGCCAGCGAAGCGCGGCGCTCCGACAAAGCGGGGACCCCGTAAATGAGGATCATCGCTGGTCAATGGCGCGGCCGCCCGCTCGTCGCGCCCAAAGGCGACGCCACGCGTCCTACCGCCGATCGCATGCGTGAGACGTTGTTCTCGATGCTCACCAGCCGCGTCGGCAGTTTCGAGGATCTCGCCGTCGCCGACTTCTTCGCCGGTTCGGGCGCATTGGGGCTGGAGGCGCTGTCGCGTGGCGCGGCCTCGTGCCTGTTCGTCGAGCAGGATCGCGCTGCGCTTGATGCCTTGCGCGTCAATGCCGAAAAGCTCGGCGTGCGTGCGGACATCCGCGCCACCTCGGTCCTCGCGCTCGGCCCCGCACCCAAACCGATGGACGTGATCCTGATGGATCCGCCCTATGGCACCGGCGCCGGATCCGTCGCGCTCGACAAGCTCGCCCGCCTTGGCTGGACCGGTCCGGCCACCTGGGTGAGCATCGAAACCGCGAAGGCCGAAGTGATCGAGGTCGCAGGCTTCGAAATCGATGCCGAGCGCGTGCACGGCAAGGCCAAACTCACGCTCTTGCGCGCGGTCTAGGTCGCCTTCGGCCGCAGCGCGACCAGCGCCACCAGACTCAGCACCGCCGCAGCGCTCAGATACCAGCCAACCGGCGCCAGCCCGCCCTTGAGCGCCAGCGTCTGCGCGAAGAACGGCGTCAGTCCGCCGCCGATCACGCCCGCGATGTTGAAGGTCATCGACGCGCCGGTATACCGCACCCTCGGCGGAAACAGGTCGGTCAGCCACGCGCTCAGCGGGCCATAGACGAACCCCATCGCGAACAGCAGCAGCGACAGGAAGATGAACACCCCGGCCAGCCCCGCGGCCATCAGCGGCGCGATCACAAACCCGCTCGCGGCGACCAGCACGCACCCGCCCGCCAGCACGCGCCGCGGGTCGTATTTCGCGTCGGCCAGCCATGCGGCAAGGTAGATGCCGCCCGCCATGAACAGGATCGCCACCAGCTGCACGCTCAGGAAATCGTGCATCGAATAGCCCAGCGACTTGGTGCCCCAGCCGAGCAGAAAGGCGGTCGCGATATAATAGGTCGCGAAGCAGGCGACGGCACCGATTGTCCCGCCCACCAGCGCACCGCCGTGTCGCGTCACCACCTCGCCCAGCGGCACCTTGGGCGGCGGCGCCTCGGCGAGGCTCGCCTCGAACTCGGGCGTCTCGCCCAGCTTCAGACGCACCCACAGCCCCACTGCGACCAGCGCTGCGGAAAGCAGGAACGGAATGCGCCAGCCCCAGTCGGCGAACTCGTCGGGCGTCATCCACAACAGCAGCAGCAGGAACAGTCCATTGGCGGCGATGAACCCCGCGGGCGCGCCCATCTGCGGCGCGCACCCGAACCGGGCGCGCCATCCCGGCGGCGCATTCTCGACTGCCAGCAACGCCGCGCCGCCCCATTCACCGCCTAGACCGAATCCCTGGCCGAAGCGCAACAGGCACAAGAGCGCCGGTGCGACCCATCCGGCGGTGGCGTAGGATGGCAGGAACGCCACCAAGGTCGTCGAAATCCCCATCGTCAGCAGCGATGCGACCAATGTCGCCTTGCGCCCGATCCGGTCGCCATAGTGACCGAATACCGCTGCCCCCACCGGGCGCGCGAAGAAGGCGATCGAAAGCGTGAGAAACGACCAGAGCTGGGTCTGCGAGTCGGAACCGGTGAAGAACAGCTTCCCGAACACCAAAGCCGCCGCGGTCGCGTAGATATAGAAATCGTAGAATTCGATTCCCGTACCCACAAAGCTCGCCCATAGCGCGCGGCGTTGCCGTGCCCGGTCAGCGTCCATCCATCACTCCTCCATCGTGCGGCGTCTGCGCGCCGTCACTTCTTCTCGTCGATACAGGTCGTGCGGGTCACCTGCACCACCTTGCCCTTGTCGTCCTTGATCTCGTTGCGGCCCGCCACGCACGGCTTCTCGTCCGGCTGGCCATCGAACCCGCCGGTGCGCCAGCCGACATACAGCGCCACGCCCGCCAGCGCCACGATCAGCAACAGACGCCGCGCGTTGAAGCGGCCCTTGATCTTGTCCCACATGCCGCTCTCCTGCCTCAAGCCGCGCCCTCGCGCTACAGGAAATCCGTGAGTGTGAGATCGATCGAACGGGAGCTTCCGCCGCTCTCGACGGTCAGCGGCAGCACGGTGCCCGGCGCGTCGTAGGTGCGCTCGATCAGCACCTCGAACGCCGGAGAGGTCACCCGGTCGCCCGGCTTGATTCCCGCGGCGGCTGCCGGGCTGCCGGGGCCGACGACCATCACCACCGATGCCGCGCCCGCACGCTCGACCCACATGCCCCCGCGATTATAATGCTCCTCCTGCGGCGCCTGCCGGTTGCGCTTCAGCAGCAGCGCGCCATCGCGGTTGCTGGTTGCAAGGTTGAACAGGCGCAGGATCGGCAAACCTATCAGGCCGGTATCGAATTCCTTCCAGTCCACCTCCTCGCGGATCTGGATCAGCGGACGCGGGATCGTCGCACCGGCAATCTCGAAACTGTCCGGGCGCACCAGCCGCGTCTTGCCGCCCGGCGCCCCCGGGGACCAGCGCGGCGCATTCCACAAACCCGCCGCCTCGGCTGTCTTGCGGTAGATGCGCATCATGCTCGGCATGCCGGTATCAAGCCCGAAGCGGAGCAATTTGCCGTTGATGGTCGCATCGGCGAACAGGAACCGCGTGTCGTCGTTCTTGCCGCGCTGCACGATCGCCTTCTCGAACCGCGTCCAGCCCGAAAGCCCGCTCACGCCCTCCGGATGAATGCGCCACGCCCCGGCATCGAGGTCGAGTTCGGCATCGGTCACCGTCAGCACGCGTGCGGGCAGCGCCCCCACCGCGCCGTTGCCCAGCTTGCGCTCGATCCCGCCAAGCGCGAGCACGGGCATCAGGAAGCGCCCGCCCAGCAGCACCTCGGATGCCTGGAAGATCGGATAGTTCTTGTCGCCGAACGAAAGCCGAAGCCGGCGGGTACCCACTTGCCGCAGCTTCAGTTTCTCCGCCGCGGCAAGGTCGATCAGCCCGATCTCACCGCCGGTGTCGAGCACGAACGGCATCATCGCGCTCCCGCCGATCGATCCGCCGACGATGATCCGATTGTCGGTCAGGGTGATCGGAATGCTCGCGGGTTCCGCGCCCGCCGCTACCGCATGCCGGCCCCAAAACGCCGTTGCCGCCGCTCCGATGATCGCCTGTCGCCGTCCGATCCGCATCGCCGCCTCCGTCCCCGGGGAATCGATCTCCCGGCCCGATGATTGCTCAATCGCGAACCGGAAGCCAGCTTGCCCTTCACGCCCGCGTTCTCTACCTGTTCGCCGATGTCCGTACCTGTTGCCCAAGATCCGGGGCTTCCCGACGATCCCCCTTATCTGCGCGGTCTCAACGCCCCGCAGCGCGAAGCCGTGCTCACGCTCGACGGCCCCGTCCTCGTCCTCGCCGGCGCCGGCACGGGCAAGACGGCCGCGCTCACCGCGCGCCTCG
>CAZBYE010000126.1:0-8989 GCA_964496045.1 uncultured Stakelama sp.
CCGCCCGCGTAACAGGCATAGCCCGCTTCATTCAGCTGTTCAGCAGCCCAACCCAAGGGTGCGCCATGCGCATTGAAGCCATGCTGGAGCAAGGCCACCGCTTTGGGCGCGCCGCTCGCGGGCCAGCTATGCAGATTGATACCGGTGCCATCGGGGTGAGTGATCCGCTCTTCGGACATGCGCGCCTCCGGGGAAAGGAAGCGCGGAAGCTATCACGCACCCGTAACGAATGCGAATCCGCCACGGGTACGCGCGTCAGCGGGCGAGCCGGACCAGCGCCTCGTCGAGCGCGGAGAGGAAGCGCGACCGGTCCTCCTTGCGGAAGGGCGGCGGTCCGCCGATCTGGTCGCCGCCCGCGCGCAGATCAGCCATGATCGCACGCGTCGCGATCGCCGCGCCGATCGAGCTGGTCGTGAACGGCTTGCCGCTAGGTGCGAGCACGGTCGCACCGGCCTTGAGGCAGCGGTCGGCGAGCAGAATGTCCGCCGTCACCACCACGGTCTTCGGCCCGGCCCGCTCGGCGATCCAGTCGTCCGCCGCGTCGAACCCGTCCGACACCACCTCGCGTCCGATCAGCGGATGATCGGGGATGCGGATGAAAGCGTTGGCGACGATCGTCACCGGCACTGCGCGTCGCCACGCGACCTTGTACACCTCGTCCTTCACCGGGCAGGCGTCAGCATCGACGAGGATGCAGAGGGGGTGATCCATGGGCGGCTCCTCGAAGAATCCGTCGTCACCCCGGCCCTGTGCCGGGGTCCACCGCGCCCCGACTACTGGGCAAGAGCTTCCAATCCAGCGCTCGCCTCCCGGTGGATCCCGGCACAAGGCCGGGATGACGAGAAGGGGGCTTAGCGGCCGCGTTACTTCTTCGGCGGCTTGCCGCGATGGTGCGGCTTGGCCGGACGGGCGCGATGAACCGGGCGGCTATGGTCCCGCGGTTTGTGGTGGCGCGGGGCATGATCGCCACGCGTCCCCGGCGGGGGCGGGCCGTCGGCCATCTCGATCAGCACGCCGTCCTCGTCCTGTCCGGCGGTCTTGGCGACCTCCTTGGCAAAGCGATCGGCAAGCTTGCTCGGGATCTGGAAGCGGGTCTCCCCCGCACCGATCCGGATTGCGCCAATTTCGGACTTGGTGATGTGGCCGCGGCGGCAGATCAGCGGCAGGATCCAGCGCGGATCGGCGTTCTGGCGGCGGCCGATGTTCATGCTGAACCAGACGACATCGTCGAAGCCCGGACGATGGACCGGCGCGCTCCGCTCGGCGGGCGAGCGGTCGATCAGTTCCTCGGGCGCGGGCATCGATGCGCGATGCGCCTGGACGAGCGCCGCAGCGATCTCGAGCGGCGACTTCTCCGCCAGCAGGGCCTCGGCGATCTCGCGGTCCTCATCCTCGATCTCGATCGGGGCAATGAGCTTGGTCATCAGTCGCTCGCGATCCTTGGCGCGGATATCTTCCGCGCCGGGGACGGGGAGCCACTCGGCGTTGATCTTGGCCTGCTTGAGCGTCATCTCGACGCGGCGGCGGCGCGGATAGGGGACGATCAGGATCGCGGTGCCCTTCTTGCCCGCACGGCCGGTGCGGCCCGAACGGTGCTGAAGCGTTTCGGCATCGCGTGGCAGCTCGACATGGACGACCAGGCTGAGCGTCGGCAGATCGATCCCGCGCGCAGCGACGTCGGTGGCGACACACACGCGCGCGCGGCGGTCGCGCAGCGCCTGAAGCGCGGCGTTGCGCTCATTCTGGCTATGCTCACCCGACAGCGCCACCGCCGCGAAGCCGCGCTCGGTGAGACCCGCATGGAGGTGGCGGACATTGTCGCGCGTCGCGCAGAACAGCATCGCTGTCTCTGCTTCGTGGAAGCGAAGCAGGTTGATCACCGCATGTTCGATATCGGCCGGCGCGACCGCGATCGCCTGATAGGTGATGTCGCCATGGCCGCGATCTTCACCCACGGTCGAGATGCGGTGCGCATCACGCTGATAGCGGCGGGCGAGCGCGACGATCGGCTTGGGCAAAGTCGCGGAGAACAGGAAGGTGCGGCGTTCGGGCGGGGTCGCGTCGAGCAGCGCCTCAAGCTCCTCGCGGAAGCCCATGTCGAGCATCTCGTCGGCCTCGTCGAGCACGGCGACGCGTGCCTTGCTGAGGTCGAGCGCACCGCGTTCGACATGGTCGCGCAGACGTCCCGGCGTGCCGACGACGATGTGTGTGCCATAGGAAAGCGTGCGGCGCTCGCGTGAGGCGTCCATGCCGCCGACACAGGTGGCGATACGTCCGCCGGCCGAGGCGTAGAGCCAGGTCAGTTCCTTCGCGACCTGAAGTGCGAGTTCGCGCGTCGGCGCGATCACCAGCGCCAGCGGCAGGCCGGGGGCGGGAAGGCTGCCGTCGTCGAGCAGGTCGTCGGCCATGGCGAGGCCGAAGGCGACGGTCTTGCCTGAGCCGGTCTGCGCGGAGACGAGGAGATCGCGGCCCTTGGCGGTGTCTTCAGTGACGGCGGCCTGCACCGGGGTGAGGTCGGTATAGCCGCGTGCGGCCAGCGCCTCGGCGAGGCTGGTGGGGAGATGGGTAAAGGTCATGCAGCTCACAATCGTCGCGCGGCCATTGGGCACGGCGCGGGTAAGCGCTGCCCCCTAGCCTATTATTGAGGGTTTGGCGAGGGGCGCGCGTTCCACGGCGCTTAGAGACCAAAATATGCCCAATTATTATTGACATTAAGTCGCAGTAACATTTACCGCACTCGCGAAACGATCCAGGGAACTCCAATGAAAACTGAAACCGCTTACGCGGCGTTGCTGCTCGGCGCTTCCATGCTTGCGATCACCCCGCAGGCGCGTGCGCAGGAGGCTGTCGAAGCCCCTGCAACTGAGGAGAGCGACGACGACGTCGTGGTGGTGGTCGGTGCGCTGACCGACGTCGATCTGGACCGCAAGGCCATTCAGGCGATGCAGGCGAACGACCTGAGCGATCTGTTCCGCAATGTGCCCTCAGTCGCGGTCGGCGGTTCGATCGGCATCGCGCAGAAAATCTATGTCCGCGGGCTCGAGGATTCGATGCTCAACGTCACGATCGACGGCGCGCCGCAGCGCGGCACGTTGTTCCACCATGTCGGCCGCGTCAGCATTGAGCCGGAACTGCTCAAGACGGTACAGGTTCAGGCCGGCGCGGGTGAGGCGGATTCGGGCTTCGGCGCGATCGGCGGCGCGATCCGCTTCCGTACCGTCGATCCGACCGACCTGCTGCGCAACGGCCGCGACTTTGGCGTGATGGCCAAGGGCGGCTGGTTCAGCAATGACGGCTACAAGCTGTCGGGCACCGTCTTTGCGCGGCTGACCGGCGATATCGGCATCCTCGCTTCGTACGTGCATGTCGACCGGGAGGACTTCAAGGACGGCAACGGCACCATATTGCGCGGCACCGCCGCCAAGCAGCAGCTCGGCTTCGTCAAGATCGGCGGCGACCTCGGCGCCGGGCATCGCCTGACGCTGAGCTATGAGCAGCGCAAGGAAGAGGGCGAATTCGGTATGCGCCCCAACTGGCCGGTGCTGGCGGCCGACCGGCTGTTTCGTGTCGAGGGCACGCGGAAGACCGCGATCGCCAATTACGGCTTTGAAACCGGCGCTGGTATCAACCTCGAGGCAAGCGGCTACTGGACGCGCACCGAATTTACGCAGGACCGCTCGGACCGCTGGGGTCTCTACGGCGCGGATATCGAAAGCTGGGGCTTCGACGCGCGCGCGCGCATCCGCCGTGGCGGGCATGACGTGACGGTCGGGTTCGAGCATCGCTCGGACCGCGTCGTCGGCCAATATCTCGGCGCGCCCGCCAAGTGGCAGCCCTGGGCGTGGAACCCGGCGGTCGGCCGGTTCGAGGAGAAGGGCGCGCTGATGGGCGTCTATATCCAGGATCGCTGGCGCGTGGTTGAGCCGCTGCTGCTGAGCTTCGGCGCGCGCTACGATGCTTATGACCTCGATCAGGTGACCTATCGCAATGGCATCGACAGCGACGGCGTCAGCTTCAACGCGGGCGCGACGCTCGACGTGCTGCCGGGCCTGTCGCTCAATGCCGGCTATGCCGAGGCGTTTCGCGGCAAGGAGATCGGCGACGGGTTTACGCTTGAGAAGCGGCCCGGTCGCATCTCGCTCGCGCCCGGTCTCAAGCCGGAGCGGGTCGAGAATATCGAGGGCGGCGTGAAGTATAACCGCCACGGCATCACAGCATCGGCGGTCTATTATCGTTCCAAGATCCGCGACGTCGTGCTCGACCAGCTCGGCGCGGTCCGCACGCCCGGTACGATCCAGGACGCGGTCTATTACGAGAATGTCGGCAGTTTCAAAGCCGAGGGCTTCGAGCTGCGCGCCGGCTATCGCACCGGCCCCTTCTCGATCGAGGGCTATTACAACCACTATGATTCGCGCCTCAACGACAAGCGGATCGAGGGGTATGAGCAGATTGCGCTCGGCAATTCGGTCGGCGACAACTGGGCGGTGACCGCCGCGTTCGAACCTTCGTCCGACCTCAGCCTGCGCGCCACGGTGACCCGCTACGAGGATCTGAACGACATCGAGGTGCTGTTCCGCGAAAAGCAGCTCGGTTTCGTGAATAAGACCTACTTCATCGACAAGCCGGGTTATGCCGTGGTCGATATCTCCGGCACCTGGCGTCCGTTCGGCACCGACATGATCGAGCTGCAGGCAGCGGTCTACAATTTGCTCGACAAACAATATCGCGCACATGCCAGCGTCGGCGACTACAGCCAGATCGGCGTGGCGGGGTATGAGATCGTGCGCGGTCTGCCCGAGCCGGGCCGCAACATCCGCCTCAGCGTCTCGTTCCGCTACTGATGACCTTGCCGCCACTTGCCCCAAAGCGCCGGTGGCGGCCATTCGCGCGGATCTGGCACCGCTGGTTCGGGATTCTCGGCGGGCTGTGGCTGTTGCTGCTGGCCGTCACCGGATCGGCGGTGACCTTCTATGACGAGCTCGACAGCTGGCTGAATCCGGATCTGCGGACGATCCCGGTGGCGGCACAGCAACATGCGTCGATCGATCTTGCGGTGACGCGGGCACAGGCAGTGCTGCCCGGGTTCGCGCCCGGCAACATCCTGATGCCCTCGCATCCGCGCGGCACCATCTGGATGCTCGGCCGCGCGCCGGTGGGGGAGGGGAAGCCGCGCCCCGTCCAGCTCTTCGCCGATCCGCGCGACGGGCGCGTGCTCGGCTGGCGGGAAAGCGGCAGGGTGTCGCTCGACCGGCGGCATGTGATGGACGTGCTCTACGGGCTGCATGTCGATCTGCTCGCGGGTGCGTGGATGACCTGGTTCTTTGGCCTCGTGTCACTCGCCTGGCTGATCGATCACGCCATCGCGCTGTGGCTGGCGGTGCCGGCGCTGGCGAAATGGCGCAGCGCCTTCGCGGTCGCCGGCAAGCCGGGCAGCCTGCGCCGGTTGTTCGACTGGCACCGTGCGCCGGGCATGTGGGCCTGGCCGGTCACCGTCGTGCTGGCGCTCACCGGCGTGACGCTGGCGTGGCCCGACGACAGCCGCAGCGCGGTGGCGCTGATGTCACCGATCAACGAGCGGCTTCACGAACATTGGCCCGATGTCGAGCCTCCCGCGCGCCCGGTTGGACTGGAGGCGGCGATGGCGAGCGTGACACCCGATCGCTCGCAGGTGCACAGTCTGCGTCTCCTGCCCGATCATGCCGCCTATGCCGTGCGCACCTTCGACCCGCGCGATCGCGACGATCAGGGGCGGCTCTGGACCTATGTCGCGATGACCGATGGCCGCATCCTCGCGACGCGGCATGACAATGGGGAGAGCGTGGGCGACCAGTTCTTCGCCTGGCAATATCCGCTCCATTCGGGGAAGGCGTTCGGTGCGGTCGGGCGCTGGCTGGTATTCGTTTCCGGCATCGTCACGACAGCACTCGTCATCACCGGCTGGATGCTGTGGCTGCGCAGGCGACGGCAACACCGTTCTGTCCGGGTGACTGGATAGCAAAGGGAATAAACCTGCCCCGGCGCGCGTATGCCGGGCATGTCTGTCTCCGCGTCCCCGCTTTTCCCCACCGGCACAGCGCGTGCCCGGTCCTCCGCGCGCCCGATCCGCGTGGCCTTGTTCTCCGGCAATTATGATTGTGTGCGCGACGGCGCGAACCGAGCGCTCAACCGGCTGGTCGCGCATCTGATCGGCAAGGAAGGGATTGAGGTACGCGTCTTTTCCCCGCGCGCGCCGAAACCGGCGTTCGAGTCCGCGGGCGATGTACGCGCCGTTCGCTCGCTGGCGCTGCCGGGGCGCCCCGAATACCGGCTGGCGCTTGGCCTCACGCGCGCGACGCGCGCTGAGCTTGAGGCCTTTGCGCCCGATATCGTCCACCTCTCCGCGCCCGATCTGCTCGGCCGACAGGCGCAGAAATGGGCACGAGCGCAGGGTATCCCGGTGGTTGCGAGCCTGCACACCCGCTTTGAGACCTATCCCGCCTATTACGGCATGGGCTTCCTTCGCCCCGTGCTCGAACGCTATCTCGACCGCTTCTACGGCGATTGCGACTTGATCCTCGCCCCGACCCTGCCGATCGCGAACGAGCTTGCGGCCAAACATGGTGCCGGCCGCGTATCGGTGTGGAGCCGCGGGATCGATCCGGCGGCGTTCCACCCTTCGCTGCGCGACGAAGCGACCCGCGCCGCATTCGGCTATGCGCCCGACGATGTCGTCCCGCTCTTCTTCGGGCGGCTGGTGCAGGAGAAGGGGCTGGGCGTCTTCGCCGACACGATCGATGCCTTGCGCGCATCGGGCCAGATGGTGCGCCCGCTCATCGTCGGCGAAGGGCCGGCGCGCGCATGGTTCGAAAAACGGGTCCCCGACGCGGTGTTCGCCGGCCATCTCGAAGGCGCCGCGCTCGGGCGTGCGGTGGCCAGTGCGGACATTCTGATCAACCCCAGCGTGACCGAAGCGTTCGGCAACGTGAACCTGGAGGCGATGGCGAGCGGCCTCGCGGTGGTGTCCGCCGATGTGCCCAGCGCATCGTCATTGATCGCGGACGGGCGCACCGGCTGGCTGGTCGAAGCACACAAGCCCGCAGCCTATGCGCGTGCTGCCCGCATGCTGATGCAGGAGGCGCCGCTTCGCCGCGCGATCGGCACGGCGGCAAGCAAGGAAGCGTCGCGCTATCGCTGGGACGATGTGATGGCGGGGGTCGCGGCGGACTATCGCCGCTGCCGTGCGCTTGGCGGCGCCACTCTGGACGCGGCGCCGCGGTTGCTTCAGGAACTGGCGGCGTGAACCCGGATGCCGACATCCCCGGCGATCTGATCGCGATGCGCCGCTATGCGCGCGCGCTGACGCGTGACGAACAGGATGCCGACGATGTCGTGCAGGACGCGATCCTGCGCGCGATCGAGCGCGAGCGCAGCTTCAAGCCCGAATTCAGCCGCCGCCGCTGGCTGCTGGCGATCGTCCACAACGTCTTCATCTCGAGCAAGCGGCGCGAAGCGGCCGAAGCGCGCCGCAACGATCGCTTCGCCGAGACGCTGGAACGCAATCCTGATCTTGAGCAGGAACAGCGCGTCCGCCTCTCGCGCATCGCCAGCGCCTATGCCGGCCTGCCCGAGCATCACCGCGCGGTGCTCCATCTGATCGCGGTGGAAGGGTTGAGCTATCAGGAAGTGGCGGACGTGCTAGACATACCGGTCGGGACGGTGATGTCGCGGCTGTCGCGCGCGCGCGACTCATTGAAGCAGCTGGAACAGGGGCCGTCTCCCTTGCGTATCGTGGGAGGGGGAAATGGCTGAGCAATCTTCGGAGTTCGAACTCCACGCCTATGTCGACGGCCAACTCGATCCCACGCGGCGTTTCGCGGTCGAATCGCGGCTGGCGCAGGATCCCGATCGTGCGGCCTGGGTGATGGCGGAGCTGAGTAATCGCACCGCACTACAGTTGCTCGCCGACGATCCGCGCCCGGTCGCGCCCGCGGCGATCGCGCAGGTGTCGCGGCTGGGCATGGCATCGTCGAAGCGGTTCATCCGCCGTGGCGCGATCTTCGGCGGGCTCTCGCTGGCGGCCGCCGCGTCACTGGTGCTGGCCTGGCCGGCGGGGACGCCCGGCTATGTCGACTATGCCGTCAGCTCGCACCGCATCGCGATGATGCGCGCGAACATGCCTTCGCAGATTGAGGCGCCAGTGCTCGACGCCAGGGAGATCGAGACCAGTACGAACATCGATCTGCCGGCGCTGCCCGCCGACTGGCGCGTAACCGATGTGCAGCTCTTTCCCACCGACGAGGGGCCGGCGCTTCAGGTCGCGGTGACCACGGGCGACGGCCTGCGTTTGTCGCTCTTCGCGCTCAAGGCGCACAGCGATGCGCCCAAGCGGCCCAGCGCCGTGCGCGAAGGGTTGCAGTCGGTGGCCTATTGGCGGCGCAACGACATGTCCTATGCGCTGACCGGCGACGGTGAACCCGGCGCGATGGACGCGCGTGCGGAAACGCTGGTTCGAAGCTGACCGCGACGGTCCCGAGGCGGAGCGCCGCGCGCTTCTCAAACAGAAAGGGCCGGGATCGCTCCCGGCCCTTTCATTGTTTCGCTGTCGCGAGGATCAGACCGCCGAAACCTCGGCGACGTCGACCTTCACGCCCGGGCCCATCGAGGACGAGACCGCGACCTTGCGCAGATACTTGCCCTTGGCGCCCGACGGCTTGGCCTTGACCACTGCGTCGACCAGCGCGTCGAAGTTCGAACGCAGGTCGGCGGCCGAGAACGACGCCTTGCCGATGCCCGAATGGATAATGCCGGCCTTTTCGACGCGATACTCGACCTGACCGCCCTTGGCGGCCTTGACGGCTTCGGCGACGTTCATGGTGACGGTGCCGAGCTTCGGGTTCGGCATCGGGCCCTTGGGACCCAGCACCTTACCGAGACGGCCGACCAGACCCATCATGTCCGGGGTCGCGATGCAGCGATCGGACTCGATCTTTCCGCCCTGCACGATCTCGAG
>CAZBYE010000127.1:0-1436 GCA_964496045.1 uncultured Stakelama sp.
CGAGATGATCAAATCGCAGGGCAATCGGATCAGCCCGACCGAGGTCGAGGAAGCGGTACTCGCAGGCGGCGAGGCGCGCGAGGCGGCGGCGTTCGGCGTTAAGGACGAACGGCTGGGGCAGGCGATCGTGGTGGTCGCGGTGGCGCGCGGCGATGCCGCGGCAGCCGAAGCGGGACTGCGCGAGCGGCTGCGGCGCGAATTGCCGAGCTTCATGCAACCGACGCGCTACGAATGGCGGGAGGCGCTGCCGCGCAATGCCAACGGCAAATTCGATCGTTCGACCCTGAAGGCGGAGTTGACGTCATGAAGCCAATCGGGCCGATCCCACCCTATTTCGCGGGGCAGAGCGAATTGACGATCGCGGGGAAGACCGCGGCGGCATGGGTCGCAGAGGCCGGGTCACCGCTGTTCGTCTATGACATCGCGATCGTGCGCGAGCGGCTGGCGCGGCTGCGGACGGCGCTTCCCGATCTGTGCGAGATCCATTTCGCGATCAAGGCCAACCCGTTGCCCGAATTCCTGACGGCGGTGGCGCCGCTGGTCGGTGGGCTGGACGTGGCGTCAGGGGGCGAGCTGGCCAAGGCGCTCACGGTCAAGGACGCGGCGCACATCAGCTTTGCCGGGCCGGGCGAGGGGGATGCCGGGCTTGGGGCGGCGATTGTGGCGGGGGCGAGCCTCAACCTCGAATCCGAGGGAGAGGCAGAGCGCGCGCTCGCGATCGGGCGGCGGCTGGGTGTGACGCTGAAGCTGGCGGTGCGGGTGAACCCCGACTTCGAGCTGCGCGGATCGGGGATGAAGATGGGCGGGCGCGCCTCGCCCTTCGGGATCGATGCAGCGCGGGTGCCGGGGCTGGTGCGGCGGTTGATCGATGCCGGCGCGGACTGGCGGGGGTTCCATATCTTTGCCGGATCGCAGTCGCTGGATACTGCGGCGATCATCGAGACTCAGGCTGCGACGGTGGCGCTCGCGGCGCGGCTGGCGGATGAGGCGGGGGCAGAGCCGGCGTTGGTAAATCTTGGGGGCGGGTTCGGAATCCCCTATTTCTCGGGCGATACGCCGGTCGATATCGACGCGGTGGGAACTGTGCTGGCTACTGCGCTGGAGTTACGACCAAAGATACTCGCGCGATCGGCTTTCGCAATCGAACTGGGGCGCTGGATCGCGGGCGAGTGCGGCGTTTACCTGATGCGCGTGATCGACCGGAAGGTCAGCGGCGAAGAGACGTTTCTGGTGTGCGACGGCGGGCTGCATCACCAACTCGCCGCATCGGGGAATTTCGGGACGGTGGTGCGGCGCAACTATCCGGTTGCTGTCGCCGGCAGGATGGATGCCGAACCGACCGAAACCGTTTCTGTCGTTGGGCCATTATGCACCCCGCTCGACCGGCTGGCCGATCGCGTGGCGCTGCCGCACGCGGAGCCGGGCGATGTCCTCCC
>CAZBYE010000127.1:1446-8860 GCA_964496045.1 uncultured Stakelama sp.
GAAAGCCGACATCCCGTGGCGGGGTGGCGGCTCGGTCTGCGCAAAGCCGGGCGATGTCATCGCCGTATTTCTGGCGGGGGCTTATGGCGCGAGCGCGAGCCCGGCAGCGTTCCTGGGGCATGGCCCCGCCGCGGAGATCGTCGCGGGCGGCTGATCAGCCCGAGAACATGCGGAAGCGCATATAGTCGGGCTGGTCGTCCGCGCGGCGGTTGGGGAAGCCCGAACGCGCTTCGCTGAAACTCATCCCAAGCGGCAGGAAGATCAGCTGTGCCAATGCCGTGCACAGCAGCCCCCACCACGCGAATACTTCCTGTTCGCGGATCAGTGCCAGCGCATCGCACGCGAGCATCGGCATGAACATCACCCAGGCGGCCATGCACCATTCGTTGCGCAGATAGCGGCTGCCGATGATGAAGGCGGCAAGGTGCTGGAACAGGTTCACCCAGTAATGGGGTGCGCCGAGCCACCATGCGAACTCCCCGACCAGCCAACTCAGCACGATGACGCGCGCCAGCGGGCTGAACGGCGCCACGAACAGGCCGGTCAGGAGAATTCCCAGATAGTAGAGGTGCCCCGGGCCCATCGGCTCCTGGTCAGCCGGGGTTGGTCGGCTTCTGAGGGCGGGTCGACGGCGGGGGTGTCGGCGACGGCGATGGCGACGGCGCGGGCGGATAGCCGCCATGCTGACCACTCATCGACAATTCGTGATTGCGGATCATTACCCACTCCCCGTTTTAGGTATGGCTTCGAAATCGAATCGAAAGCCTGTTCGGTGAAGATCATAGCGCGACTTGCGAACAAGTCTTCGCCCTTCCTCCCTAACGGTATCTTTACCTCTGCGACCCCATAGCAACCCGCGAATGTGCGTGGTTACCGGGGGCGGGACGCCGCCCCGACGCGCACGGCACGGAGGCTTTGGGTGATGCGTTTTCGGCACAATGCGAGGGTGGTGACGGCGGCGTCGATCGCAGCGGTCGTGCTTTCGAGCTGCGGGGGCGGTAACAGCCGGCCCGAGCTGCCCTCCACGACCTTCGTCGCGAGCCGTGAGGGGCCGGGCGAGGAATATGTGATCGGCCCGCTCGACAGCCTTCAGATCTTTGTGTGGCGCAATCCCGAACTGTCAGCAAAGGTGCAGGTGCGTCCGGACGGCCGCATCACCACGCCGCTGATCAGCGACATGCCCGCAGTGGGCAAGACCCCGGCGATGCTGGCGGATGACCTCAAGATCGCGCTCGGCGAATATATCAAGGACCCGATCGTCTCGGTCATCGTCGAGAATTTCAACGGCACCTTCAGCCAGCAGATCCGCGTGGTTGGCGCGACCGAAAAGCCCGCATCGATCCCCTATCGTGCGAACATGACCCTGCTCGACGCGATGATCGCGGTGGGCGGGCTTTCCGAGTTCGCTGCCGGAAACCGCGCGCGTTTGGTGCGTTTCGATAAGAATACGGGTCAGCAGCGTGAGTATCGTGTGCGTCTGTCGGCACTGCTTAAAAACGGGGATACGAGCGCGAACGTGCGGCTGGAGCCGGGCGACGTGATTATCATCCCCGAAAGCATGTTCTAAGGGCGCGTCGATGGGAGGTCTTTGGGAAGAAATCCGGACACTGCTCCACGGGATCTGGCAACGCCGCTGGATCGCGCTGGCGATCGCATGGGCATTGTGCCTGGCGGGCTGGCTGGTCGTGTCGCAGATGCCCAATCAATATGAGAGCCGCGCGCGCGTTCAGGTGCAGTTGCGCCAGATCTTGCCAGGCGACAGCATCGCCACCCAGCAGGAGCAGCAGAAGGATGTCGACCGGATCCGCCAGACGCTGACCAGCGCGATCAATCTGGAGAAGGTCGTCCGCGGCACCGAACTGGCCAACACCGTTGCCACCGACAAGGACGTCGCGGCGCGGGTTGCCGGGCTTCAACAGAAGATCAAGGTTGTCGCGCAGCAGGACAATCTGTTCGAGATCACCGCGACCGCGTCAAGCGCCAAGCTTGCACGATCGATCGTGCAGAAGCTGATCGACATCTTCGTCGAGGATAATCTGACGCAGGGCCGCGATCAGGCGAGCCAGTCGCTCACCTTCCTCGACCAGCAGCTCGCTGACCGCCAGAAGGCGCTTCAGCTGGCCGAAGCCAAGCAGGCCGAGTTCCAGGCGCGCTATCTGGGATCGCTGCCCGGCACCGGTACGCTCACTGAACGGCTGGCGACAGCCCGTTCGCAGCTTGCCGACATCAATTCGCAGCTCGCCGCGGCCCAGAGTGGGCTTGCGGCGGTCAACGGCCAGATGGCCGGTACGGCTGCTTCCACTCCCGGGGCTGGCGGCACTGCCGTCGCAGGCCCGGCGCGCGCGCGTGTTTCGGCTATTCAAGGACAGCTGGCCGAAGCCCGCGCGCGCGGTTGGACCGACAGTCATCCCGATGTCGCGGCGCTGAGGAGTCAGCTTTCGCAGGCGCAGGCGGCGGCAAGCGGCGAGAAGCCGGTCGCGACCGGCGGCGGCGGTGCGAGCGCCAATCCGCTTTATCTGGGGCTGCGGACGATGCAGGCGGAAAAGGCCTCGCAGGTCGCTGCGCTGGCCAACCGCAAGGCGCAGATCGAGGCTGACATCAATGCGTTCGACCAGAAGATCGCCAGCGATCCCGCTGCGGCGCAGGAACAGGCCGAGATCGACCGCAACTATCAGGTCCTCAAGACCGAATATGACAAGCTGCTGACCGATCGCGAGCAGGTGAAACTGCGGAGCCAGGCAGCTAGCCAGGCCGATGCGGTAAAGTTTCAGGTGGTCGATCCGCCCGTTACCCCGGGCGCACCGAGCGCACCCAATCGGATGCTGCTGTTGACGGGCGTGCTGATTGTCGGTCTGGGCGGCGGCGTGGCCGCGGCATTCGGCCTGAGCCAGCTTGCCGGCACCTTCCCCACGTCCAAGCGGCTGGAGAAGGCATCGGGGATGCCGGTACTCGGATCGGTGGGTGAAGTGGTTACGGTGGCGCAGACCGCGCTACGCAAGAAACGATTGCAGATGTTCGCCGCGGCGACCGGTGGGCTGGTGTTCGCATGGGTCGCGTTGCTGGGGCTGGAGATGTTCCAGCGCGGCGTGGCGGCATAGGGGGCGGGCGATGAACGACGAAACTCCCCGGCGCTATCGCGGATCGCTCCTCGAGCGGGCGGCCGAGCGCTATGACCTGATGCACGAGCCGCGCGTGCTCCCGCCGCTTCCTGCGGCGGAGCCAGTGCGTGTGCAGCCCGAACCTGAGGTTCCCGCGGCGCCTGAACCCGTCGCGGAAGCGCCGGTGATCGAGACCCCGCGGGCCGAAGATATTGTCGCTGAAGAGGCCCTCGAACCAGTCGAGGTGGAAGCGGAAGTCGAAGACGCTGCGGAAGCGCCGGAGCGGGTCGAAATCGTGCTGCCCGTGGCCAGGCCGGTCGCACGGGTGAAGCCGGCGCCTTCGCGCGGGCGGTCCATCGCGATCGACCGCGAGACGCTGGCCGAGGAAGGGATGCTGGTGCCGGGCGCGCCGGTGACCGCGCTCGCCGAGGAATTCCGCCTGATCAAGCGCCAGCTGATCAACACGGCGCGCACGATCTGGACTGCCGATAACGAGGGCAATGAAAACCGCGCACGGATGATCCTCGTCTGCTCGGCCAAGCCCAATGACGGCAAGACCTTCTGTGCGATCAACCTCGCGCTCTCGATGTCCGCTGAAAAGGATGTCGAGGTCCTTCTCGTCGACGCCGATTTTGCCAAACCCGATGTGCTGAGCCGCCTTGGCGCCTCTGAAGGGCCGGGGCTGCTCGACGTGCTGGCCGGCGACATCGAGGATGTCGAATCCTGTGTGATCGCGACCGATGTGCCGCAGCTTTCGGTGCTGCCCGCGGGCACGCGGTCGAACGCCGATACCGAATTGCTGGCGAGTGATCGGGCGAATGCGATCCTCGAATCGCTGGCTGCCGCCGATCCGCGCCGCATCGTGATCTTCGATTCGCCACCCGTACTGGCCGCGTCGCCGGCTTCGGTGCTGGCGGGGCTGGTGGGGCAGGTAATGCTGGTGGTCCGCGCCGACCGCACCAGCGAGAGTGATCTGCGCGAGGCGATCGGCCTGCTCGACGGGTGCGATCAGATCCAGCTGGTGCTCAACAGCGTATCGTTCCAGCCGGGCGGACGCCGCTTCGGCAGCTATGGCGCCTATTACGGGGAAGCCGAGACATGAGGCTGTTCGCCGCGGCAATTGCCGCAACCGCCATCGCCGGACTTCCGGCTGCCGCGCAGGAGCGGCAAAAGTCGATCACGCCCTATGTCGATGTGGCGCAGGTGCTGGTCGCCGACTTCGATTCGGACGAGGTGCTGACCTATACCAGCGTCGGCGTGGGCGTGGACGCGTCGATCCAGACCCGCCGGGTCGAGGTGCAGCTTTCGTATAAGTACGAACACCGCTTCTCCTACAGCCGCGATGTCGCCGATGGTGACACGCATAGCGGCCTTGCGCGCGCGGCGGTGAAGCTGACGCCCGGCCTGACGGTCGAGGGTGGGGCACTTGCCACGCGCACCCGCAGCGACATTCGCGGTGACGCCCCCGGCAACCTTGCCGGCAATGTCCGCAACGTCAGCCAGATCTATTCGCTCTATGCCGGCCCGACCTTCCACACCGGCGACGGCCCGGCGAGCCTGAGCGCCGCCTATCGCTTCGGCTATGTGAAGGCGGAGGCGCCGGACATCGTCGGCGTCGATCCGCTGCTGCCGCCGCTTGACGTCTATGACAGCTCGACCAGCCATCTGGCGCAGGTCCGTGCCGGGGTGAAGGCGGGCACGATCCTGCCCGTCGGCCTCAGCGTTGCGGGCCTCTGGCAGCGTGAGAATGCGCGCCAGCTCGATCAGAAATATGACGGCAAATACGCACGCGCCGATGCGGTGCTGCCGGTCGGCGCCGGTCTCGCACTGGTTGCGGGGCTTGGCTACGAGAAGATCGAGATCACCCAGCGCGATCCGCTTCGCGACACCGCGGGGAACATCGTGCGCGACCGCAACGGCCGCTTCATCACCGACCCGGCCTCGGCGCCGCGCATCGCGTACGAGACCGACGGCCTCTTCTGGGACGCGGGCGTGATGTACAAGCCGAGCAGCCGGTTCATGCTCGAAGCGCGGGTGGGTCGCCGCTATGATTCGATGAGCTACACCGGATCGCTCCAGTGGCAGATTTCGCGTCGTTCGGGGCTGCAGGTCGGGGTCTATGACTCGGTCGACAGCTTCGGCCGCCAGCTCGTCCGCGATCTTTCCGCGCTGCCGACCAGCTTCAACACGCCACGCGATCCGTTCGGCGATGGTTTCAACGGCTGTGTGTTCGGCGATACCGCGACGGCGGCGGGCGGGTGCCTGACCAACTCGCTGGGTTCGATCTCGACCGCCAGCTATCGCGCACGCGGTTTCAACGCCGTGCTGTCGATGAATGCGGGGCCGACCACGCTGGGGCTGGGGCTGGGCTATGCCAATCGCCGCTACCTGGTGCCGCCGGGCGTGATCGTGGCGGGGACGAGCGACGACAACTGGTATGGGCAGGCCTTCGCCACGCAGCAGCTCGACTCGGTGTCGAGCGTGAGCGGCAACGTCTACGCCAATTATTACGAGAGCAATCTGCCGGGCGCGCCCGGTGTGTTTGGGGCTGGCGCCAACGGCTCCTATAATCGTAGCTTCGGATCGCTCAGTGCGATGGCGACGCTTGGGATTTCGACGTTCGATGTCGAGGGTGCGGGTGGCACGTCTGCCCAGGCACTGCTCGGTCTTCGTTACGGCTTCTGACGGGTGGAATGATGTACGACGAGCATTATGGCCTCAGCGGTCGGCCGTTCCAGCTGACCCCCGATCCGGCGTTCTGGTTCGACACCGCGACGCATCGCAAGGCGATGGCGTATCTGGGCTATGGCCTGAGCCAGGGTGAAGGCTTCATCGTCATCACCGGTTCGCCGGGCGCGGGTAAGACGACGCTGGTCGGCCATTTGATGGATACGATCGATCGCGAGCGGCTGAACGTCATCCGCATCGTGACGACTCAGGTGCAGGCGGAGGATCTGCTTCATCTCGTCGCGGCGGGGCTGGGCGCGGACACCACCGGGCTTGCCAAGGCGCAGACGCTGGCGGCGATCGAGAAGGGGCTGCACGCCGTTGCGCGCGGCGGCCAGCGCACGCTGCTGATCGTCGA
The DNA here is from genome assembly GCA_964496045.1 of uncultured Stakelama sp. Lineage (GTDB taxonomy): Bacteria > Pseudomonadota > Alphaproteobacteria > Sphingomonadales > Sphingomonadaceae > Sphingomonas. The sequence continues at coordinate 7,630 of CAZBYE010000127.1, forward strand.
CGAAGCGCAGGCGCTGCCGATGGAAAGCCTGGAAGAGCTGCGCATGCTCTCCAACTTCCAGGCCGGCGGCTATCCGCTGCTCCAGATCTTCCTGCTTGGCCAGCCCGAATTCCGGTCGCTGTTCGCCGATCCGCGGCTCGAGCAGCTGCGCCAGCGCGTGATCGCGATGCACCAGCTCGATCCGATGGGGCTGGATGAACTTGCGCCCTATCTGCGCCACCGCCTGTCGGTGGTCGGCGGGACCGGGCGTCCGGAGTTCGAGCGGGGCGCGGTCGAGGCGATCCATCGCTGGTCGGGCGGTATCACGCGCAAGGTCAACCAGCTTGCCGGGCGGGTGATGCTGTTCGGCGCGATCGAGCAGCTCGACAGCTTCGATGCTGAGGCGGTCGAGACGGTGATCGCCGATCTCGACAATGACACCGTCGTGGCCGGCCGGCCGCTGGCGGCTGCAGCCAATGCCGCTACCGGAAGCGCTGCGGCCACGGTCGAGGCCTTTCCGCCGGTTACTGCTGCTGCTACGGCGCAGACGGATGCGGGGTCCTCGGTCGATCACGCCGCGATCGATGCGCTTCATGTACGCCTTGCGCGGCTCGAGGCGCGGCTGGAGGAGCAGGATGCGGCGCTGCGCCGCGTGCTGACGCTGATGGTCGATTTCATCGAGGGTGAAGAGCCCCCCAAGGGGATTTCGGCGCCGCGGCGCGAGACAGCAGCCTGGCAATGACGGCCAACGCGCTTTCGGTCGACGTCGAGGACTGGTTTCAGGTCGGGGCGTTTGAAAAGGTGATCGCGCGCGGCGACTGGGATGGCCTCGACCATCGCGTCGAGGCGAATACCGACAAGGTGCTTGAGCTGTTCGATGCGGGCGGGGTCAAGGCGACCTTCTTCACGCTCGGCTGGGTCGCGGACAAATATCCCGCGCTGATGCGTCGCGTTGCCGATGCAGGGCATGAGGTGGCGAGCCATGGCTGGGATCACCAGCGCGTGTTCAACCTGACCCCCGATCAGTTTCGCGACGACATTGCCCGCGCGCGGGCGGTGCTGGAGGATGCGAGCGGACAGAAGGTGACCGGCTATCGCGCGCCGAGCTTCTCGATCGACAAGCGCACGCCCTGGGCGCATGAAGTGCTGGCGGAGGCTGGCTATGCCTATTCGTCGAGCGTCGCCCCCATCGGGCACGATCATTATGGCTGGGCCGACGCGCCACGCGGCGCATTCCGACCGGTCGCCGGTG
>CAZBYE010000128.1:0-8793 GCA_964496045.1 uncultured Stakelama sp.
TCATCCCCTGGTCGCCCGACACCGCGACCTTCGTCGTCAACGCGCTGCAGCCGGCGAACGTCGCGCGCGTCGTGATCGACGAAGAGGATGACCGCATCGAAGTGGTCGTTCCCGACGATCAGCTCAGCCTCGCCATTGGCCGCCGCGGCCAGAATGTCCGCCTTGCCAGCCAGCTGACCGGCAAAGCGATCGACATCCTGACCGAGACCGATTCGAGCGAGAAGCGCCAGAACGAGTTCGTCGCGAACAGTGAGATGTTCCAGAACGAGCTCGACGTCGACGAGACGCTGGCACAGCTGCTGGTCGCCGAGGGCTTCAGCACGCTCGAAGAGGTCGCCTATGTCGAGCTTGACGAGATCGCCGGGATCGAAGGCTTTGACGAGGATCTGGGCCAGGAGCTTCAGAACCGCGCGACCGAGGCGCTCGAGCGCCGCGAGGAAGCCAATCGTGAGGCGCGCCGCGCGCTGGGCGTTGAGGACGATCTCGCGACGATGCCGTATCTGACCGAAGCGATGCTGGTCACGCTGGGCAAGGCGAAGATCCTGACGCTCGACGACCTGGCCGATCTCGCCACCGACGAGCTGGTCGCGAAGAAGCGCCCCGAACCGCGCCGCCGCGGCGACGGTCCGGCAGCTCCGGTCCGCGAGAGCGACAAGGGCGGCGTGCTCGGCGAGTATGGCCTGAGCGATGAGCAGGGCAACGAGATCATCATGGCGGCCCGCGCGCACTGGTTCGAGGACGAAGACGCGCCGGCAGCTGCCGACGCCGATAGCACCGGCGCCGCCGGCGGGGAGGACGCTGTTGCGGACTCCGAACAATGATACCCCGTCTGAACTGACGGTCGGCAAGCGTGCGGATGGCGATGCCATTCGCACCTGCATCCTCTCGCGCACGGAATCCCCGCGCGACGGGCTGGTCCGGCTTGCGCTGTCGCCCGATGGTGAGGTGCTGCCGGATGTGCGTGCCAAGGCACCGGGCCGCGGCGCGTGGATCGGCGTCGATCGCGCCGAGCTGAAGGCCAGCGGCAAGAAGCTTCGCGGGGCATTGTCGCGCGCGTTCAAGACGAGCGACCTGCGCATCCCCGAGGATCTGGGGGATCGCATCGCCGCGCAGCTGGAGCGCGCCTTGCTCGACCGGCTGGGACTCGAAGCCAAGGCCGGGCATGTCGTGATCGGCGGTGAGCGGATCGAGAAAGCCGGGCGCAGCGGTAAGCTTCGCCTGCTGCTCCACGCCTCCGACGCTGGCTCTGATGGCTCGCGCAAACTCGATCAGGCGCTGCGCGTCGGCACCGATCGCGAGGGTTCGGGCGACACGGGCTTCACATTGCCGCTGCCGCGCACCATATTGTCCTTGGCCCTTGGCCGCGAAAATGTGGTACATGTCGGCCTGACAGACCCCAAGGCAGCCGCGCGGGTGAGCGAAGCGCTCTCCCGCTGGCTGCATTTTATCGGTCCCGATCCTGACCCCAAACCTTGCGAAATAGCTTCGCAAGGCGCATCGGGCGCTGGCGGCGACGAGACGAACGACGAACAGACGGGAATTTGAGTTGAGCGATACCGAAAACGACAAGCCGAAACTGGGCATGCGCCAGCCATTGGGGCTGAAGCGCACGGTCGAGACCGGCAAGGTGAAGCAGAGCTTCAGCCACGGACGCTCGAACACCGTTGTGGTTGAGGTGAAGCGTCGTCGCGTGCTTGGTCCGCAATCCGGTCAGCCCGAGGCTGCGCCCGAGCCGGTGGTCGAGGCGGCCGCACCGCCGCCCCCGCCTCCCGCCCCTGCGCCGCGCCCGGTCGCCCCTGCTGGCGAGACCGCGCAGGAGCGGCAGGCCCGCATGCTGCGTGAAGCTGAAGATCAGCGCATGCAGGCGAACGAAGAGGCGCGCCGCCGCGAGGAGCGCGAGCGTGCCGAAGCGATTGAAGCCGAAGCCCGCCGCGCCGAGGAAAAGGCGCGCGCCGAAGCCGAGGCCGCCAAGGCGCCCAAGGAAGAGCCGAAACCCGAGCCGGTTCCTGCGCCGACTCCCGCACCTGTGGTCGAGGCCGCTCCGCCGCCGCCCGCGCCTGTGCCGACCCCGGCTCCGGCCCCCGTGCGGCAGCAGCCGATCGCGGTTCAGCTCGATCCGAGCCGCCCCGCGCCGCGCCAGTTCACCCCGGTGCAGCGCCCCGAGATTCCGCGTCCCGCGCCGCAGCGCGCCGAGCCGGCTCCGGCCGCGACCGGCAATGCCGCTGCCGCTTCGACACCCACGCCGCGCCCTGCGGGCGGGGCCAATCTTGGTCCCAACCGCGCTCCGGCGCGTCCGCCCGAGCCGCAAAAGCCGCAGCCGCGTGACCGCAAGGGCGGTGACGAGCGCCGCGGCGGCAAGCTGACGGTCAACCGCGCTTTGGGCGGCGACGACGGCGCGCGTGCGCGCAGCCTCGCTGCGCTCAAGCGTGCGCGGGAAAAGGAACATCGCCGTCACTCCGGACCGCGCGAACCGCAGATCAAGCAGATCCGCGACGTGCAGGTGCCTGAATCGATCACGGTTCAGGAACTCGCTAATCGCATGGCCGAGAAGGGCGCCGATCTGGTCAAGACGCTGTTCAAGATGGGTTCGCCCGTCACCATGACTCAGACGATCGATCAGGACACCGCCGAACTGCTGGTGACCGAGTTCGGCCACAACATCGTCCGCGTTTCGGATTCGGACATCGATCTGGCCGTCGATTCGGTCGAGGATGCCGAGGACACGCTTCAGCCGCGTCCGCCGGTGGTGACGATCATGGGCCATGTCGATCACGGCAAGACGTCGCTGCTCGACGCGCTGCGCGGCACCGATGTGGTGCGCGGCGAAGCCGGCGGCATCACCCAGCATATCGGCGCCTATCAGGTGACGCTCAAGGACAAGTCGAAGATCACCTTCCTCGACACGCCGGGCCACGAGGCGTTCTCGGAGATGCGCGCGCGCGGCGCGAACGTCACCGACATCGTCGTGCTGGTGGTTGCCGCGGACGACGGGCTGATGCCGCAGACGATCGAGGCGATCAACCACACCAAGGCTGCCGGCGTTCCGATGATCGTCGCGATCAACAAGATCGACAAGCCCGAGGCCAATGCCCAGAAGGTGCGCGAGCGTCTGCTCGAGCATAATGTGCAGGTCGAGGAAATGGGCGGCGAGACCCAGGACGTCGAAGTGTCGGCGCTCAAGAAGACCGGTCTCGACCAGCTGATCGAGAAGATCCAGCTGCAGGCCGAGCTGATGGAGCTCAAGGCGAACCCCGAGCGCGAGGCCGAAGGCAATGTCGTCGAAGCCAAGCTCGACAAGGGCCGTGGTCCGGTCGCGACCGTGCTCGTCACGCGCGGCACGCTCAAGGTCGGCGACGTGTTCGTCGTTGGCGCCGAGAGCGGCAAGGTCCGCGCGCTGATCGACGACAAGGGTCGCCAGATCAAGGAAGCGGGTCCGTCGATGCCGGTCGAGGTGCTCGGCCTGTCGGGCGTGCCGATGGCGGGCGATCTGCTCCAGGTCGTCGAGAATGAGGCGCGCGCCCGCGAGGTCGCGGCCTATCGCGCCAGCGTCATCCAGCAGAAGCGCACCACCAACACCCCCGCCAGCCTCGAGAGCATGTTCAGTGCGCTCAAGGAAAAGCAGGCGATGGAATATCCGCTGGTCGTCAAGGCGGATACCCAGGGCACGGTCGAGGCGATCGTCGCGGCGATCAACAAGATCAGCACCGACGACATCAAGGCGCGCGTGCTCCATGCAGGCGTCGGCGGCATCACCGAGAGCGACGTGAACGCGGCTGCGGCCTCGGGCGCGCCGATCATCGGCTTCAACGTCCGTCCGAACGCCAAGGCACGCGAGATCGCTGATCGCCACAAGGTCGCGTTCAAATATTATGACGTGATCTATGAGCTCACCGACGAGATCCGCGCCGGCATGGCCGGGCAGCTCGGTCCGGAAGCGTTCGAAACCGTGGTCGGCCGCGCCGAAATCCGCGAGGTCTTCTCGGCGGGCAAGCACGGCAAGGCGGCGGGTCTGCTGGTCACCGACGGCGCGATCCGCAAGGCGCTCAAGGCCCGCATCACGCGCGACGACGTCATCATCTATCAGGGCGAGATCGCATCGCTGCGTCGCTTCAAGGACGATGTCGCCGAAGTGCGCGCGGGCCTCGAATGCGGTGTGACGTTCAGCCAGAACTTCACCGACATCAAGCCGGGCGACTATCTCGAAACCTTCGAGGTCGAGCTGCGCGAGCGGACGCTCTAAGGAGCGCCGTTCGCGATGCTCGGCGCTCCAACTCCGATCCTGCGCAGCTTCGACGAGAAGCGGACGAGGGACTTCTATCTGGAGTTCCTCGGGTTCGAGCTGGAGTTCGAGCATCGGTTCGATGACGGGGCGCCGCTCTACATGGGCGTGCGTCGTGGCGGTTGCGTGCTGCATCTGTCGGAACATTATGGCGATGCGACGCCGGGCGGGGCGGTGCGCATTCCGGTCGACGATGTGTCGGCGTACATGGCCGAACTGCGCGCGAAGCAGCACGGCAATGCGCGCCCCGGCGAGCCCGAGCTGACGCCATGGGGCTCGCGCGAAATCACCATCCAGGATCCGTCGAGCAACCGGCTGACCTTCTATACCGAAGCGAATGATGATGCGGACGGCTGATACCCCTGAGACCCGTTCCGTCCGCCTGCTGCGCGTGGGCGAGCAGGTGCGTCATATCCTGTCCGAGATCCTCGCCCGCGGCGAAGTGCATGACGATGTGCTCGCCAGCCATGTGGTGAGCGTGACCGAGGTGCGGATGTCGCCCGACCTGCGCCACGCGACGGTGTTCGTGAAACCGCTGCTCGGCAAGGACGAGGACGTGGTGATCAAGGCGCTGCGCACCAACACCGCCTATTTCCAGCGCGAAGTCGCGAGCCGGGTGAAGATGAAATACGCGGCGAAGATCAAGTTCCTCGCGGACGAGAGCTTCGACGAAGGCACCCATATCGACCAGCTGCTGCGCGACCCCAAGGTGGCGCGCGACCTCGAAGCACCGGAAGACTGATCCACAGGCTTTTCCACAGCCTTGTCCACGGCTTTGCCGCCGGGACGGGTGAAAGGCGCGGGATCCTCGGCCAAGGTCGCCGGTGATGGCCAAGCTCTATTTCTACTATGCCTCGATGAACGCGGGCAAATCGACCAACCTGCTTCAGGCGGACTTCAACTATCGCGAGCGTGGGATGCGCACGATCCTGTTCACCGCGGCGGTCGATGACCGGGCGGGCGAAGGACGGATCGCGTCGCGGATCGGCCTTGCTGCCGAAGCGGTCGGATTCGATCCTGATATGGACCTGCGGCTGCGTATTGCGCGGGAGGCGGATGCCGGGCCGGTGCACTGCGTGCTCGTCGACGAAGCGCAGTTCCTCACCGCGGCGCAGGTCGATCAGCTCGCGGCGGTTGCCGATGTGCTCGGCATTCCGGTGCTCGCTTATGGCCTGCGCACCGATTTCACCGGCGCGCTGTTCGAGGGCTCGGCGCGGCTGCTCGCGCTTTCCGACGCGCTGATCGAGATCAAGTCGGTGTGCCGGTGCGGGCGCAAGGCGACGATGAACCTGCGCGTCGATGAAGACGGGCGCGCGGTGGCGCAGGGCGCGCAGACAGAAATCGGCGGTAACGACCGCTATGTCGCGCTGTGCCGCCGCCATTCGCCGAGGCGATCACGGCGGCGAACTGAGCCGCGCTGGTGAAACCGGGCAGCCGCGCCTAGATGACGACAATGAATCCTGATTCCATGATCTACGGCGCCGCCATCTGGATAATTCCGCTGGTGATCGCGATCGTCTTCCATGAAGTCGCGCACGGCCTCGCCGCGCGGGCGCTCGGCGATCCCACCGCGGCCGAGCGCAAGCGGCTGTCGCTCAATCCACTCCGCCATGTCGATCCGATCGGTACGGTCGTGCTGCCGCTGATCCTCGCGCTTACCAAGATGCCGGTGTTCGGCTGGGCCAAGCCGGTGCCGGTCAATTACGCGCGGCTGCGCAATCCCCGGCGCGACATGGTGCTGGTGGCGCTGGCCGGCCCCGGCATGAATTTCGTACTCGCGCTGGTCGGCGCGGTGTTGCTCGGCGTGTTGCTGGCCAGCGCTGGAGGCGAGGAATTGGGTGATATCGCCCTCTTCGTCGCCAGGAATCTGTTCAATTTTGTCGGCGTGAACCTCTTCCTCGCGCTGTTCAACCTGATCCCGCTCCCGCCGTTCGATGGCGGACATGTGGTGCAGGGATTGTTGCCGCCTGCCGCAGCGGAGCGCTGGGCATCCTTTGGCCGATTCGGCTTTCCCCTGCTGTTCGTCTTGCTGCTGATCGTCCCGTCGATCTGGCCCAACGCCAATATCGTCGCGCAACTGATCGTCCCGCCCTGGGAAATGGTGACTCAATGGTATCTGGCGATCACGATGGCGATCGCGGGCTAGGGTCTGAACTTCCTTAGAATGAGGATCGAGATCGCCCGTGAGAGGCCACCGACAAGGAGCGCAGCGCAGCCGCGTAGCTGAAGCTACGCGCAAGCAAGCGACGCAGCTCGGCGGCCTCTCACGGGCGACCGCGCAGCGGCGGGCCGAATTTGGCGCCACGCGTCGTCGCTCGTCAGTCACGATGCACCACATCGCTCCTTCCTCGCTCCTGACCTGGTGCCAAATTCGGCTCCGTCTCGACCTCATTCTAAGGAAGTTCAGACCCTAATGCATGGCTGGATCATCATCGACAAACCACTGGGACTCGGTTCGACTCAGGGGGTGAGCGCGGTCAAGCGTGCGCTGCGCGACGGCGGCTATGGCCCAAAGAAACGGGATTTGCCCAAGGTCGGCCATGGCGGCACGCTCGATCCGCTGGCGACGGGCGTGCTGCCGATCGCGGTGGGGGAAGCGACCAAGCTCGCCGGGCGGATGCTCGACAGCGACAAGGTGTACGACTTCACCGTCCGCTTCGGATCGCAGACCGACACGCTCGATCTGGAAGGACAGGTGGTCGCGCAGTCGGATGTGCGCCCGTCGCGGGCCGAGGTCGAGGCGGTGCTGCCGCGCTTTACGGGGCCGATCGATCAGGTGCCGCCTGCCTATTCGGCGCTCAAGGTCGATGGCGAGCGCGCCTATGACCTCGCCCGCAAGGGAGAGGAAGTGACGCTGGCGAGCCGTGCGGTGACGATCCGGTCGCTCACGCTGCGCGAATCGACCGCGGACAGCGCGACGCTCACCGCGCACGTCTCAAAGGGCACCTATATCCGCAGCCTCGCGCGCGATATCGCGCAGGCGCTCGGCACGGTCGGCCACGTGACGATGCTGCGCCGGATCAAGGCGGGTCCCTTCACTCTCGAATCCGCAATTTCGCTGGACAAATTGGCTGAGGCCGCTAAGGGCCGCACGCTTGAACATTGCCTCCTGCCGTTGAGGGCGGGGCTGGACGACATCCCGGCTCTATCTCTCACTCCCGATCAGGCAGGGGCGCTCCGTCAGGGGCGAGCGTTGATCGGGATCGCTGCGAATGACGGCCAGCACTTTGCGCTCGAGGGTGAAACGCCCGTCGCGCTGGTCGAGGTTCTGGACGGGATCGTCCGGGTCATCCGCGGCTTCAACCTGTAAGAAGATGTCGAAGGAAAACACATGACGATCACGACCGAGCGCAAAGCTGAACTGACCAAGGAACATGGCCGCGCCGAAGGCGACACCGGCAGCCCCGAAGTCCAGATCGCAATCCTGACCGAGCGCATCGTGAACCTGACCGGCCACTTCAAGGGCCACGCCAAGGACAATCACTCGCGTCGCGGCCTGCTGATGATGGTCAACAAGCGCCGCTCGCTGCTCGATTACCTCCGCAAGACGGACGGTGATCGCTACACCGCACTGATCGCGAAGCTCGGCCTTCGCAAGTAACCGGAAAGGCGGCCTTCGGGTCGCCTTTTTGCAATACCGGGCAGCCAGCCCGGACCCTTGGGGCCGTGGCAATCCGGCCGAAGCCCTGAAAAAGGGGTGAAATCACCCCGCACCGCGCAAGCCGGACAGCTTGCACTCAGGCCCCGGGCGCATTGGGCGTCCGGTCCAAAGGAAATCACATGTTCGACAAGAAAACCGTATCGATCGAGTGGGGCGGACAGACCCTGACACTCGAAACGGGCAAGGTTGCCCGCCAGGCCGACGGCGCCATCATGGCGACGCTCGGCGAAACCGTGGTGCTGTGCGCTGTCACCGCCGCCAAGTCGGTGAAGGACGGGCAGGATTTCTTCCCGCTCACCGTCCACTATCAGGAAAAGTACAGCGCGGCCGGCCGTATCCCCGGCGGCTTCTTCAAGCGTGAGCGCGGCGCGACCGAGAAGGAGACCCTGGTCTCGCGTCTCATCGATCGTCCGATCCGTCCGCTGTTCCCCGAGGGCTTCTACAACGAGATCAACGCCATCGCTCAGGTGCTGAGCTATGACGGCGAGAACGAGCCGGACATCCTCGCGATGGTCGCCGCCTCGGCCGCCCTCACCATCTCCGGCGTGCCCTTCATGGGCCCGATCGGCGCGGCCCGCGTCGGCTATGTTGATGGCGAGTATATCCTGAACCCGACCCTCGAGCAGACCAAGGAAGGCGATCTCGACCTCGTCGTCGCCGCCACCGGTGGCGCCGTGATGATGGTCGAATCTGAAGCCAAGGAACTGTCGGAAGACGTGATGCTCGGCGCCGTGCAGTTCGCCCACCACGCGTGCCGCGAAGCCGTCAACGCGATCATCGATCCCGCCGAGCAGGCCGCCAAGGAGCCGTGGGAAATGGCCGGGCACGGCGACCTGGCGGACGCCACGGGCAA
>CAZBYE010000129.1:0-8781 GCA_964496045.1 uncultured Stakelama sp.
GATGAAGTATCTCGAGGCGGCCTGGGCGAAGGGCAAGCCGGGGATCGCGGTGGCGACCCCGCGCGAGGCTCGGATTCTCGCCTCGATCGTCGAGAAGGAGACGGGCAAGGCCGAGGAACGGCGCATGGTAGCGGGGGTCTATTCCAACCGGCTGAAGCGCGGGATGCCGCTTCAGGCCGATCCGACGGTGATCTACCCGGTCACCAAGGGCAAGCCGCTGGGCCGTCGCATCCTGCGCTCCGAGCTGCAGGACAAGAACGGCTACAATACCTATGCCAGCGCCGGGCTGCCGATCGGGCCGATCGCCAATCCGGGGCGTGCGAGCATCGATGCGGTGCTGGATCCGGCGGAGACCAACGCGCTCTATTTCGTCGCGGACGGCACCGGCGGGCATATCTTCGCCGACACGCTCGAGCAGCACAACGCCAACGTCCAGAAATGGTATGCACTGCGCCGCGCGCGCGGGGAGATGTAGGGCGCGCCGCAGCACGCCCTCATCCGGTCAGTAAGCAGCGGTGAAGCGCGCCCGGCTGTGGCGATGCTGTTCCAGCTCGTCGACCATCGCGATCGCATAATCCGCAAAGCTGATTTTGCTCTCGCCGTTCTCGTCGACGAGGAGCTGGTCGGCGCCGGTGCGATAGGTGCCGAGGCGAGGGCCTTCGAACAGCAAAGCGGCGGGCGAGAAATAGGTCCAGTCGATCTCGTTCTCGCCGCGCAAGGCGTCGAGGAAGGCAATGCCGCCGAGGGCGATGTCCTTCCATTCCGCCGGGAAGTCGGGCGTGTCGATCACACGCACGCCGGGTGCAGCCTCGAGGCTGGCGGCGCCGCCGGTGACGAGCAGCCGCGGCACTCCGGCCGTCTTCAGCGCTGACAGCAAGGTTTCGGCGGAGACGTCGAAGTGCAGCGCGCTGATGACCGCGTCGGCGGGACGGATCAGGTCGGCGAGCGCGGGAGACGCGGCGTCTCCGGCCTTGGCGATAACCCCGGGCAGCTGCGGGATCGCCTCGGGCTTGCGGGCGATGGCCAGCACCTGATGCCCGCGTGCGGCCAGTTCCTTCGTGATTTCCGATCCTGCGCGACCGCTCGCGCCCAGCACTGCAATCTTCATGTCCGATGTCCTATATGGTTTCCAATGGATACCAAGTTGGCTATGGGTACCGATCATGCAAGAAGGCACTTTGAAGAGCGATAGTTACCCCGGGGAAACCACCGCGCAACGCGGGGATGTCTATGCGGCGGATTGTCCGACGCGGAAGCTGCTCGACCGGATCGCGGACAAATGGAGCGTGCTGATCCTGCTGCTGCTGGGGCAGGAAGCGATGCGCTTTAATGCGCTCAAGCGGCGGATCGAGGGTGTGTCGCAGAAGATGCTGAGCCAGACGCTGCGCTCGCTCGAGCGCGACGGACTGGTCAGCCGCACCGTGGTGGCGACGGTGCCGGTGACCGTGACCTATGCGATCACGCCGCTGGGGCAGGGGCTGATCGGGTCGCTGCAATCGATGATCGACTGGGCCGAGACGCACATGCCGGAGGTTGCGGTGGCGCAGTGCGGTTATGACGGGACTTCGACCTGAAGTCGTTCGTCGACACGGCGTTGACGATGCGGCTCGCCTGAGCGACCCAGCCTTTCCCTTTTGAGGAAAGACCATCGATGCGCTCCACTGCCCTCTGCGCGCTCGCGCTGACCCTCGGCCTCGTCCAGCCGGCAATGGCGCAGGAGAAGCCCGCAAGCCCGGCGTGGAGCGCGCCGGCGACCGTCGAGACCGTCACCGAGGCGCGGCGCTTCACCAGCGGCGGCGTCGAACTGGGTGGAACGCTCTATCTTCCGCGCGGCCGCAGGCCGGTGGCGGCGGTGGTGGTGACGCACAGTGCGTCCTCTCCATTGGGAGACGCATCGCTTTACGCGCATCTCAAGGTGATGCTTCCGGCGATGGGGATTGCGGTGTTCACCTATGACCGGCGGGGCTCGGGTCGGTCGGGGACCAAGACCGCCGGGGGAGACTATACGGTCCTCGCCGATGACGCGATCGCCGCGGTCCGGAGCCTGAAGAGTGATCCGCGGATCGATCCGCGGCGGATCGGCAGCTGGGGGCTGAGCCAGGGCGGGTGGATATCGCCGCTCGCGGCATCGCGCAGCCCGGACATCGCCTTCGTCATCGCGGTATCCGCTCCGGTGGTCACCGCCGATGTTCAGATGCTCTTTTCCTCGACCAACCATCTGCGGGCAAACGGTCATTCGCAGGCGGAGATCGACGAGATGACGGCCACGCGCAAGGCGGTCGATGCCTATATGCGCGGCACCGGGACCCGCGAGGCGGCGCAGGCGCTGATCGATGTCGCCAAGACCCGGCCGTGGTTCAAATACACCTATATGGGCGAGACGATCCGCGACCGTGCGGTTTCGGGGTGGCGCAAGGAGATCGAGAATGATCCGTTGCGAAACCTGACCGGGGTGAAGGTACCGATGCTGGTGCTGTTCGGTGCCTATGACGCGGTGGTGCCGGTGGCGACGTCAGCCGAGCGGCTGAAGGAGATTGCCCCGCGGATGCCGAAGATGAAGGTGCATGTCGTGGCGGGTGCCGATCATTCGATGCACATGGCGGCAGACCAGAGCGTCACGCTCGACCCCAAGCATGACGGCACTGAGACGGCGGATTCAGCGGAGTATATCGCGGTGCTGTCGAGCTGGCTTGCGGCGCGGGGGTTGGCAGCGAACTAAGCTGCATCGGTATTCTGGCCGTCACCCCGGCCTTGTGCCGGGGTCCACTCAGCCTCCCGGGCTGAGCTGGAGCTTCGTTTCCTGCCGCTGCCTACCGGTGGACCCCGGCACAAGGCCGGGGTGACGGATGGGAGCAGTGGATGCGGATCAGTCTAGCGCCGCAGGCCGGTGTCGAGTCGGTGAAGCAGGCGGCCAAGCGCGGTGCGGCTGGGCGCGCGCGGGGGGAGCTGGGCGATCAGGTTGCGCACGGCGGCCGGCGCGCTGGCGATGGCGCTGTCGATCTCCATGTCTCCGACACGTGCCGGGTCCTGCGAGCGTAGCGCGAGCGCCAGCGCGGCATAGCCGGCGGGCGCGAGGATGTGGTTGAGCTGATGTGCGGTCGCGATCGGGTGCATATAGGCGGTACCGGCCGCGGCTGCAGCGGCGCGGGCCGCGGCGGTTGCTGCCGGGTCGGCAGCGTCGCGTGCCGCGGCCTGAGCGGCCCAGGCTGTTTTGCGCAGCGCCCCGGAGCGTTCGGCGCCTTCCGCGAACGCCAATGTCGCGACAAGGGCCTCACGCGGGCGCGGATCGTCCGGGCATTGCGCCTCGAATACCGTCACGGCCCGCGCCGCGCAGGCTTCCGCCCAGCGGGCGAGCTGCCGCAGATCGCCGATCGTGAGCGGGAGCGCGCCGGTCATTGCTCGCTCCCGGTCAGGCGTCAGCGCGCGAGGCCTGCCGCGTCGCGGGCGAGCTGCTCGACTTCGGCATAGCTGGCGCCCTTGGGCGTGATCCAGCTGCCGCCGACGCACAGCACCGGATCGAAGCCGAGCCAGTCGGGCGCGGTTGCCGGGCTGATGCCGCCGGTGGGGCAGAACTTCGCCTCGTAGAACGGCCCGGCGAGCGCCTTGAGCGCCTTGAGCCCGCCCGAGGTTTCCGCCGGGAAGAATTTGAAGTGGCGCAGGCCAAGGTCATAGCCGCGCATGATGTCACCGGCATTGGCGACGCCGGGGAGGAAGGGGACGCCACTCTCGACGATCACCTGACCGAGCCGCTCGGTCAGACCGGGCGAGACGATGAACTCGGCGCCCGCGTCCATCACCTGCGCAAACTGGTCGGTGTTGACCACCGTGCCCGCGCCGACGATCGCGCCTTCGACCTTCTTCATCTCGCGGATCGCGTCGAACGCGGCGGCGGTGCGCAGCGTCACTTCAAGTACCCTGAGGCCGCCCTTGACCAAAGCCTCGGCCAGCGGGCGGGCGGTGGCGGCATCCTCGATCACCAGGACCGGGATGACCGCGCTGGTGCGCATGATGGTTTCGATGCTCACTGGGTGTGCTCCTGCGCATAGGCTGCCGCGGCGCCGTAGAGGCCGGGCTGGGGGTGGGTGATAAGCTTGACTGGGATCGACGCCATCAGCGCCTGGAACCGCCCCTTGGCGATAAAGCGCTGGCCGAAGCCCGAATTGACGAGATGGTCCTTGAGTTTGAGCCCGAGCCCGCCCGCGATGACCACGCCGGTCGGGCCGTGCGCAAGGGCGAGATCGCCCGCGACCGCGCCGAGGCTGAGGCAGAACCGGTCGAGCGCGGCAACGGCGAGGCTGTCCTTGCCCTCGAACGCCAGCGACCAGATTTCCTTGTCGTTGAGGCGGTGCGTGCGCTTGCCTTCGATCTCGGCGAGTGTTTCATAGATCGGGACGATGCCCGGCCCGGCGACGATGCGCTCGGCGGAGACACGGGTGTAGGTCGAGCGCAGCCGCTTGACGATCGAATCCTCGATTCCGTCGAGCGGCGCGAAGTCCATATGCCCGCCCTCGGTCGAGATGACGTGGTAGCTGAGCGCGCCGGTGCGGAAGACCTGCGCGACGCCGAGCCCGGTGCCGGGGCCGCAAACGGTGATCGAACCCTTTTCCACGAACGGCTCGTCCGGGCCGCAGATGTGCAGGAAATGCTCCGAGGGCAGCTGTGCGACCGCATGGCCGACCGCGCCGAAATCGTTGATCAGCGAGTAGCTGTCGACCTCGAGCCGTTCCTTGATCAGCGGCGGGCGGATGATCCACGGATTGTTGGTGAGCTTGATCAGCTCGTCGTTGATCGGCGAGGCGATGGCGATCGCCGCCGCGCGCGGCATCTCGCGCCCGAGTGCGCGCGCCGAAGCCTGCCAGGCGAGCTGGAAGCTGCCATGCTCGGCGGTCTTCTGGGTAACCGGTTCACCGATCGCGACGACGCGGCCGCCCTCGACCTCCGCAATGGCAAAGCGGGCATGCGTTCCGCCGATATCGACCGCGACGACTTCCACTCTTATTCCTCTCTCTGATCGTCATTCCCGCGAAGGCGGGAATCCATTGGCCGTGACGCCGAGGTGCCTTCGCAAAGGCAGCCAGAATGGATCCCCGCCTTCGCGGGGATGACGGTGTTTGGTGTTGTGGCGCCTAGGCGCATCAAAGTTCCGCCGCGGCGAGCATGGCCGAGCCGCCGGCTTCGGCTTCGCTCGCGCCCGCGCGCATCATCGCGAACAGCTCGCGGCCCGTGCCCAGCTCGGGCGGCGGGGCGGCGGCGAGTTCACGCGCATCCCATTCGGCCGGATCGACCAGCGCCTGAAGCACGCCTTCCTCGGCGCACAGGCGGACGACATCGCCGTCGCGCAGCTTGCCGATCGGGCCGCCACCGATCGCCTCGGGCGACAGATGGATCGCCGCGGGCACCTTGCCCGATGCGCCCGACATGCGGCCGTCGGTGACGAGCGCGACGCGGAAGCCCTTGTTCTGGAGCACGCCCAGGGGCGGGGTGAGCTTGTGCAGCTCGGGCATGCCGTTGGCGCGCGGCCCCTGGAAGCGGACGACGACGACGATATCGCGGTCGAGCTCGCCCGCCTTGAACGCGTCCTGCACCGCCTGCTGCGTGCTGAACACGCGGCAGGGGGCCTCGATCGTCCAACGATCGCGCTCGACCGCGCTGACCTTGATGCAGGCGCGACCGAGATTGCCCGAGAGGATACGGAAGCCGCCTTCGTCGGAGAAGGGCGCGTTGATGGTGCGGACGATGCTGTCGTCGCCGCTCTTCTCGCCATGCTCCTTCCAGACGAGCTTGTCGTCTTCCAGCACCGGGTGCTTCACATAGTCGGCGAGGCTGTCACCCGCGACGGTGAGCGTGTCGCCGTGGAGGATACCGCCCTTGATCAGCTCGCGGATCACGAAGGTGGGGCCGCCGGCATCCTCGAACCCGTTCACATCGGCCGAGCCGTTGGGATAGACGCGGGCGAGGAGGGGGACGACGCGCGACAGGCGATCGAAATCTTCCCAGTCGATCAGCACCCCGGCGCAGCGCGCGATGGCGGGCAGATGGATCAGATGGTTGGTCGATCCGCCGGTGGCGAGCAGGACTACCGCCGCGTTGACGATCGCGCGTTCGTCGACGATCTCGCCGATCGGGCGATAGTCGTTGCTGTCCCAGCCGATCTCAGGGAGCCGCTGGACCGCGGCTTTGGTCAGTTCCTGGCGCAGTTTCGTGCCCGGATGGATGAAGGCAGCGCCGGGCATGTGGAGGCCCATTGCCTCGACCATCATCTGGTTCGAGTTGGCGGTGCCGTAGAAGGTGCAGGTGCCCTTGCCGTGATAGGCGGCGATTTCGGAGTCGAGCAGTTCGTCGCGGCTCGCCTTGCCCTCGGCATAGAGTTCGCGGACGCGCGCCTTTTCCTTGTTGGCGATACCGGTGGGCATCGCGCCGCCGGGGATCAGCACCATCGGCAGATGGCCGAAGCGCAGCGCCCCCATCAGCAGGCCCGGCACGATCTTGTCGCAGATGCCGAGCAGCGCGGCGCCCTCGAACGTGTTGTGGCTGAGCGCCACCGCGGTCGACATGGCGATGGTGTCGCGGCTGAACAGCGACAATTCCATCCCGGCATAGCCCTGCGTCACGCCGTCGCACATCGCGGGCACGCCGCCCGCGACCTGTGCGGTGGCGCCCGCCTCGAGCGCCCAGATCTTCATCTGCTCGGGATAGCGGTAATAGGGCGCGTGCGCCGAGAGCATGTCGTTATAGGCGGTGACGATGCCGATATTCATCCGGCGACCGTCCTTCATCAAGTCGCGCTGCTCGTCGGTCCCGGCATAGGCGTGAGCGAGGTTGGCGCAGCCCAGCCGACCGCGGCTGCTGCTGCCCGCCTCACGCTGCGCGACCATCAGCGCGTTGTAAGCGGCGCGGCGCTGCTTCGAGCGGGTGATGATGCGATCGGTGACCGCGGCGATCTCGGGGAGGAGGTTGGTCATGTGCTTACCTGCACGCCTTGTTGTCCGTCATTCCCGCGAAGGCGGGAATCCATTGCGGCTGACGGTGCGGTTCTCTCGAGAAGCCAGCCAGAATGGATCCCCGCCTGCGCGGGGATGACGAAGAATTTAGGGGTGACCGGGAGGAGGTCATCCTTCCAGCCAGTGAACATCGACGGGCAGTTCGGTCTCGGCGAGCACGCGGCCAATCGGATAGGCGCTCGACGCACCCTGCGCGATCGCGGCTTCGAGCACCTTGCGCTTCTCCGCGCCCGTGATCGCGATCATCAGCGACTTGGCGTTGGCGATCGCCGCGCCCGAAAGCGTGACGCGCGCGACGGGAGCCTCGGGCGGCAGCGGATCAGGCAATACGCCGAGCGCGCGACGCTCCTTGGGGCCGTTGAGCGCTTCGTCGAAGTCCGGGCCGGGGAAGATCGAGGCGGTGTGCCCGTCCGCGCCCATGCCGAGCAGGACGAGATCCAGCGGCCAGTGGAAGTCGGCGATGCGGGCGTCGGCGGCGCGGCCGGCGGCCTTGTAGTCGTCGGCCTTCTCGCTGACGAGCGGGATGACGCGCGCGCCCTTGGGGATGAAGGTCTTGCCGAGGCCGGTGACGTTCGACAGCGCATCGCCCAGCGGAACGATGCGGTCATCGGTCGGCAGGATCGTCACGCGCTTCCAGTCGATCTTGGCGGCGGCGAGCTTCTCATAGACCGGAGCGGGGGTCTTGCCGCCCGCCAGCGCGATCACCGCACCGCCGCGCGCATCGATTGCGCTCTCGATGATGAAGCCGATGTCGCCGGCGAGGGCGTCGACCCACTCCTCGGCTTCCTCATACTCCCACCATTCGATTTCTTCGGCCATTTCAACAACTCCAGTGGGATAGTTCAATATTCAGACGAGGTGTCATTCGTTCCAGGTGACGCCGTCGCGTTCGGTCAGTGCGATCGCGGCGCTTGGGCCCCAGGTGCCGGCGGCATAGGGCTTGGGCTTGACGTCGGCGGTGTCCCAGCCGGCGCGGATCGCGTCGATCCAGGTCCATTGCGCCTCCACCTCGTCGCGGCGCACGAACAAGGTAGGATCGCCTTCGAGCAAGTCCAGCAGCAGACGCTCATAGGCGATGCGGCGGCGGGTGCCGGCGAACTCATGCTCGAGGCTGAGGTTGAGCGGCACCTCGCGCAGGCGAACGCCTTCGCGGTCGAGTCCCGGCTCCTTGGCCATCACCAGCAGGCGGACATATTCCTCGGGCTGGATGCGAATGATGAGGGTGTTCGACTGGAGCACCCCGCCGCGCTCGGCGAAGATCGAGTGGGGGACGGGCTTGAACTGGACGACGATCTCCGAGCGGCGCTCGGTCATGCGCTTGCCGGTGCGCAGGTAGAAGGGCACGCCCTGCCAGCGCCAATTGTCGACATGCGCCTTGATCGCGACGAAGGTTTCCGCACGGGAATCCTTGCCGAGTTCCTCAGCATAGCCCGCGACGATCTTTCCGGTCGACGCGCCGCCGGTATATTGGCCGGTGACGGTGAGCTCGCCGGCCTCGCGACCCTCGATCGCGCGGAGCGAACGGAGGACCTTGACCTTCTCATCACGGATTGAGGTGCCGTCGAAGCGGGCAGGGGGCTCCATCGCGATCAGCGCGAGCAACTGCAGGATATGGTTTTGGACCATGTCGCGCAGCGCGCCGACCTCGGCATAATAGCCCGCGCGGCCTTCGAGGCCGACCGTCCCGGAGACGGTGAGCTGGACCTTGTCGAACCCGGCGGCGTTCCAGAACGGCTCGAACGGCGACTTGCCGAAGCGCCGCGCGAGGACGGTCGGGCCG
>CAZBYE010000130.1:0-8744 GCA_964496045.1 uncultured Stakelama sp.
ACCGTGGCGTCACGGTGGTGCTGACCACGCATTATCTGGAGGAAGCCGAAGAGCTTTGCGACCGGATCGCGATCATCAACCACGGCAAGCTGATCGCCAACGAGCCGACGCGCGAGCTGGTCGGCAAGACGCAGGAAAAAGCGGTCGAGGTGACCGTGGACCGCGACATCGCCGCGGTGCCCGAGAGCCGCTGCTTCCAGAAGATCGAGGCAAAGGGCGAGCGTACCCTCGTCATCACCTATGCCAAGGATCAGGCGAATGCCGGCGAGGTACTGGGTGCGGTGCAAGCGGCCGGATTCGGCATCGTTGACGTCAGCACCCGCGAGGCCGATCTGGAAGACGTGTTCCTCAGCCTGACGCGGGCCGCGAACGCCGGATAGAACCTAGCGCCGGTAGCGCGACAGGAACCGCCACATCGCTTCATTGTCGGCGGTCCAGACATGACCAGCGCCGCGGGTGATATGGCCCGCGACCTCGGCCTGCGCCCGGCAGGCGGTGTAAAGCTGTTCGTACCGGTCTGCAGCCAGGTCGCGGCGAAGCGGACCAGCGCGGCATCCGCCGAGTTCCGCCCAGCGCGCGAGCGCCGCATCCATCGTATATTGCCAATAGCCCGCGCCACCGCCTTGCATGGGATTGGTGCCGTCCTTGTCGCCCGCGAACGCGATCACCGGAACCGCGTTGGCCGGGCGGCAGGTCGCAGGATCGGGGCGCTTGGGATCGCTCTTGAGCGGATTGCCCGCGCGCAGACCGACAACGGGCGCAATCGCCGCGAGCTTGTCGGACGCGACGCAGCCCAGCCATGACGTCAACCGCCCGCCGCCCGACCAGCCCGAAGCATAGACGCGGCTGCGGTCGGCACAGCCTTGCGCCGCGAGCCAGTCGATCGTCGTACGGATAAACGCGACGTCGTCCGCATCGTCCGGCCCCGGCACCTTGCCGGTGACGGTCGGCACGCCGGGGATGTTCCAGACGAACCCCTTGCCGGCCGGAATTCCGCCGTCGGGCGCGGCAAGCAGAAAGCCGTGACGATCGCTGGTCGCCTCCAGCTTCGACTGGTTGAGGATCGTCGCGCCGTCGCCGCCGCTGCCGTGCAGCACGAACAGCAGCGGTATCGGCTTCCTCTGCCGCTCGCCCGCAGGAAGATGGAGCAATACGGATCGCCCGGTGTCCCCGATCGCGATGCGTTGCGTCGCCCCCGGCTGCCCCAGCGTGCAGTGCGGCGCGGCGTTCACAGACGGAATCAGCGCGACAAAGGCGAGGACGAGAGCGGAGAGGATCGGAAGGTGGTGCATGGTGCCGCTTCTAGCCAGCCAGCAAAAGCTTGGCGACCGTAGCGTTTGATTTCGCAGCTGTTTGGCGCATAGCGGACGCCCAGTCCGGCAAGAGGAATGACGATTGGCTAGCGAGACCCGGCAATCCGACGTGCTGATCATTGGCTCGGGCGCCGCAGGGCTGACGGCGGCGATCAACCTGGCCGACCGGTTCAAGGTGATGGTACTGGCCAAGGGCGCGCTCAACGAAGGCTCGACCGCCTGGGCACAGGGCGGGATCGCCGCGGTGCTGGAGCCGGGCGACACGTTCGAGAGCCATATCGAGGATACGATGATCGCGGGCGCCGGCCTCAACGATCGCGCGACGGTCGAGTTCGTGGTCGAGAACGCCCCTGCGGCGATCGACCGGCTGGCGAAGCTCGGCGTCCCGTTCAACCCCGATGGCGACGGCGAGGGCTGGCACCTGACGCGCGAGGGCGGGCACAGCGCGCGCCGCATCGTCCATGTCGACGACGCCACAGGCTGGGCGGTTCAGGAAGCGCTGATCCGCGCCGCCGCCGCACACCCCAACATCACCATGGTCCCCGACATGGTCGCGGTCGATCTGGCCACCAGCCGCCACGAGCAACGCTATTCGGGCGCGGGCAATGTCTGGGGCGTCTATGCCGTCAACCGCGCCACCGGCCATGTCGAGCTGTTCACCGCCAACGCCACGATCCTGGCAACCGGTGGCGCGGGACGCACCTATCTCTTCTCGACCGCACCCAAGGGGGCGACCGGCGATGGTATCGCGATGGCGTGGCGCGCGGGATGCCGCATCTCCAACATGGAGATGATGCAGTTCCATCCGACCTGCCTCTACAATCTGGAGGTCAAGAACTTCCTGATCACCGAAGCAGTACGCGGCGAGGGCGGGCGGCTGATCAATCCGCAGACCGGCAAGCGGTTCATGACCTATTACGACGCCGAGCGGATGGAGCTGGCGCCCCGCGACGTGGTCGCGCGCGCAATCGACGCCGAGATCAAGCGCTACGGCCTCGATTACGTCCATCTCGACATCAGCCATATGCCGGCCGAGTTCGTGAAAGGGCATTTCCCCAACATCTACGAGAAGCTGATCGGCCTCGGCATCGACATGACCACCGGCCCGATTCCGGTGGTGCCCGCGCAGCATTATACCTGTGGCGGGATCGTCATCGACCTCGACGGCAGGACCGACCTGCCCGGCCTCTATGCGGCAGGCGAATGCAGCGAGAGCGGACTGCACGGTGCCAATCGCCTCGCCAGCAACTCGCTGCTCGAATGCTTTGTATTCGGCGAAGCGGCGGCAAAACATATCGCGGCCAATTGGGACCGGCTCCCGCCGCCGCCCGCGATCCGGCCATGGGACGAAAGCCGGGTCACCGATTCCGACGAGGAAGTGGTGATCAAGCAGAACTGGACCGAGATCCGCCGCTTCATGTGGAACTATGTCGGGATCGTCCGCACCACCAAGCGGCTCGAGCGCGCTGCGCATCGCATCAAGATGCTCAACGACGAGGTCGCCGACTATTACGGCCATTTCCGCGTGACACCGGACCTGATCGAGCTGCGCAACCTGCTCCAGGCCGCGGAGCTCATCGTGCGATCGGCGCTGCATCGGCACGAGAGCCGCGGGCTTCACTATACGCTCGACTATCCGCAGACTGCGGCGAAGGCGGTCGATACGGTTCTGGTGCCCTAATCCGCTGCGCGGAACCAGCCGGTGATCGCAAACCGGCCCTGTGCCGGAGCGAAGCCGGGGACGTAGGACACATTATGGTCCGCCGGCACCGCGAACATGTTAAGCGAGTTGAAGCGCGGCCGGTAGCCCGCGACGATGTCCCCGTCGCCGTCGAAGAAATTGAGATAGCCGCCCCAGTCGGGCCGCCAGTCGACGGTGCACAGGTTGAGCACATAGGCCACCAGCCGGTTCTCGCCCGCCACCACATCCTGATGCATCGAGAGAAACTGGCCACGCGAATACAGCGTAGCTTGTGAATCGGCCCAGGCGATGGCGTCCCGCCCGGTCACCTCGCGTCCGAAATCGAGGAACTCCGGGTCGTTCAGATCCTGCACCAGCTGATCGTGCCCGGGGCTTTTCGAGGTGCCGAGCATCGCGTGGTCGTGCATCAGATACTGGGCATAGAGGAACGCGAAGCCGGGGCCGGCCATCACCGCGTTGACGCGTTCGAGCATCGCGTTGATGTTTTCCGGCCGCAATCCCGCAACCTGCTCGGCAGGAAGCTTGTGCGGCCCCATTTCCGCCGCCTGCCACGACAGGCCCCAGGGGGTCTGCTGCTGAAGCAGCCGCGCCAGCCGCTGCGCGGAATCGGGAGTCAGGAAATCGCGGACCTGCACGCGCCCGTCCGCAGCGAAACGCCGGGCAAGCGCAGCACGATCAAGCGCCGGATTGATCACCAGCGAGGGGGCGGCATCGCTCAAAACAATCACCTGCAGTCTGGTCCGGCCGCGTCTATAGCCGCGGCCCGGTGACGGTGTCACGCCGGGCAAAGAACGGAAAGTCTGCCTTTCGTTTCGTCAGGGTTGGCCGATTGTTCACCATTCACCGCTAATATCAAGGGATTGGTCGCAGATCGGGTTCCCACGACTTGAGCCGGAGACCCGCGCGGCACCATGCTCATTCTGGGCAAAGGGCGTTGGTAGCGTGTTGGCAGTACAGAATTTCACGGTTCTACAGCGGGCGTTGATGCTCGGCGGCCTCGGGCCTGCGCTTTTGGTCGGCGCTGCAGTCCATTCGCAGGACCCGCCGCAGAATCTGGTCCCACCCAGCTATCGCGTCACGATGGGCGTGCCGCCCGCGCCGCGCCCCTTCCCGGTATCTCCCGCGCCCGCGCCACTCCAGTCCGACATCCACAGCCTGACCCGTAATTTCGGCGGCGTTGTCGGCGTCGCCGTGCGCAGCCTCGATGACGGCTGGCAGATCGATGCCAATGCCGCACGGCGCATGCCGCAGCAGAGCGTAAGCAAGCTGTGGGTCGCGATGACCGTGCTCGATGCGCGGGACCGCGGCAAGCTGACGTTCGACGATCCGGTGTCGCTGACGCGCGAAAATCTCACCGTCTTCCACCAGCCGATCGCAGCATTGGTGGTCAAGAACGGCGTCTATCAGACCACCGTGCGCGAACTGCTGCTGCGCGCGATGCAGCAGAGCGACAACACCGCGAACGACCGGCTGCTCGGCCTGGTCGGGGGTCCCGAGGCGGTTCGGGCGATGATCCGTGACAAGGGACTGGGCGATATCCGCTTCGGCCCGGGCGAGCGGCTGTTGCAGGCGAGGACAGCGGGTCTGCCGTGGAAGCCCGAATATTCGATGGGCCGATCCTTCCAGCAGGCGCGTGCCGCGCTGGCGCCGAACGTGCGCCGCGCCGCATTCAACGCCTATGTCGCCGATCCGATCGACGGCGCCGCGCCCGCTGCGATCGCGCTGGCGCTGGCGCGGCTCAAGGCGGGCGAGATCCTGTCGCCGTCATCGACCCGCTGGCTGATGACCGTCATGGAAGCCTCGCGCACCGGCAAGTTCCGGCTGCGCGGCGCGGTGCCGCCGGGCTGGACCTTCGGGCACAAGACGGGCACCGGGCAGGATCTGGCCGGGCGCACCGCGGGCTATAACGATGTCGGCATCCTCACCGCACCCGACGGCAGGGCCTATTCGATCGCGGTGATGATCGGCGACACGCCGCGCCCGATCAAGGAACGGCAGGAACTGATGCAGGGCGTGGTCGCCGCAGTGGTCGCCAACCACCGTTAATTTCGAGCGCTGAATTCGAGCGCAAGCAGCGGGAAGCGATGGGCAGGGCCGCGCGTTAGACGCCCGGCATGACCTGTACCCCCGCACGCCACGACTGGACCGCCATCGAAACGACGCTCGACCGCGAGGGCTGGGCGGTACTGCCCGGCCTGCTTTCGCCGCAGAGCTGCACCGATCTTGCCGGAAGCTACGATACCGGCGCGCAGTTCCGCAGCACGGTGACGATGGCGCGTCACGGCTTCGGCCGCGGGGAATATCGCTATTTCGCGTATCCGCTGCCGCCGCTGGTCTCGGCGCTGCGGACTGCGCTCTACCCGCACCTCGCCGAAATCGCGAACCGCTGGCATGCGCGGATGGGACTGGAACGCCGCTTTCCCGAAGCGCATGCCGCGTTCCTCGCGCAATGCCATGCCGGCGGGCAGACACGGCCGACGCCATTGCTGCTGCGTTACGGACCAGACGATTATAACTGCCTGCATCAGGACCTGTATGGCGAGCATGTCTTCCCGCTTCAGGTCGCGGTGCTGCTCTCGGCGCCCGGCAGTGATTTCGAGGGCGGCGAGCTGGTGCTGACCGAGCAGCGGCCACGGATGCAGTCGCGCGCAGCGGTCGTCCCGCTGACTCAAGGCGACGCGGTGGTGTTCGCGGTCAACCAGCGACCGGTGCGCGGCAGCCGTGGCGACTATCGCGTGACGATGCGGCACGGGGTCAGCGCAATCCGGAGCGGGCGACGCCATACCCTGGGCATCATCTTCCACGACGCCCGCTAGACTGAATCGCTACCGGAATGATTTGGCGCGGACACCCGCACCGCTTAACATCGCCGCGACTCTGACGGGGGACGGGCGATGGATATCAAGTTGAATTTCATCAACAATTCGAACGACCTCAACAATTCCAGGATCGTTGTCTTCCAGAAGAACGTGGCAGACGGCGTTCCCGAAACCGCTGTGGCCTGGAAGGTCATCGAGAATTGCGGCCCGGGCGCAAACCATCCCTTCGTGTTTCCGACAACGATGCAGGTCTCCTCGAACGACAGCTACGGCAATTACACGCCGCAGATCGACGCCTATCCCGGCGATCTCCTCGCCGTATCGCAGGCCGGTTCGGGCAACAGGATACACCATGAGGGTCGGGCGATTGCACCCACCGAACTGCATGTCCGCAACAATCTCGCCCACAGCGTGATCGGCGCGAACATCCACAAGGCGCACCGGCTTCTCGCAACCAAGGCGCCGATAGGAAAGGGGCAGAGCGCGGTGTTCCAGTTCGCACCGACGCTCTGGATCGGGCCGGTGACGCAGGTCCGCGAAGGCCAGGTCATGAACGCGGCGATCGTGTCGAGCATCAACACCGAACTTTCCCTGCTGGGGATCGCCAGCGCCGACATCGTGATGACCGGCGGCGGTGCGGGGGCGAACGCTGTGCCATTCGCCTTCACGCTGGCGAATGTCGTTTTCGCCTGAAGCACGGCGCCATCTCGGCAGCGTAATGATCGCGTGTTAGGGTCCAGGATTGAACGCGACCGGAGGGCGGCGATGGATATCAGGCTGAATTTCATCAATCGTTCCGGCGACACCAACAACAGCCAGATCCTGATCTTCGGCAAGAATCCGCAGGCCTCGCTCGATGAGATCGCGCAAGCCTGGACGGCAATCCCGGCATTTATGCGGGGCACGACCTATTCGGTTCTCTATCCCGCCGAGACAGGCATCACCGTCCAGGACAGCTACGGCAATTTCACCCCGATGCAGCCGGCGGCGCCCGGTCAGCACTTCAGCCTCGTGGAGAGCGAGGAGGGCAATATCGTCGAGGCGCCGGCCGCCGGACAGCCCGATCAGATCACCTTGTCCAACGACCTGAGGCAGGGCGCCGTCAGTGTCTGCCTCTACAAGGGCAAGCATCTGTATCTGAGCGAACGCAACGTCCTGCCCGAACAGACCGCCGCCTTCCGGCTCAGGCCGACGATCTGGGTCGCGGTCGCCTCCCAGTCCGATCCGGATTCGGGAAGCAACTCGGCGATCCTTTCGAGCGTCGCAACCGAGTTTTCGCTGCTCGGTCTCGCCAGCGCCGACATCGTGATGACCGGCGGCGGCATCGGCGCCAACGCCGAACCGCTCGTCTTCACGCTCGAGAATATCGTCACGGCCTGATCGGATACCGCTAGGGGCTTTGTTCCGCGGGGCGGCTCGGCTATCGCTCGTCCATGCCACATCTCTATCTGGTCGACGGCTCCGGCTATATCTTCCGCGCCTATCACCGGCTGCCGCCGCTGACCAACAAGCATGGCGAGCCCGTGGGCGCCGTCTATGGCTATACCACGATGCTGTGGAAGCTCGCCGACGCGCTCAACAAGGCCGACGGTCCCACGCATATGGCGGTGATCCTCGACAAGAGCGAGCACACCTTCCGCAACGAGATGTACGACCAGTACAAAGCGCACCTTCCGCCCGCGCCTGAAGATCTGGTACCCCAGTTCCCCATGATCCGCGATGCCACGCGCGCCTTCAGCCTGCCGTGTATCGAGGAGCTGGGCTGGGAAGCGGACGATCTGATCGCCTCCTATACCAAAGCCGCGCTGGCACAGGGCTGGCAAGTAACGATCGTCAGCTCCGACAAGGATCTGATGCAGCTGATGACCGACCCGTCGGTCGACATGCTCGACACGATGAACAACCGCCGGCTGGGGCCGGAGGCAACGTTCGAGAAGTTCGGCGTCTATCCCGACAAACTGGGCGAAGTGCTGGCGCTGATGGGCGACAGCGTCGACAACGTACCTGGAGTGCGCGGCATCGGCCCCAAGACCGCGGCCAAGCTGATCCAGGAGTTCGGCACGGTCGAGGCCGTGCTGGAAGCCGCACCATCGATGAAGCCATCGAAGATGCGCGACAATCTGATTGAGCATGCCGAGATGGCGCGCCTCAGCCGAAAGCTGGTCGAGCTCGCCAGCGACGTGCCGTTGCCCGATCCGCTCGAAGATCTGGAACTCAAGGGCATCCCGGACGCACCGCTGCGCGCGTTCCTCGAGCATCACGGGTTCAAGACCCTGCTGTCGCGGCTAAGCAGCACCGGAACCAGCGTCGCCGATGCGCCGGTCGAGAGCCCCGAGCCGGTGCCGCTGTCCGAAGACCCGCCCTGCGATCACGACAATTACGAGACGGTGGTGGATGAAGCGGCGCTCGACCGCTGGATCATCGCCGCGCAGCATCAGGGCTGGGTCGCGGTCGACACCGAAACCACGGGGGTCGACGCCACCCGCGCCGAGCTGGTCGGGGTCAGCATGGCGCTGCATCCCAACCTCGCCTGCTATATCCCCATCGGCCATGGCGGCACCGACATGTTCGCCGAGAAGCCGGTTCAGCTCGACCGCGATCTCGTGATCGCAAAATTGAAGCCGCTGCTCGAAGACCCTGCGGTGCTCAAGATCGGGCTCAATATCAAATACGACCTGATCGTGCTGTCGCGAGTCGGCATCGACGTCGCACCCTATGATGACACGATCGTGATGAGCTTCGACCTCGATGCCGGGCTCCACGGCCATGGCCTGGACGAGCTGGCGGCGACGCATCTGTCGCCCAGCTGCATCGCGTACAAGGACGTGGTCGGCACCGGGAAGAAGCAGCTCGGGTTTCAGGAAGTCGATCTGAAAGCCGCGACCCGCTACGCCGCTGAGGATGCCGACG
>CAZBYE010000131.1:0-8716 GCA_964496045.1 uncultured Stakelama sp.
TATATCGGCATGAGGAGCCGTCCGAGCTTCCGCCCGCTGCTCGCCGAGCGGATGGAGGGCATCAACCCGCCGCCCGAATATGAGAAGCTCGACCTCTGACCCTGACCGGCTTGCTCTAACCCCGCTTCGTCACTCCGGCTCTATGCCGGGGTAAACGATAGTCAGGGAATCGAGAGCGCCTCAGGCTGCTGCGCCGGGAAGCCGCGGACGGCGGCACTGGCGAGCTTGGACGCGAGCGTCGCGGGCGCATCGGCTTGCGTTCCTTCGGCCTGAGCGGTGAGCGCGCGGCCGCGCCATACCGGCTGCATTCCCTCCCGCAGGACAAGCTCGACCTCCAGCTCAGTGACGATCAACCCGCGCAGCTGCTGTTTGTTCGAGGGCAAGGTGACGGCGATCGCGCCACCCCAATTACCCATAGCGGCACCCGGCCCGGGCGCCTTCCCTTTGGCGGTGACCGCACCGCGTGCGGTACGCGTTACCTTGACTCGCGCGATATAGCGGCTGCGGCTGGTGGCAGGCAGCGCCATGAAACGCGCGTCGGACAAGGCCCGCTCAACCGCGTCGGCGAAGGTCTGTCGGGCCGAAGCCGGGATGGCCGAATCGGCGACAGGCTCGATCGCGACGGTTCCGGGCCTTAGCGGCGCGGGCTCGGCCTGCGCCGCCTGGGGCGCAGCGGCCAGCAATATTGACGCAATCATCGCACTGGCTGTCATCTACGCAACTCCCGCTTTGACGGCTGCCCCCGCTGGCCGGTCCACTGACATAACGGACTCAGCATCGCCGGCCAGTAGATTGTAGTGCTTGACCCCGGCAATTTACCTGACCAAAGTCAGATAAATGATCGCCAACCCCGTCAGCCGCTTCCGCCGCTTCGCCCGCGCCGTGACCCGCGAGGTCGGGGCGCTCGACACCTCATTCCTCGGCCGCGGCCGCCCGCTCGGGGCTGCGCGCGTGATCAACGCGATCGGTTCGGGGCGGTCGGACCTTGCCGAGCTGCGCGCCTATCTCGGCCTCGATTCCGGATTGATGAGCCGGTTACTCCGTAGCCTTGGAGAAGAAGGCCTGATCTGCACGACGCCGCATCCCGACGATGCCCGGCGTCGGATCGCTGCGCTGACCACGGCGGGCATGACCGAGTTCCGCGCCTATGAAGCGCTCTCGGATAGCCGGGCGGCATCATTTCTCGATCGCGCATCGAACCGCGACGCGTTGCTCGATGCGATGGACCTGATCGCCGCCGCGTTCGGCCGCGACGGCGTCGCCATCGAGGAAGTCGATCCCGCCAGCGACGCCGCACGCTACTGCCTCGGTCGCTATTATGCCGAGCTCGACGCCCGCTTTCCCGGCGGGTTCGAGGTTGCGCGATCCTGCGATCCCGATGCCGGGGCCATGATCCGTCCGCGTGGCGTTTTCCTGATCGCCATGTCGGACGGACTGCCGGTGGGCTGCGTGGCGTTGAAGGGCGAAGGCGACCGCACTGCCGAGATCAAGCGGCTATGGGTCGATCGCGGTGCGCGCGGGCTTGGGCTTGCCCGGCGCCTGATGGCGAGTGCGGAGGATGCTGCCAGGGCGTTGGCGATCCATACGTTACGGCTCGACACCAACAGCGCCCTGCCCGAAGCCGAACGCTTCTATCGTACCGCGGGCTGGACGCAGATCGGGCGATACAATGACAACCCTTATGCGGAGGTCTTCTTCGAGAAATCCGTCGCGCCCGACGGGGTGCGCTAAAGACCTTCGTCGGGCGCCGGTTCGCGGCGGCGACGGTCCCGCTCGGAAGGTGGCGGTTCGGTCTGCGGTTCGCCGGGCCGGGTCATCTCGAGGCTTCCGTCACGATTGACGCGAACGCCAACGGACTGACCGCCAAAACTGCCCTCGATCTCAATCGGCTCGTCGATGACATTCTCGCCCTCGTCCACCAGCACATCGGAGAGATTCTCGACCACCGGTTCGGGCCTGGATTGCACCGCGACGCCCAGCGCCTGCGCCATGAAGTCGCGCCACACCCGTGCCGGCGCGCCGCCACCCGCAAGACCGGGATTGGGTTTGTTGTCATCATTGCCCATCCACACCGCGGTGACGATCCCGTCGGCATAGCCGATGAACAGCGCGTCGCGATTGTCCTGGGTCGTGCCCGTCTTGCCGAAGGTCTCGACCGAGAGCGCGGCGCCGCGGCCCGTGCCTTCGCTCACGGACGCCGCGAGCAGCTCGCGCATTCCGGCCAGCTCACGCTTCCCGATGGCACGCTGCGACCCGGTCAGGCGATCGAGCCAGCCCGGTTCATCGGCATCCGACAGGCCGCGCGCGCGCACCGGTGCCTCACCATTGGCGATCGCGGCATAGGCGGCGGTCAGCTCGAGCAGCGAGACGGTCGACGTGCCGAGCGCGATCGAGGCTTCCTCCGCGATCGGGGTCGAGATACCGAGATCGCGCGCGGCACGGATTACAGCGGCCGGGCCGACATCCTTAGTGAGACGCGCCGCCGCGACATTGCTCGACCGCGCGAACGCCTGACGCAGCGTAATCTCGCCCCGGTAGCGACCGTCGCTATTCTTCGGCTTCCAGTCCCCGATCGTCACTGGCTCGTCGAGCACGGTCGAATCGGGGGTCATCCCGCTGCGCAATGCCGCGAGATAGACGAACAGCTTGAAGGTCGACCCCGGCTGGCGCCGTGCCTGTGTCGCGCGGTTGAAGGGAGATTCGCCGTAATTCTTGCCGCCGACCATCGCGATCACACGGCCATCAGGACGCATCGCGACGATAGCGATCTGCGACTGACGCAGGCCTGCATTGCGCACCGCGCGCTCGGCGGCGCGCTGCATCCGCGTTTCGAGCGTGGTCGTCACCTCGCGCACCGCACCGAGTTCGCCAGCCTGATCGCGCGCTTCGGGCAACACCCAGTCGGTGAAATAGGTACCGCTCGGCAGCGCCTTGCTGCGTGCGAGGCGCAGCCGTGCCGGCACGACAGCCTTGCCTTCCGCCTCGCTCAAAAGGCCGGCGTCGACCATCGTGCCGACCACGACTGCCTGACGCTCCTGCGCGCCCTTGAGATTATTCGACGGCGCGAGCCGCGACGGCGCCTTGACGAGGCCGGCGAGCATCGCCGCCTGCCCCGTGGTCAATTCGGTCGCCGGGCGGCTGAAATAGTGTCGCGCCGCCGCATCGAGACCGTATTGGTTATCGCCGAAATAGACGTTGGAGAGATAGCGCGAGAGGATCTGTTCCTTGGTCAGCCGGGCCTCGAGCCGGAAGGCGATCAGCACCTCCTGAAACTTACGGCCGAAGGTGCGCTTCGAGCTCAGGAACGCGTTCTTGGCGAGCTGCTGGGTGATCGTGCTGCCGCCCTGCGAGCTCTTGCTGGTGAAGACGTTGTTGACGAAGGCGCGCGTGATGCCGCGCGGATCGATACCCCAATGGCTGCGGAAGCGCCGGTCTTCGACCGCGATAAAGGCATCGACGACATGCGCCGGAAGCTTGGTGGCGTCGACCGGCTTGCCGACCTCCGCCCCGGTGCGGGCGATCGGCGTCCCCTCTGCCGACAGCAGCGTGATCGACGGCGGCACCGGCGGCTCGAGCGACTTGGACAGCGGGGCGGTGAAGATCAGCCAGCCGATTGTGATCGTGAAGA
Source organism: uncultured Stakelama sp. (assembly GCA_964496045.1). Classification (GTDB taxonomy): domain Bacteria; phylum Pseudomonadota; class Alphaproteobacteria; order Sphingomonadales; family Sphingomonadaceae; genus Sphingomonas. The sequence goes on from CAZBYE010000131.1 coordinate 3,629, forward strand.
GCACGATGAAGGCAGCAAGGCCGCGCATCGTCCAGCGCCACCACGGCCGTTTGCGGAGCGGAAGCCGCGGACCGGACGGCGGAACGTCTCCGCCGTTCAGGCCACCAAAGGGATCGGAGGGCGGAACCGCAGGCGCGCGGGGATCCGCAACCTCGGGATAAAGTGTGTCGTAGCGCATGGAACCGGACACTGTTTTACCCCGCCACGACAGCGCGTACAAGCACCCGCCGCCCGACACCGGGCAAGGCGGCGGGTGCCCGCATCACTTGGCAGCCGGCGCGGTGGCCGCGACCTTGGGTGCAGCTTCCGCCAGCCCCGGCACATAGGCCGCGCCTTCAAGCACCTGAAGGCTTGATCCGGCGAAGTCGCCGCCGATCGGCTGAGTCCGCCCGCCGAGGCACTTAGCCAGAAAGCCCTCGGCAACACCGAAGAAGCTCACACGGTTCTCCGGCCGCACAAAGCCATGCCCCTCATCGGGATAGTTGATGTAAGTGACCGGCAGACCCTTGGCCTTCATCGCCGCGACGATCTGGTCGCTCTCCGCCTTCACCACGCGCGGGTCGTTGCCGCCCTGCCCGATCAGCAGCGGACGCTTGATCGCATCGACCCGGCTGATCGGCGACTGCGCCATCATCCGCTTGAGATCATCAGGCTTCGAGGGATCGCCGATATGCTTGTAGAACGTCCCCTCGAGCATCGGGCGCCAATAGGCTGGGAAGCTTTCCATCAGCGTCTTCAGGTTCGACGGACCGACGATATCGATCCCGCAGGCAAAGGTATCCGGCGTGAAGGTGAGGCCGACCAGCGTCGCATAGCCGCCATAGGAGCCGCCGAAGATCGCGACCTTGTCCCGGGTCGTTACGCCGCCCTTCACGGCCCAGTCGACCGCATCGAGCAGGTCCTGGTGCATCTTGCCCGACCATTCGCCGATCGCGGCGTTGATGAAGCCCTTTCCGAAGCCGGTCGAGCCGCGATAATTGACCGACAGCACGGCATATCCGCGATTAGCGAGCCACTGATGGCCGCTATTATAGCCATAGACGTCGCGCGCCCACGGCCCGCCATGAACGTTGAGCACCAGCGGAACGGGCTTGTCGGGCCTGCCGTCGCCATTGGCGTCAGCCCCGACCGGCAGCGTCAGATAGCTCACCAGCGTCTTGCCATCGCCGGTCGGGATCTCGACCGGCAACATCGGCCGGAGCTTGTATGCGGCAAGATCGGGCCGCGTTTCGTAAAGCTTGGTGAGCGTCTTCGCCTTGCGGTCGAAGACATAGGCCGTCGCCGGAGCCTCAGCCGCGCTCGCCGCGACGATCAGCTTCGACCCGTCGTCGGTCGACGAGGTGATTGCGATCTCACCCGGCAGCTTCGATTTCAGAAAGGCGAAATCGGCCTTCGCAGCGGCGTTGAGCGGGGTCCATTCGTTCCTGAGATAGTTCACCGAATAGGCGATTGGCTCATAGGTTTCGGGATCGGTGAGCAGCCCGGCAACATCGGCCTTGTCGCTCGCCGCGATGACCTCGGTCTTCAGGCTGGCGACGTCCATCCTGACCAGCGCCGCCTTGTCGCGGCCACGGCTGTCGGCCCAGTAAAGGGTCGTTCCGTCCTTGTTGAAGCCGACCGGATTGGTGGTGAAAAAATCCTCGTTTGCGACCGAGAAGGCTTCCGCCCATTTGCCGTCGGCGCCGAGCCGGAAATATTTGCTGCCACCGCCCGGCACCTGCTGAAAGGCGAAGCGGGGCTTCAACTGATTGTCGGTGACGAACCCGCCATAGCCCGGATTCTCCATCACCAGCTTGCTGGCGCCGGTCTTGTAGTCGACCTCATAGAGATCGAAGAATTGCGGGTTGCGGTCGTTGAGACCGATCAGCACGACGTCCGGGCGCAGCTTGCTGACCCCCTGGATATCCGCACGGACCTTGTCCCCCGCCTTGGTCAGCGCAACATCCTTGAGCGTCGCGATCGCGACCGAGTGGACCCGGAAATTCTCGTTCCCGCCGCTATCCTGCAGATAGATGATATGCGCGCCGTCGGGCGCCCAGAAATAGCTCTGGAGGCCGCGCTTGCTTTCCTTGGTCACGGCCTTGGCCGCGCCGGGGTTGGCGATCGGGGCAACCCACACATTCATCACGCCGCCGACCGGCGCGAGCCAGCTGACGTGCTTCCCGTCAGGACTGATCTGCCCGCCCGAACGGCTCGCGTTACCGAAGATCTTGTTGCGCGGAATCAGCGTATCCGCGCCCGCTTGCGGCGGCGTTGCGACGGCGGCGCCCGCGCTCATGAGCATGGCGCCCGACAGCAGGGCAATGGCGAGTCGTTTCATCGATGGGTCCCTCCGTTGATCTGACCAGGCTACCCCCGTCAGTGTATTATTGCAATAATACGCCTATCGCACCGGCACGAAGTCGAGGTGGTGGAAATCGTAGCTGAAGTCGGCGAGCGGCGAGAGCGCCTTCATCTTGATGCCCGTGACCTTGCCGTCCGCGACGGCGAAGCTCACCACCGCATCCTCGCCTGCCCCGGCCGGGAAGCGGGTGCGGAAGGTATCGGTGCCCCAGGGTTCGAGCGCGCTCTTGAAGACCGGTGTCGGCACGAACTGGATGCTCAGCCCCTTGCCCTTCACAGCGACGATGATGTCGCCATACCAGACATCGCGATAGCGTCCGGCATAAGCGGTGAGCGGCAGGCTGGGCGCGCCCTCGGGCGGCTTGGCCTCGCCCGCGGCGAGACCCGCGATCGCCTCATCCTGTGCGGTCTTGTTCCGCGCGACATAGCTCCCGACCCAGTCGAAGGCCGGGGCGCCAAGCAGGTGATCGAGGATCGCGTTGCGGATCCCGCCCGAAACGCCGTCCTCGGTATTGCTGAGCACCACGACACCGATCCCGGCCGAGGGGATCATGGCAGTTTGCGTCACCTGTCCCGACAGACCGCCCGAATGGCTGATCAGGCGGCGCCCGCGGAAATCCTGCACGAACCAGCCGAGCGCATAGCCCGCCATCACCGCGCGCGCCGGATTGGTTTCGGTGCCGCCGTCGCTCGACGAGACGATCACCTGCGGCTTCCACATCTCGATGGCGGATTCCTTGCTCCACAACCGTTTGCCACCGGGGATTTCGCCAAGCGCGAGCTGGACTTCGAGCCATTTGGCGACATCCGCAACGCTGGCGTTGATCCCACCCGCGGCGTCGATCAGCGGGCCTTCATCGGGCTGGATCACCTTCATCGTGCCGATCCCGCGCGCCGGCGGCCCTAGCCGCGCGTGCCGCCCCGCGACATTGACCGTCCTCAGCAATTCACGCGAGGGCACAGCATCGGCCATGCCGAGCGGCTGGAGGATGCGCGTAGCGATGAAGTCGCGCCATGACAGGCCCGACATCCGCTCGATCAGAACGCCTGCGACGATGTAGAGGATGTTGTCATAGTCATAGCCCGCCCGGAAGCCACGCGCCGGGCGCAGGAATTGCAGCGCGCGCATCACCTGCGTGGCGTCCGCACTCGATTGCGGGAAATACATGAGGTCGCCCGCGCCGCGTGGCAGCCCCGAACGGTGGACGAGCAGATCGCGCACGGTAAACATGCCCGTCACCGCCGGGTCGGCCATCCTGAATTCCGGAAGATATTTGACGAGCGGCTCGTCCCAGGCGAGCTTCTTCTCCTCGACCCGCATCGCCAGTGCGGCGCCGGTAAACGCCTTGGAATTCGACGCAATGCCGAAACGGGTATGCGCGTCGACGGGATCGGCCTTGCCCATCGTCCGCACGCCATAGCCCTTGAGCCAGGGCGCCTGCCCCTTGCGCACGATCGCGACGCTGATCCCGGGCGTCTCGAACGCCTTCATGAAGTTCCCGACGATGGCATCGACCGCGGCCTCGAGCCCCGCCGGCGTTGCGCCTTGTGCCCATACCGGCAACGCCAGGCCTGCCGCACCACCCAGCCCAAGCACCAGCGCACCGCGCCGGTCGATCGTCAAACCACTCATGAAAACGCCTCCCGATCGCCCCGGCCTTCTACCGGGGTCAACGACTCTCCCGAGCATCGCACGAGAGCCTCCGGGGCAGACCTTGCCGACAGGTGGAGCCCGGAACAAGTCCGGGGTGACGATCGCAGCGAAAAGCTTACGCTTCCAGCTCGACATCCCAATAGAGCCAGTCGTGCCAGGTTTCATGCAGGTGGTTGGGCGGAAAACGCCGGCCATGTTCCTGCAGATGCCAGCTGGTCGGGCGGATCGGCGCGACGTGGAGCGGCATCGCCGCCTGCCGGGGCGTTCGCCCGCCCTTGCGCAGATTGCACGGCGCGCAGGCCGTCGCGACATTCTCCCACGTCGTCCGTCCGCCCTGCGCGCGCGGAACGACATGATCGAAGGTCAGGTCGCGCGGGCTGCCGCAATATTGGCATTCGAACTTGTCGCGCAGGAACAGGTTGAAGCGGGTGAAGGCCGGGAATTGCGACGGCTTCACATATTGTTTGAGCGCGATCACCGACGGCAGCTTGATCGCGGCGGAGGGGCTGCGCACCTCGCGCTCGTAATGACTCACGATATCGACACGATCGAGGAACACCGCCTTGATCGCCGTCTGCCAGGGCCACACGCTCAGCGGATAATAGGAGAGCGGGGTATAGTCGGCATTGAGCACAAGGGCGGGGCACCCATCGGGATGGCGGATCAGATCGGGATGGTACATGGTCCCCCTCGTGCCCGTTACGCCAGAACAAGTCCTGCCTAGGTCGCCTCTCGCCACGAAGCGTTGCACGGTGATGACACCATATGCCGTGACTCGCGGTCAAGGGTCCGCGCGATGATCGTGACACGATTTGCGCCGAGTCCGACCGGACGGTTGCATCTGGGCCACGCTTTCTCGGCGATCCGCGCGCATGATTTCGCACGGGAGCAGGGCGGACGCTTCCTGCTGCGGATCGAGGATATCGACGGCACCCGCAGCCGCCCCGAGCATGTCGAGACGATCCTGCGCGATCTGGAATGGCTGGGGCTGGGCCGGGATGGTGAAATCGTGTTCCAGTCGCAGCGGCTGGCGCTGTACGAAGCGGCGCTCGGGCGGCTGAAGACCGCGGGGCTGCTCTATCCGTGCTTCT
>CAZBYE010000132.1:0-8711 GCA_964496045.1 uncultured Stakelama sp.
CATCGACAGCGCGGCGCCACCACGCGCGTCACCGTCCATGCGAGTAAGCACGACGCCGGTGAGCGGCACCTGATCGCCGAAGCTCTGCGCGACGTTGACCGCGTCCTGGCCGGTCAGGCTGTCGACGACGAGCAGGATTTCCTGCGGCTTCGAGATGTCGGCGACCGCCTTCATCTCGTCCATCAGTTGCTGATCGACGTGCAGGCGGCCCGCGGTGTCGAGCATCAGCACGTCGAAGCCCTGAAGCTTCGCGGCCTGCAGCGCGCGACGGGCGATGTCGACCGGCTGCTGCCCCGCGACGATCGGGAGCGTCGCACCCTCGATCTGGGTGCCGAGCACCGCGAGCTGTTCCTGCGCGGCGGGACGATTGACGTCGAGCGACGCCATCATCACCTTTTTGCCCTGCTTCTTGAGCAGTTTGGCGATCTTGGCGGTGGTGGTGGTCTTACCCGAACCCTGCAGACCGACCATCATCACGACGGCGGGCGGGGTGACGTCGAGCGCGAGTTCGGCCGTGTCCGGCCCGAGCATCGCGATCAGCGCGTCATTGACGATCTTGACGACCTGCTGACCCGGCGTGACCGAGCGCAGCACCTTCTCACCGACCGCCTGTTCGGTGACGGTTTCGACGAACTGGCGTGCGACGGGGAGCGCGACGTCGGCCTCGAGCAGCGCGATCCGCACTTCGCGCATCGCGGTCCGCACATCGGCTTCGGTCAGCGCGCCACGGCCCTTGAGACGGTCGAATACGCCGCCAAGCCGTTCGCTCAGACTATCGAACACACGCTTCTCCAATTCTTCCCAATGCCGAAACGCATAAAACGCCGGCGGACGAAACCTCGTCAGCCAGCGCGCCCTTGGGCAACATACGTCACGTTCCTGGGAACGGTCGGAGGCGCGCTTAGCCGGAAACGAAGATAGGTGCAACCGTCTCCGACTTTAACTCCATCTACACCCTCAAGGTGGAATATCCCGCGATTGCCAGGGGTGGGAGCTTTGCCGGCATGGCGCTGGATCTCGACAACAACAACGAACTCAAGGGTGCAGCGCCGGGCACCGACCTGATCACCGGGGCGATCAGCGTCGCCGCGATCCTGATGTTCGTCGGCACCGGCAGCTCGGTGCTCTCCAAAACACTGAAGCATTATTTCGAAGGTGGCGCGCCCGCGGACCGCACCTTGGTGATCGCGCTGCTGCTCAATGTCGCGCTGATCCTGTTCGGCTGGCGCCGCCACACCGCGTTGCGCCACGAAGTCCGCATCCGCGCCGCCGCCGAGGAGCGCGCGCACATCCTGGCGAGCCGTGATCCGCTGACCGGATTCCTCAACCGCCGCAGCCTGAACGAGGAAGGCGCCGCGATGTTCGTGCGCGCGAACCACCGGCGCAAGGCGATGGCGTTGATGATCGTCGATCTCGATCACTTCAAGACGGTCAACGACATGCACGGCCATGCAGTAGGCGACGCGCTGCTGCGTGCTGTCGCGGGCGAAATCGCCACCGCAATGCCCCCGGTCGCGCTCACCGCACGACTGGGCGGCGACGAATTCGCATGCGGCTTCCTGTTCGATCCGGCACACCCCGAAACGGTCGAGCGGATCGCCGAAAGGCTGGTCGCGCGCCTTTCCCAACCGATCGAGGCGGACGGGTTCCGGCTGCACATCAGTTGTTCGGTCGGCGTGGCGCGGTCGGACTTCGACTGCCAGAGCATCGATGCCCTGCTGCGCTCGGCCGATATCGCGATGTATGTCGCGAAGAAATCGGGCCGCAATTGCTATGCCTGGTTCGATCAGTCGATGGAGCGCGAGCTGCAGACGCGCAACGAACTCGAGTCCGGGTTGCGTTCTGCGATCCCGCGCGGCGAGATCGTCCCCTATTTCGAGCAGCAGGTCGATCTCGCCAGCGGCAAGCTCTATGGCTTCGAGGTGCTGGCGCGCTGGGAGCATCCGACGCGCGGGCTGATCAGTCCAGACCTGTTCATCCCGATCGCCGAGGAAACCGGCATGATCGCCGAGATGTCGCTGTCGATCATGCATCAGGCCTTTACCGCCGCGCGCGACTGGGATCCGTCGCTCAACCTGTCGGTCAATATCTCGCCCTGGCAGCTGCGCGACGCGTGGCTGGCACAGAAGATCATCAAGGTGCTGACCGAGACCGGCTTCCCCGCCAGCCGGCTGGAGCTGGAGATCACCGAGAGCGCGCTGTTCGAGAATCTGGCGCTCGCCCAGTCGATCGTCGGCAGCCTCAAAAACCAGGGCGCCAGCCTCGCGCTCGACGATTTCGGAACGGGCTATTCGTCGCTGGCGCACCTGCGCGCCCTGCCCTTCGACCGGATCAAGATCGACAAGAGCTTCGTCATCTCGCTGAACGAGAGCGCGGATTCCGCCGCGATCGTCAACGCGATCGTCAGCCTTGGCGAGAGCCTCAACCTGCCGATCACCGCCGAGGGCGTCGAGGACGCGGCGATCGAAGCGCGCGTCAAGGCGCTGGGCTGCGCCAAGGCGCAGGGCTGGTACTATGGCAAGCCGCTATCGGTTGCGGGCGCACGGCGGCTGCTCGCGGAAAAGCGGATGCTGGTGCCGAATGGCCAACAGATGCCGGCCGCCACCGTCGTGCCGATCGTGCCGGACACCGAGCGGCGCGCCGGTTGATGCCCCTTCTCCTTCGCACGAGAGCGATCTAGTATCGCGCACTACAAGCGCGAGGGACATCCGCGATGACAGTTGACCGGCGATTGATGCTGTTAACACTGGCAGGCGGCGCAGGCGGCCTGCTCGCGATCCGCGGCCTCACCGCGCAACCACTGGAGCCACAGCGGGCGGCTCGAGCCGATCTCTATAATTGCGAGGGATGCGAAGCCGTTGGCGAACGCCCGCGAACCGCGCATGCAGCCATTGTGCAGCTTGCCAGCGCCGGCGAACCGGGCGAGCGGATGATCCTGACTGGCCGGGTGCTGGCCGCTGACGGTGCGACGCCCGCCGCCGGGGTCGTCATCTATGCCCACCACACCAACCACGCCGGCCTCTATGCCAACGGATCGAACGAGACGGTCTGGAGCCGCCGCCATGGCCGGTTGCGCGGCTGGGCCGTCACGGGGGCAGACGGGCGCTACACCTTCCGCACGATCAAGCCCGCGATCTATCCCGACCGGTCGATGCCGGCGCATGTCCATCTGTTCGTTGGCGAGCCCGGGCGTCGGCCTTATTATATCGACGATGTCGTGTTTGACGGCGAGTTCGGGGTGACCGCGGCCTATCGCAAGGCATGCGAACTGCGCGGCGGGAACGGGATCATCAAGCTGGCGCGGACCGACGACGGCGTGCTGCTGGCACGGCGCGATATCCGGCTGGAGCCGCACCCGGCCTGATCACCCGACGCGCTCACCAACCCGCGTCGGGACGTTTCAGATATTCGAGTTCAGCGGGCGTGGAGGTCCGCCCCAGTGCCGCATTGCGGCTGGGAAAGCGATCGAACTGCTCGATCACGACCGCATGCTCCATCGCAAAGCGCAAATTCTCGGGCTGGCCGAGCGCGGTGAACTTGCGCAGGCTTAGCCGCTGCGCCTCAGGGTGCTCGGCATGCATCAGCGGCATGTAGAGGAACGCCGCGCGTTCGGGCGGGAGTCGGTCGTCCCAAGGTTGGCCGTTCGCCTCCGGCGTCAGCGACAGCGCCGGCGTGTCGGCGGCATAGGCCTGCCCCGAGCCGCGATGAATATTGCGGCTGAACTGGTCGAGCACGATCACGGCGGCAAGCAGGCATTCGGGGGCGTCACGCCAGCCCGCCGCACCGCTCGCCATCAGCAGATCGTGCAAGGCTGCAAAGCGGGTTCGGATCGTCGCGTCGAGCGCGTCGTCCTTCGCGAAATGCTGTTCGGGAGTCAGTTCGTCGAACCAGAAGGCGAGCACGTCCCGCGCCTCCGCATGGACTTCGCCGTCCGCCAGCCCTAGATCGCCGCTCATGTCGTCCTCCATTGCCGGACCAGAGGTAATCAGCCTGGGTTGCAGGCTCAACCTTGCTGAGAGCGAAACGATCCGGGCGCTGCTTGGGTCCGGGGACGTCGTCGTCGTCAACAGTTGCGCGGTGACCAACGAGGCGGTGCGCCAGACCCGCAAGGCAATCCGTCAGGCGCGGCGCGCGCGTCCGGACGCGCAGCTCGTGGTGACCGGCTGCGCAGCGCAGATCGATCCCAGGAGCTTTGGCGACATGCCTGAGGTGGACCGGGTGATCGGCAATGCCGAGAAGCTGCTGCCCGCGGCATGGACATCGGGCGAAGCTGCGCTGGTGCAGGACATTATGGCGGTGCGCCGGACCGCGCCGCACCTTGCCGCGAGCTTTTCCGCGCATGCCCGCGCCTTTGTCGAGGTGCAGAACGGGTGCGACCATCGCTGCACCTTCTGCGCGATCCCTTTTGGCCGCGGCAACAGCCGGTCGGTACCGGCCGGCGCGGTGGTCGAGCGGGTGCAGACGCTGGTTGCCGCCGGGCATCGCGAGGTCGTTCTGACCGGGGTGGATCTGACGAGCTACGGCCCCGACCTGCCGGGGTCGCCCACACTGGGCATGCTGGTCGAGCGGGTGCTGGCGCATACAGGGGTCGAACGGTTGCGCCTCTCTTCACTCGACGGGATCGAGATCGACGAGCGGCTGTTCGCGTTGCTGACGCAGGAGGAACGGGTAATGCCGCATGTTCATCTGTCGTTTCAGGCGGGCGACGACATGATCCTCAAACGCATGAAGCGGCGGCATTCGCGCGCGCAATCGGTAGGACTGGTGGCGCGGCTCAAGGCGGCGCGACCCGAAATCGCGATCGGCGCGGACCTGATCGCGGGCTTCCCGACCGAGGACGAGGCGATGTTCGCCAACACGCTGGCGCTGATCGCCGACTGCGACATCGTCCATGCGCATATCTTCCCCTACAGCCCGCGCGACGGCACCCCGGCGGCGCGGATGCCACAGGTCCCGCCGGCGGTTGCCAAGGCCCGTGCGGCGGCGCTGCGGGAGCGGGCGTCCGCGCGGCGGGCGGCGTGGCTGGACTCACTGGTCGGGGCATCGCAGTCGATTCTGGTGGAAAGACCGGGCGACCGCGGGCATGCGGGCAACTTCGCGGAAGTGCTGCTTCCGCAACAGGAAGTCGGGACAATCGCTAACGTGAAGATCGAACGGGTACAGGATGGCAAGCTGATCGGGGCGGTAGCATGAGCGGGCCTTCGTGGCGCGAGCGGCTGCTCGGCGGGTTCAAGAAGACATCGGACAAGCTGGTCGGCAACCTTGCCGGTCTCGGCGCGGCACGGCTCGACGACGCGACGCTCGACGAGATCGAGGAAGCGCTGATCGCCAGCGACCTTGGGCCCGGGACGGCGGCACGCATCCGCAACCGGCTCGCAGACGGCCAGTTCGAGCGCGGCATGGAGGATCTGGGCATTCGCCTGATCGTTGCCGAGGAGATCGAGAAGGCACTGGTCCCCGTCGCGCAGCCGCTGACCACCGACAAGGCACGCCCACAGGTGATCCTCGTGATCGGCGTCAATGGATCGGGCAAGACCACCACCATCGCCAAGCTTGCCGCAATCCTCAAGGATCAGGAGCTGAAGGTGATGCTCGCGGCGGGCGATACGTTTCGCGCGGCGGCGATCGGCCAGCTCAAGACCTGGGCCGAGCGGATCGGCGTACCGATCATCGCGGGCCCCGAGGGTGGCGACGCGGCCGGGATCGCATTCGAGGCATTGAAGCAGGCGACCGACCAGCGTGCCGACGTGCTGATCGTCGACACCGCGGGCCGGTTGCAGAACAAGCGCGAGCTGATGGACGAGCTGGCGAAGATCCGCCGTGTGCTCGGGCGGATCGACCCGGGCGCACCGCACGACGTCCTGCTCGTGCTCGACGCAACGACAGGGCAGAATGCGCTCAGCCAGATCGAGGTGTTCAAGGAGATCGCCGGGGTCACCGGGATCGTCATGACCAAGCTCGACGGGACCGCGCGCGGTGGCGTGCTGGTCGCAGCGGCAGAGAAATTCGGCCTGCCTATCCATGCGATCGGTGTTGGCGAGAAGGTCGACGACCTACGCGGCTTCGATCCCAATGAGGTCGCCCGGATCATCGCCGGGGTCGAGGCGTTCACCAAAAGCTAGACATCCGTTCGGGCCGACCGCGGACTTGATCCCGGGGGAAGCCCGCCCCGCAACTTGCCCTTCGACAAGCTCAGGGCGAACGGTAAAGTGAGTGCATGACCGCAACCGAGACCAAACCCGCAAAACCCGCGCCCGGGCTGCGCATGCTGATCGATTTCGGTCCGCTCGCGGTATTCTTTGCCGTCAACAGCCTCATGGGCGGACCGCAACTGGCGCGGATGATGGCGGCGACCGCAGCGTTCATGGTCGCGATTTTCATCGCGATCGGCATTTCGCTGTGGAAGACAAAGCACGTCTCGCCGATGCTCTGGATCTCCGGCGCGCTGGTGCTGGTGTTCGGCGGACTGACGCTTTGGTTCCATGACGAGACCTTCATCAAAGTGAAACCGACCATCGTCTATTCGATGTTCGCGGCGGTGCTCGCTTATGGCTTGATCACGAAGAAGCCGCTGCTGCAGATGCTGCTGGAAAGCGCCTATCCCGGCCTCACCGCCAAGGGCTGGCGGCTGCTGACGATCAACTGGACGGTGTTCTTCGTCGCGATGGCGGTGCTGAACGAGGCCGTCTGGCGCACGCAGAGCTGGGACTTCTGGGTCGGATTCAAGCTGTGGGGCGTGGTGCCGCTGACACTGATTTTCGCGATGGGCAATATCCCGATGCTGCTGCGCCACGGCCTGACCACCGACGGCGAAATCGTCGACAAGGCGCTGCCGCCAGAGCAGTGAGCCTCCAGGCCAGACAAGAAAAAGGGCCGCGGTTCGGGTGAACCGCGGCCCTTTTCGTTTCTACCGTCGGGCGATCAGCCGTTCTGGTCGGCCCGGCTCACGCCTTCGCCATCGAGGTTCGCTGCGACGAAATCCCAGTCGATGATCTTGGTGATCGCGTCGAGATAGCCCGGGCGCGCGTTGCGGTAATCAATGTAATAGGCGTGCTCCCACACATCGATCGTCAGCAGCGGCTTGTAATCATAGACGACGGGCGTGTCGGCGTCATGGAGCGAGGTCACCTTGAGCTCGTCGCCGTCGAGCACCAGCCAGCCCCAGCCGTTGGAGAAGTGGTTGGTCGCCTCAGCGATCAGCTTCTTCACCAACTCTTCCTTCGAACCGAAGGTCTTCTCGATCAGCTCGGCCAGCTTGCCGGTCGGCTCCTTGGGCTCAGGCGTGAGGCCGAACCAGTAGAAGCTGTGATTCCAGATCTGCGCCGAGTTGTTGAACAGCGCCTTGTCGCCGGTGTCCTTGGCATGCTTGATGACCTCGGAGAGTTTCTTCCCCTCAAGGCCCTTGTCTGCGACGAAGCCGTTGGTCTTGTCGACGTAGGCCTTGTGGTGCTTGCCATAGTGGAAATCGAGCGTCTCGGCCGAGATGGTCGGCGCAAGCGCATCCTTGGCATAGGGCAGCGTGGGAAGTTCAAAAGCCATGGGGAAGACCCTCCTTGTTTTATGTCGCGCCCGCCTAACGCATCAGCGGGGGCTTCGCCGCACAAATTTTTCTCGATACGCCATCGAAATGGGCGATCAGTGGGGAAGCCAGGCCCAGATCGGGTTCGCGGGATCGGACAGCAGCTTTACCGTGAGCGCGATCGACATGAGGACGAGCAGCGGACGCACCCCCTTCCCCCCGAACCGCATCGCCAGCCGCGCGCCGATCTGATTGCCGACGACATTGGCGGCGGCCATGCCGAAGCCGATCATCCACAATACCTTTCCCCCCGCGATCATCGCCATCAGACCGGCGACATTGGTGGCGAAATTGAGGAACTTGGCGTTGGCAATCGCGCGAACGAGGCCAAGCCCGGCGAGCGCGACCATCATCGTCGTCAGGAACGATCCGGCGCCCGGCCCGAAAAAGCCGTCATAGAAACCCAGCACCACCGATACTGCGGTAAGCCCCACGCTGCCCAGCCGGGCGTGACGGTCGGCCTCCCCCATTGGCGGGGCGAGCAGAAAGTAGATCGCCATCAGGATCAACAGGATCGGTACGAAGGCGGTCAGGAATCCGGGATCGACCCGCTGGACGGTGAAAGCCCCGGCCGCGGAGCCGAGGAATGCACCGGCTGCGGGCATTGCGAACCGGTGCAGATCGAGATGCCCGCCGCGCCAATAGGCAATGCAGGCCGAAGCGGTGCCGAACGCGCTCTGGAGTTTGTTGGTTGCGATCGCCGCGACCGGCGGGACGCCTACCGCCATCAGCGCGGGAATGGTCAGAAGCCCGCCCCCACCCGCCATCGCATCGATCGTGCCTGCGACGAACGCAACGGCGAGGAGGAAGGCGATGATCTCGGTGCTGAATTCCATGCGAGGGGCGATAGGCTGCCCTCACCCCGCATGGCAACCGGCTACCCCCCGGCGTTCAACAACTCATGCCGTTTCAGCGCATGACGGAGTTGGTCGTAGCTCAGGCCCAGTGCCTCGGCAGTTGAACGCTGGTTGAAACGATTCTCGGACAATGCCCGGCTCAGCAGCTCGCGCTCGAAGCGGTTGACGCGGCCCTTGAAGTCACCGGACAGATCGTCGCCCCGTCCCGGCCGCGGCCCCGGCTCTTCGGTCACGAGCTCCACGGGTGCCGCGTTGCCTGCACAGCCGCTCGGCCC
>CAZBYE010000133.1:0-8709 GCA_964496045.1 uncultured Stakelama sp.
TCGGCATCTGGGCGACGCTCGATCGCACCTCTCCCGCCACGCTCAAGGACATGCCCTGGTGGGCCTGGACGGGCGGCATCTATGGCGTGATCTTCGTCTCGACCTCGGCCTATGCCGCGCCGCGGCTGGGGCTTGCCTCGATGCTGACCATCGCGATCGCCGCGCAGCTGGCGGCGGCGCTGGTGATCGACCATTTCGGGCTGATCCGGCTGCCGGAGAACCCGGTGACGCCGATGAAGGCCTTTGGCGTGCTGCTGGTGCTGGCCGGTGTCGTTCTGGTCCGGAAGGGCTAGGTTACTTCTTCATCAGCTGGGCAATCAGCTCATAGTAGCTGGCGAGATCGATCGCGGTGTCGAAGCTGGCGCCGAGGCGGCCGCCGAGCGACCAGCGGACCTCCGCTGCGACCACACCGACCGCGGGGAGGGTTACCCGCATCCGGTCCCCCTCGGTGAAGGGCTTTTCGCAGCGGGCCATCAGGCCGTGAGGCGAGATGTTGACGATCAGCAGGGTGACCGGCTGGGCATCGGGGCCGAAGGCGCGGGCGCGGTAATGGACCTCGTCGCGCTCGATCAGGCGGCGATCGTCCGCGGGTGCGGCGGCCGCGCCGGATGAGAATTGATACGTCACGCGTCCATGTCCGCCAGACTCCCCAACACCCTGGAAGCAAAGGCTAAAGCGGCGTGTGTAAACGTCCCGGCAACTCTCGTGGTTAGCGAAAGCCTATCATCCCTCCACGATCAGACCGTGCTTCTTCTGGCCGAAGCTGATCTTGTCACCCGGCTTCACGATCGCGTCGGAGTTGGCGACCTTCTCGCCGTTCACGCGGATCGCACCCTCGTCGATCTTGCGGCGGACCTCCTTGTTCGAGGTCGCGAAGCCGATCCCGGTAAAGGCCTGGACGATGCCGATGCCGTCCGACGGCACCGCCAGCGTCGGAAGGTCGTCGCCCGAACTGCCTTCCTCAAAGGTTTTGCGCGCGGTTTCGGCGGCGGCCTCCGCTGCATCGCGACCGCGGCACATGGCGGTCGCTTCGGTGGCGAGGATCTTCTTCGCTTCGTTGATCCCGGCGCCTTCGAGCGCTTCGAGGCGGGCGATCTCGTCGAGCGGCAGATCGGTGAACAGGCGCAGGAAGCGGCCGACATCGCGGTCGTCGGTGTTGCGCCAGAACTGCCAGTAATCGAATGCCGGAAGCTGATCCTCGTTCAGCCACACCGCGCCCGACATGGTCTTGCCCATCTTGCCGCCATCGGCGGTAGTGATCAGCGGGGTGGTGACGCCGTAAACCTCGGTCCCGTCGACACGGCGCGACAGCTCGATCCCGTTGACGATGTTGCCCCACTGGTCGGAGCCGCCCATCTGCAGGCGGCACGCGGCGCGGCGCGACAGTTCCAGAAAGTCATAGCCCTGGAGGATCATGTAGTTGAATTCGAGGAACGACAGCGACTGTTCGCGGTCGAGCCGCAGCTTGACGCTGTCGAAGCTGAGCATCCGGTTGACCGAGAAATGCCGGCCGATGTCGCGCAGGAACGGGATATATTCGAGCTTGTCGAGCCAGTCGGCATTGTCGACCATCACCGCGTCGGTGGGGCCGTCGCCGAAGGTCAGGAACTTCTCGAACACCGTCTTGATCGAGGCGACGTTGCTGGCGATGATCTCGTCGGTCATCAGCTTGCGCGCTTCGTCCTTGAAGCTCGGATCGCCGATCTTGCCGGTGCCGCCGCCCATCAGCACGATCGGCTTGTGACCGGCCTGCTGCATGCGGCGCAGCAGCATGATCTGGACGAGGCTGCCGACATGGAGCGAGGGCGCGGTCGGATCGAAGCCGATATAGCCGGGCACGATCTCTTTACTGGCCAGCGCGTCGAGCGCGGTGGCGTCGGTAACCTGGTGGATATATCCACGCTGGTCGAGCAGGCGAAGCAGATCGGACGTATATTCGGTCATAGCGCGGCGCGGTTAGCAGGGTTGCGCGCGGTGCGCCATGGGGCGGCGTGACGGGCGCAGATTGACACAGTTGACGGATTTGAGCGGTTTCCCGGAGTGTCAGGAGGGGAGGGCCTGATCGACGCGACTGGAACGCGTCGGTGAAGCGCCACCGACGCGACACCCGCGCGCCGGTGACGCGACAGGTGCGCGCCACTTACGCGACACCAAGGCGACACGCCCGCGGCAGTCGCGCGACACTTTCGCGTCAGTGGACCGGAGGTGGACGATGCACAGGTCATGCCGCGAGCCAAGCAGGCGAGATCCAATTAGGAAAGTTGTTTTTGGGTGTGATTTGGCCGGGTGCTGTGGTGCGGGGGCATGGAGCGGGGCTTCGACAAGCTCAGCCCGAACGGCGTGGGGCTGGGCAGTGAGGCCCGGTTGGGGCAGACCCTTCGACAAGCTCAGAGCAAACGGAGTGAGGGATGATCGAGCATCGGGTTCAGTTGATCTGCCATCCGGATACGCCTGCGGCTTCGGTCGAATCCGTCGCTGTCGAAATATGCATGACCGATGCCGATGATGTGCTGCTGACCTTCTCCGTCGCACCGGGAGCCATGTTGGCGGTTCCCGAGCTGGCGTCGCCGAACCGGGCAGACGGACTGTGGCAGCGAACCTGCTGCGAGATGTTCCTGAAGCCCGAAGGCGGCGAGAGCTATTTCGAGTTCAACCTCTCGCCATCCGGGCAATGGGCCGCTTATGCGTTCGATGGATATCGCGTCGGGATGCGCAATCTGGATCTGCCAGTCGATCCGCATATCTGGCTCGAGTCGAGCGGCAGTGACTTCATCCTGGTGGCGGACGTCGATCTGGCTGCCATGCCGTCGAGCAGACTGGAAATGGCCCTCTCCGCCGTGATCGAGGAAGCCGACGGCACCAAATCCTATTGGGCACTCAACCACCCGCCCGGAAAGCCTGATTTCCATCATCCCGATTGCTTTGCGCTCGAACTCCCGGCACCTGACGCTTCATGAACTTCGGTATCGACCGGCTGCTCGCCGACCCCGCGCTTCTCGACCAACTCAAGGGCCGTCGGGTGGCGCTGCTTGCGCATCCCGCCTCGGTGACAGCGGACCTGACCCACTCGCTCGACGCGCTGGTCGCGGCGGGGGTAAATGTCTCGGCGGTGTTCGGGCCGCAGCATGGCGTGCGCGGCGACCTGCAGGACAATATGATGGAGTCGCCGGACTATACCGATCCCACCTACGGGATGCCGGTGTTCAGCCTCTACGGCGAAGTACGGCGGCCGACCGGCCAGTCGATGCACACGTTCGACATCGTCCTGATAGACCTGCAGGATCTGGGCTGCCGCATCTACACCTATGTCACGACTTTGCTCTACATGCTCGAGGCGGCGGCGCAGCACGGCAAGGAAGTGTGGGTGCTCGACCGGCCCAATCCAGCGGGCCGCCCGGTCGAGGGGCTGACCTTGCTGCCCGGCTGGGAGAGCTTCGTCGGGGCGGGGCCGATGCCGATGCGGCACGGTATGACGCTGGGCGAGATGGGCGCGTGGTTCATTGAGCATTTCAAACTGGATGTGGCCTATCGCGTGATCGAGATGCAGGGCTGGGCACCCGATGCGGCGCCCGGCTTTGGCTGGCCGCCTGAGCGGGTGTGGATCAACCCCAGCCCCAACGCGGCCAACGTCAACATGGCGCGCGCCTATGCCGGCACCGTGATGCTGGAGGGGACGACGCTGTCCGAAGGCCGCGGGACGACGCGCGCGCTGGAACTGTTCGGCGCCCCGGATATCGACGCCAGGGCGGTGATCGCCGAGATGCGGCGGATCGCGCCGGAATGGTTGGCGGGTTGCACGTTGCGCGACTTCTGGTTCCAGCCGACCTTCCACAAGCATGTGGGGGAATTGTGCAGCGGCGTGTTCATTCATGCCGAGGGAGCGGGATACGCCCACGACGCGTTCCGGCCGTGGCGGCTGCAGGCGCTGGGGTTCAGAGCGATCCGCTCGCTCTATCCTGCCTATGACCTGTGGCGCGACTTCCCGTACGAGTATGAATTCGGGAAGCCGGCGATCGATGTGATCAACGGCGGGCCGCGGCTGCGCGAATGGGTCGATGACGTGGCCGCGGCGCCGGGCGATCTGGATGCGCTGGCCTGGGCGGACGAGGCGGCGTGGGAAACGGTTCGCCGGGGCTTCCTGCTGTATTGAGCGCGCGGACCCACCGTTTGTCCTGAGCTTGTTGAGGGCGTTCGGGAAGCAGTGGCTAGCTCAGCCCGAACGGGAGATGCTCAGCCCGAACGGGGGGAGGTTGGTCGCGCGGTCAATTTTGGGTTCTTCCTTCGCTTCCGACTTTCCCCTAACCGCAAGCATGATGTTAGCGGGGCTCATTTTCGCGACCGAGGACGCAGGCGACAAGCCCGGGACGCTGGCGGCGACGCTGCCGTTCGGGGGCATGACGCTGCTCGAGTATCAGGCGCGGCTGCTGGTCGGGGCAGGCGCGGGGCAGATTCTGGTCGCGGTGACGCGGGTGACGCCGGCGCTGCTGGGCGCGGTCAGCCGTGCGGCCAAGCGCGGGGTTCCGGTTGATATCGTGCGTTCGGCGGCGGAAGCATCGACCAAGGCGCACCCGCTGGCGAGCGTCGTGGTGCTCGCCGATGGCCTCGTCACCACCGACGATGTCGTCGAGAAGATGGCGAACGAGGGCAAGGACGCGATCCTGGTGACGCAGGAGCCGGCGGCGTCGCTCGAGCGGGTCGATGCGCAGAATTGCTGGGCGGGGGTCGCGCGCATTCCGGCGCAGCGCATCGCCGACATCGCGGCGTTCCCGCCGGATTATGATTTCCAGTCCACGTTGCTGCGCGCGATCGTGCAGGCGGGCGCCGAGCAGGTGATGTTGCCGTCGAGCGCGGTGCGTTCGGGCCATGGCGTCGAGCGCGATGGCGGGGCACTTGCCTCGCGCAGCAACGCGGTGCTGGCGGCGCTGACCGAGCGGCGGACGAGCTGGGCCGACCGGCATGTCTTCACGCGGGTTGCGCGGTGGGTGCTGCCCAAGGTGGTCGAGAAGGCGGTGCCCGGATGGGTGCTGATGGCGGGTGGTCTGGCGCTGGGCGCGGGTGCGGCAGCGCTGATCGGTCTTGGCTGGCCGTGGGGCGCCGGCGTTGCGCTGCCGGGCGTGGCGGCGCTGGCGACCGGCGCGGCGCTGTCGGCGCTGCGGGGCGAGGAAAAGCGCGCAGCGACGCAGGAGCATCTGATCGGGGTGATCGCCGCGGTGGTGATCCTGGCGCTCGGTATGACCGAATCGCGGGTGGATGGCACGCTTGACGGGCTGATTCTGGCACTGGCCGGGATCGCCGCGGCGCTGATCGGCGAGCGGACGCAGGCGCGGATCAGGCGCTGGTGGGGCAGCCCCGCGGGCTATCTGCTGCTGGTTACTCCCTTTGCGATCGCGGATCGGGTGAGCTGGGGGCTGGCGCTGGTGACGGTTTATGCGTTCGTGACGCTTGCCATGGCGGTTGAGAGTCGACGCGAAAAGCCTTAGCTCTGTCTTAACCGCAGTTCCTTTAAGTTCGGAACCATGTCCAGGCCGATTGGCGACATGCGTAAGGGTGCCCATGACGGGGCACAGGCGTTGCTCGCGCGTACCGCGGCAGCGGATGGCGCTGCGCATCGTGCGCTGAACGCGTCGATTGCGGACTTTTCGCTCTCCGACGACGACCGGCTCGACGAGCGGACGCGCGCTGCACTGGCGCGGCTGTTGCGTGCGCTGGTCGCGACGATCGAAGGTGAAGTGGGCGGCCATGCCGCGCGGCTGCTGCGTGCGCAGGGCGAGGCGGCGCTGGCCGATATGCTGGAAGCGCAAAGCGGGGTTGCTGATACGCTTCATGCATCGGGATTGCTGCGCGATCCGGCGCTGATGGGCGAACTGATCGCGCGCGTGCGGCAGGACCTGCTCGCGGACGGGATGGCGGTGCAGGCGCAGGACGAGCCCGAGCGGGCGAGCCTGCTTAACCGGCTGGCGCAGCATCCCGACCGGCTGCTGGCGCAGGGCGCGGCGGCGGTGCTGGTGAGCGAGAGCCGCCGGCGCAGCGTGCCTGAGAACGGTCCGCTCGCGCAGACCGATCTGCCGTCGGAATTGCATCACCGGCTGGTCTGGCAGGTGGCGGCGGCGCTGCGGTGCGGGGTGGCGGGGGTTGCGCCCGCGCTCGACCGCGCGCTGGCTGAGGCTGCACTGCGCAGCCTCGCCGCGTACGACGAGGGCGGCCGACTCGAGGCGGCTGCAATGCGGCTGGCGGCGGCGATCGATGCGCGGCCCGGCGAGCTTCCCGAATTGCTGGCCGAAGCGCTGGGCGACCGGCGCGTCGCGCTGTTCGCGGCGCTGCTCGCGCATGCACTGCGAATCGATTTCGACGGCGCGCGGGCGATGACGTTCGACGCCGTGAGCGGGCGGCTATGGGTGGCGCTGCGCGCGCTCGACTTCGACCGGGCGGCGGTAGCGCGGCTCGGCGTGGCGCTGAGCGAGGCCGATCCGCGCCGCAATGTCGAGGCGTTTGCCGATCAGCTCGATTCGATCATGAAGATCGGCGTGGGGGAGGCGCGTGAGGCGATCGCTTCGCTGAGCCTGCCGGCCGATTATCGCGCTGCGCTGCTCGCGCTGAAGGGGGCTGCGCGATGAACGCGATGGAACCCAATCTGCCGATCGCGATGGGACGGATCGATCCCGACGGGCGGCTGGTTCATGCCGAGGCGCGTCTGGCCGACCTCAATGCGCGCGCCGGGGGCAAGGTGGGCGCGCCGATTGCGGTGCCGCCGATTGCGTCGATCGTGCGGCTGGCGCAACGGCTGGGGATCGCGGTGTCGCGCGGGGTGGTCGCTGCCGATGGCGAGGATGATCTGGACCTGTGGGTCCGCGCCGAACCTGATCGCGAGGGCGTCCGGCTCGAAGTGAGTGGCTGGCGCCCGCGGGCGGCATGGCAGGCGCCAGAGGGCGACGCGTTGCGCGAGAATGATTTCCTCCACGCCGAAGCCGACTGGGTGTGGGAGACCGACGCGGCAATGCGGATCACGCATCTGGCCGCCGAGGCAGGGATCGAACATGGCTTCGACGCCGCGGCGATGCTGGGCCAGCCGCTGACGCTGTTGTTCGCGCTCGAGGCGGATGATGAGGGCGCACTGCCGATTCTGACCGCTGCTGCCGAGCAGACCCGGTTCGAAGGGCAGGTCGCCGAGTTGCGCGGGACCGGGCAGCGGGTGCGGATTTCCGCCAGCCCGCGGATCGATGCGTTGGGGCGTTTTGCCGGGTTCAGCGGCGCGGCGATGATGGTCGACCCGGTCGAGGAGGCTGCTGCCGCCGCCGCGCAGGCCGTGGCCGACCCGGAATTCACCAGCGAGTTCGGCCAGCGGCTGGAAAAGGCGTTGCGGGCGCCGCTGTCGCGGATCATCGCCAATGCCGACAGCATCAGCGCGCGGGTCGATGGGCCGCTGCGCGACGATTATGCGGAGTATGCGACCGACATCTCCAATGCGGGGCGGCATTTGCTGTCGCTGGTCGAGGATCTGGCCGATCTGAGCGCGATCGAGCGCGACGACTTCACCGTCGAGATCGAGCCGATCGATCTGGCCGATATCGCCCGCCGCGCGGCGGGGCTGCTGGCGGTGCGCGCGAGCGAAGCGGATGTGCGGATCGAGAAGCCGCGCGCCGATGAGACGATGCCAGTGACGGGCGAGTTTCGCCGCGTGCTGCAGATCATGGTCAATCTGATCGGCAACGCGGTGCGCTATTCGCCGCCGGGCGGATCGGTCTGGGTCCAGATCGAGCGTGAGGGCGGGCTGGGCTGCGTGATCGTCGCCGATCAGGGCAAGGGTGTTGCCGCTGAGGATCAGGCCAAAATCTTCGAGAAGTTCGGACGGGTCGATCCGACCGAGCCGGGGGGGAGCGGGCTCGGCCTCTACATCGCGCGGCGGCTGGCGCGGGCGGTGGGCGGGGACATATTGGTCGACAGCGCACCGGACGAAGGTGCGCGCTTCATCCTGACGCTACCTCACCGCACGGACTGAGCATTCCAGACGCTGCGTTGCGCTGCTATTGTGCGCCGCATGAGCAAAGGACACGCAAGGATCGAGGAACTGCGCGAATGGGGACTGACCTTGCCCGGCGCGCACCTCAAATCGCCATGGCCGGGGCATGCGGACCTGGCGGTCAACGACAAGACCTTTGCCTATCTCTCGACCGACGACGCGTTCCAGATGTCCGCGAAGCTGCGCTACACCAGCGAGGTCGCGCTCGAGCTGCCCTATGCCGCGCCGACTGCCTATGGGCTGGGCAAAAGCGGCTGGGTGACCTTTACGCCCGGCGACGATGCGATCCCCGATCTCGCCCAGCTCAAGGACTGGATCGAGGAAAGCTATCGCGCGCAGGCGCCAAAGAAGCGGGTCAGTGAACTGGATGGCCGGGATTGAGCGCCGCGCTCAGCATCCACACCGCCATCGCGATCATCATCAGATTCTCGGTCAGCGAGATGAAGCCGAGCGGGACGTTGCTGTCTCCGCCCATGCACGCGCATTTGAGCTCGCGCTTGTCGATATAGACCGCCTTGAACACCGAAACTGCGCCGATGCCGCCGACGAACAACGCAACGGGAATCGACAGCCACGGCAGCGCATGCGCCGTCATCAACACCCCCGCCAACCCCTCGGCGAACGGATAGATGGTGGCATAAGGCACCCAGCGGCGCCCCCGCACGTCGTAATTGAGGAACAACGCACCAAAC